>JAHFLJ010000026.1 GCA_023244935.1 Candidatus Liptonbacteria bacterium
CTCTAGATTCAAACACTCTAACATCCAACTTTTGTTCAGCTTCGTTTATTATTTCCGCCTCTCGGACTTTCCTGCTGGACTGGTTAATAAACCTAAGCGAACCTTTAACATCGTTGTTTTCCAAATTATTTTTGGCTTCCTCAATATCTCGCTCGGCGCTCTCGATTTCACTGTTCACCGCATCAGAATTATAATTTTCACCGCTCTCGCGCTCTTTAACTTTATCTTTGAACTCGTCGATTGATTTTTTTACTTTTTCCAAACTCTCTTCCGTAAACTCCTTAGTGAAAACTTCATCGGATCCTTTTTCATCAACAGTCGTTGTTACTGACCCTGCCTCCGGAGCCATCTTTGCCGCCATCAATAATGTCTGGCCAGTAGAAAATACCGAATCCTCCATCGAAACTCTTACGCCTTCGGCTTCAAATGCCAGTTCGTCAACCTTCGAACCAAAATCAGCTAAAATTGCCGGCTCAGACTTCTCTTTCTTGTTCCTAACCCCTCGGAATACCGCGCCATTTGCTTTAAGGGACGTTTCCAATCGAGAAGCCTCGTTAATAGCCAAGTCCTCCCGCTTGGCCTCCTGGAGCAAGGCAATTTGATCTCTGGCCTCAACCGAAGTTTGTCCAATTTCAACGACTAAAGTATCGGAGGCGTCTCTAGTAAGACGCCCGAGAGATGCCAACTGATTTGCTTCCGACAACCTGCGATCCACCAAATTCACTGCCAACTCCGCTCTTTCCGGCGTGGTGTTCGCCAATAAGCGCATTACATTTTCATTGATATTGCGCTTCACCGGATACAAAACATCTCCCGGTAAAGATTCTTCGGATGCGAACGAAGTGCTGGCTGTGATAACCAGCAAACCTAAAATACCAACAAGGATTGTCGACGGCGCGCGCCAAGATAATTTCCAAAAAACCGCCGGCTCTATTTTAACTTTATTTTTTTCTTCGGTGGCCGCAGAAATTATTTTCAAATATAAATTCTCCCTTCGTTCCGGCGAAAGATTTATTTTTGATTTAGCTTTATTTAATTTTTCTATGAATTTATCCATTTTTCTTCTGCAACCGCTTTTTTTAACTTTTCCATCGCCCTGTGTAATTTCACGGAAGCATTATTCGGAGTGGTTTTTAGAACCTCGGCAATCTCTTTAATTTCCATCTCGTCAACATATCTCATAGCTATCAATTCTTGAACATCTTTCGGTAAACTCTCCAGAACCTCTCTAACCTCCTCGAATAAAAATTTATTTTCATGCATAGCGTCTTCGTTGGCACTCGGCTCTGCCCAATTAGAATCTTCCATTAACCCATCCAGGCTGGATTCTTTCTTCTTGCGTGAGTGGTCAATTATCAAATTAGTTAAAGTTCTGTATAAAAACGCTTTCGGGTTCAGAACCACCTCTCCTTTTTCAGTGTATTCCCAATAACGCAAAAACGCTTCCTGTACCAGCTCTTCCGCTCTATCCTTCGAAAATACCCGAAAGTAAGCATGGCGATAGAGAGCGGTAACGTGCTCTTCGTAAATTTTCCTAAATGTATCGCTGTGAATATTACTGTTATGCATTAGATATGACGTTCTAACCCCAATTTGCTTACATTATAACCTTTTAACTATGCATCTATCAATCGATCAGATATGGATTTTTAAGACTTTTTAATATAGAATCTTAGTTGCTTCTATGCATTGTTAAAGTTTTAACGGGCTTGCCCCGCCGAAGCTTTAGCGAAGGCGGGCTGTAGTATACCGGTAGTACGTGCGATTCGGGTTCGTAAAGACTGGGTTCGATTCCCAGCAGCCCGACAGTAATAACAAAACACTTCGCCTTGCGCGAAGTGTTTTGTTATATATTGGTTTGCTGGGAATCGAACAGCTCTCCCTACCAACTCCCGCCACCTCCACCTCCGGACCCGCCACCGGAGCTACCACCTCCGCCACCGCCGGAAGAATGTGTACTACTACTCGCCACCGAAGAACCGAATGAATTCATGCTCTGAGTGAAAGCAACAACGCTAAATGCTCTACCCACAGGATATCCCTCCACCCAAGACGGAGGAGCTGTAACTATCATCTCAAACTTACCGGCCCACTTTGTTTCCAACCCAAAAGCCATTGCATACGGTAAAAATTTCTCAAATATTTCCGGCTTTAATTCCGGAGCATTCATAAGTTCCAATCTTTCTTTTTCGGTAGCTTCCAAAAATTTCGCGAAGCCAAATATCCGCCACAAAACATCTACTCCCGTGTCGGAAAGTTTATACCACAATTTTTTTATAAAAATCGCCCTATTTAATAAGTTCTTACGAATTGAGCCGTTGAGGTCTATAAGCAATTTATTGCCTTCGCTCCTGTCAAGATCGTTAATCTTAATCGAACCAATACTCCCGCTAGCAAATAAATAGTTAAATACCTTTTTGGCGACTTCATCCTGAATATCCTCTCCCTCCTTAAGCTTTACAAGTTCGTAATTATCTTTATTAAAAAACTTATTTTGTGGGTAAACAATTTTAATATAACCATCCACCGCGAGCTTAATTATAACTGATGAAAAATCCGAAGCACGAAAATTTCTGTGCGCAACAACGGCAATCTCAGATAACGAGAATCCATCCGGAGGACTATATTGAACAACGGTCGGTCGGCCATTCAAGCGCCTGTCAGAAACAATCTTCTTTGATCCGGAGAAAATCAAATATAATGCTAATCCGAAAATAACATAAAAAATGAAGGAGAAAAACGAAAAAATATGTTCGAGAAAAACGAAAGGAGAAAATGACGAAATAGAATCACTTTTTTTATTTTCGCTGAAATTTTTATCGGCCAATATCGGATCAACCACCCCTTTCGGGAATGAAACCGAAAGCGTCAGCCCGTTGCCCGCTGTCAAACTACCGACTGCCGAGAATTCAACGCTCTTCATGTCATTCCCTATTACAAAACTGCAATTTTGAAACGTTGCCCCAACTGGACCGGTATAACAACTGGATGAAGTTCCATTCAAAAATTCAAAATCCGCGGAAACTTCAGCAGATGCGGAAAGTATCGGAATTTGCCAATCGTTTCCGGTGACATTCCAATAGAACTCATCGTGCCCCTCAAAAAACCTGATTGCTCCGAATAACCGATAATCAATCTTATAATTTTGAACACCGGAGATAAATTTACTGGCGTCGCCAATTTTAATATTCAGCCTACCGCCACTGCGCGAAGTCACAAAAGGGACGTCCCCAAAATCATCACTCACGTTTACAACTTCGATGGCAATATCTGGCCCATCCTTACTAGAAAGCGGAATATCTCTAAAAATCCCGTGGCGCTCGGCTCCCTCAAAATCATATTTAATATACTCGGTTATATTAACCGTTCCGTCTTTCCCGATTTGAGCGGACATATCAAAACTACCTATTTTCTCCGCTTCGGCATTGATGGCAAAACTAAAAGTGCCAACCAACAAAAAAGTCGTTAAATAAAATATTTTCTTCAACATTAGACGCTTACCTTTGGAGCAACCTTCTCCTCGTTGTCTGCGCCAAAAAATTCTTTAGAACCAAATCCAAAAAGTTTAGCGACAATCATCGCCGGAAAAACAGAAATGGCATTATTAAACTCCCGAACAGTGGCATTGTAATATCGTCGCGCTGACTGCAAGTCATTTTCTAGATTAGAAAGTTCGCCTTGAAGACTTAAAAAATTTTCGTTAGCTCGAAGCTGAGGATAACTTTCCGAAACGACGAAAAGAGTTTTAAGTGTTGCAGAAAGCTCGTTTTCGGCTTTAGCTTTTTCGTCCTGTCCTCCGGCCGACATCGCTCTAGTTCTAGCCTCTGTTACTGTTTCAAAAACCTTTGCCTCATGCCCCATATAACCTTTGACTGCCTCAACTAGATTAGGAATTAAATCATATCTGCGCTTCAACTGCACATCCACGTCTGCCCAAGAATTTGAGACGGTATTTCTTTTTTTGATTAAAGAATTAAAAACCGAGACAATCCAAACCAATAAAACCGCTCCGATTCCATAAATTATGTAATTCATTTGTTTATATGTTTATTTTCTTAACTAAATTATACTACACTCCCAGCTTCCGCCTCAACCCCCACGAATCGGCGAATTTGGCATACCCAAGCCAGGATTTCTCGGAATTCTCAATAGATTC
>JAHFLJ010000016.1 GCA_023244935.1 Candidatus Liptonbacteria bacterium
GCATGAGCGGGAAAAACACAGTCTCCCGAACAGGCTTATCCATAAGCACCGCGAATAACCTCTCGGATATTCCAAATCCGGCGGTTGGAGGCATTCCATACTCCAGTGCCTCCACAAACCCTTCGTCCATCATCTGCGCTTCAGTGTCACCAGCCTCTCGAAGCTTCGCCTGTTGCTCAAATCTCTGCCTCTGGTCAAGTGGGTCATTCAGCTCGGTAAAACCTTTTCCTAGTTCAGTTCCCCCCGCAAGAATCTGAAAGCGCTCAACTCTGCGCGAATCTTTTCTATGTCTCTTGGCAAGTGGTTCAATATCAACCGGTGGATCAACCAAAAAACATGGCTGAATTAAAGTTGGCCTAACCGTCTTCTTGAAAATTAAATCGATAAGCCTCCCGCGTCCCATCTGACGCTCCGGACCGAATCCCTTATTTTTTGCCAAAGAAAATAACTCGTCGTCAGTCGCGGTTAATGGATCCAAGTCGACTGCTTTTTTAAACGAAGAGACGTAATCAACCGTCTTCCATTTTTTTCCCCAATCAATTTTCTTTCCGTCATAAGTCGTCCGGTAAGTTCCCACGGATTTTTTAATCACGAACTTATACATTTTCTCGACAAGTTTCATGAGGTCATTATATTCATGGTATGCCCAATAGAACTCAAGCTGGGTGTAATCTTGCAAGTGCTCCTTGTCTATACCTTCGTTTCTAAAAATCCTACCGATTTCGAAAACTTTCTCGTAGCCACCAACAATAAGTTTTTTCAGGCTAAGCTCCAAAGAAATTCGCAGATACAAATCAATATCCAGCGCTTTTAAATGTGTCTTAAACGGCTCAGCTTCCGCGCCACCGGTTACCGATTCCAAAACCGGAGTTTCCACTTCCAGAAAATTTTCCTTCAAAAGGAACTCACGAAACGCCTGCCAAAAAGCGGACTTCTTCCTAAAGATGTCTTTGGTTATCGGATCAGTCAATAACTCTAAGTAGCGAGCTCGGAGTCGTAAATCCGGATCTTCGACTCCATACCACTCGCTTGGTATCGGTAACAACGATTTCGTCAAAATATTCACCTCTTTCACTTCCAGGCTTATTTCTCCGCTCTTAGTTTTGAAAAGCAAACCATAAACATTTATAAAATCTCCCCTATCAAGACCACCTTTAAAAATCGGAAAAATCTTAATATTTTTTTTAAGTAAAACCGCCTGCAACTTCCCACTTTCATCTTCCAGATCCAAAAAAATAATATTACCTTGATCGCGAATACTCAAAATTCTACCGGCTAGCCATAACTTCTTTTTTGCTTTAAATAATTTAGAAAAATCTTGCCGCGCAGAAAAAAGAGACAAAGTTCTCTTGGAATTTTGCGGATAAGAATCAATCCCGGACTCCTTCAATTTTTCCAGTTTTTTAATGCGCTCGTCTCTTAATGCTTCGATCATTTTTATTCGATGCTAATAATTTTAAATTCTACTTTTCCGTTCGGAGTTTCTACCTCGGCAACATCTCCAACTTTTTTACCAAGAAAAGCTCGGCCCAACGGTGATTCGTTAGAAATTTTATTTACCTCAGGTTTGGACTCGTCCGAACCAACAATCATATAATTCACTTCTTTATTTCCCTTTTTGGCTTTAATTGTGGATCCGACATGCGCGACTCCGGTCTCGTGCCCGCCTTTTTTAATGATGGCAGCGTGTTTTATCATCTCCTCTAGTTCGTAAATTCTTGCCTCTACCTCAGACTGTTCTTCACGAGCCTCGGTATATTCGGAATTTTCCGACAAATCACCAAATTCTTTAGCTCTCTTAAGACGCTCGGCAATTTCTTGTCTCTTGGTAGTTTTTAAGCTTTCCAGCTCTTTCTTTAAATCTTCGAATCTTTCTGCGGTTAAATAATATGTCATTGTATTTTTACTTATTACTTATAACTGGTAACTTATAACGAATATAAATCACCTGTTATTAGTTTCCGAAATTTGTTATTAGTTATTAGTGGCTAGTTATTAGTTTTTATTGGGTACTTCCCCGTCCAAAGCCATAGGCGGATTTTAAAGGTTTCAAGCAAAACTTTCAAGTAAGCCGAAATACCCACTTTTGAACCCTCGGCATTAACCCAGTGAACCGGAACTTCTCGAATTTTATAACCAAGCTTCTTGGCAAGCGCCAAGGCCTCTACATCAAAACCCCATCCGGTTATCTTCATCATTCCAAAAACCTCTTCCGCCGCCTTTTCACTAAATGCCTTAAATCCACACTGAGTATCCCAGATTCCGGGCAAAAGTAATATTTGAATAAGTAAATTACCCATCTTTCCCGGAATTTGCCGATAAATTGGTTCAGCCGGCTCAAGTTTAGCTCCGGCAATCGCGCGAGAACCAATCACCACATCGGCGCCCTCTTTAAAAAGCGGAATCATTTTAGAAAATTGATCTACCGAAGTTGCATTATCGGCATCCATAAATAAACGATAATTTCCTTTCGCAATCAACATTCCATCATGGACCACCGCGCCCTTACCTCTATTTATAGGATTATCAACAACTCTTAAATTTTTGATGGTTGCTGACATTTTTCTGACAATCTCAGCCGTGTTATCCTTTGAGCCATCGTTTACCACTAAAATCTCATAAGAATACTCAACCTGACTTAAATGCTTATCGATATCAACCAAAGTCGCCGGCAACCTCTTAGCTTCATTGTAAGCAGGAATAACTACGGATAAAAATGGTTTATTCATATAAAGCAATTATAACACAAATCCCCACATCAAACAGGCTATCACAAAGCAAAATTTATTCGGCCGATCATAACACAAGGGGGAAAATCTACATCTTAGTTAAGATAATTGGCCCACCTTCAGTAATGGCAATAGTATGCTCGAAATGAGCCGAAAGCGAATCATCCGCCGTCACGAAACTATCATCATCGAGCTGAGTAACTGCACGCTTACCAACCGCCGTCATCGGCTCAATTGCCAACACCATTCCGGGGACGAGCCTTTCTCCGTCTCCGGGCTTTCCAAAATTATATACATACGGATCTTCGTGAAGTTTTGTTCCTATTCCATGCCCTGTCAATCCATCAACTATTGAAAATCCCGCACTTTTAACTCGCGAGTGGATTGCAAATCCGATATCCCCTAAATGATTTCCGGCTTGGGCCGCTTTAATCCCCAAGTAAAGGGCCTCTTCAGTTATGCCCACAAGTCGCCTGGCTTCCGGCGAGATTTCTCCCAGCGGCAAAGTCATCGCCATATCCGAATAATATTTTTCATAGATAAGTCCCAAATCTATTTTCAACAAATCTCCTTCCTGTAAAATATATTCCGATGGCAAACCATGAACCACTGTGCTGTTCACGGAGATGCAGGTCGTAAACGGATATGGGCTTGCTGCTCCATACGGCTTATATCCTAAAAATGCCGGAACTCCGCCGTTTTTTATTATTAATTTTTCAGCTAATTCGTTTACATCTAAAGTAGCCATTCCAACCTTAGGGAAAACCTTAAGTTCTTCCATTACACTTGCCAGACGCTTGCCGGCCTCGCGCATTATTTTAATTTCCGCCTCGGTTTTAATCTTAATCATTTTATTCCCAACTCTTTTATAATTTTTTGGTAAACCTTAAAAGGCGCCGGCCGAGCATCCACTTTTAACTGTTTTATACCCTGCTTCTTAATATACCCAAAAATCGGAGCGGTCCTTTCGTTATATTCCTTGAGACGAATCTTGATTGTCTCCGGATTATCCAATACTCGTTTATAAAATGGTCCGCCACAGACCGGACAATGTTTCGGATTTCTAACATCATAATAAGCGCTTAAAAGTCCGTAACCGCAAAACCTGCACATCATTCGGCTACTGTTTCTTTTAATAGATTCTACTGCAGGGACATCCAAAACAAAAACGTGAATATTTTTCTTCTCGTATAATTTTATTAATTCCGGCACCAGTCCTTCAGCCTCAAACATGGTCCTCGGAGAACCGCTAAAAACAATTCCAAAGCCGGCCTTGTGAATTTCTTTAGCTTCCCTTTTTACGGTTTCCAAAACAAACGCAGGGGTCATTAATTTACCGCTGTCAAAAAGTTTTCTTTCCTCTTTTATCTGCGGATCTTTTTGATTTTTCGGATCGTGAACTACCGCCTCAAAAAATTTTCCGGTATCAAAATGAATTAGGTCAAATTTTGAAGCTAATAAATTAGCCTGTGTTCCCTTTCCACTCCCCGGCGCCCCATATAAAATTATGACTTTTTGCATGATATTTTTTATAATTTGATTTTATTATTGTTTAGTATCTCATCCCCTTCGCTAAAGCTACGGCCGGCAAGCCGTAGTTCCATAAAGAATTACTACTTTTTGCATTTCCTAATACTACACGATTTATTGAAAAATGGCGAAAAAAGCATATACTCTGAAACAGTTAATTAAAAGGAGGTGTCCGTGAAAACCTACAGCGCAATCCTGATTGTCTATACCAACACCAGAATGGGCATCTACGGAAAGCACTTTTATTATTTTGACTTTGAAGCAAAAGATTCCGCCGAAGCCAAAAATAAGCTACTCGCAGAGTGCCGAAAAAGGCTGAAAAGATTTAAGGTTCGCAGTTATAAATACGCCGTAATCGCCTGCAACCCTCTTCTCGAAAACAGAAGACCAAATGGCAGAAAACTTATTCGCAATCGCGAAAAGTTCTCCAGTCTTCCGACAATCCTGAATCCTAGGATGACCGCAGAAAAACTCTTCATCGAAGGCGCCGGCCCGAAAGCATGGGCAGAAGTGATCAAAAAATAAACATAACAAATAACGCCATCTCTGGCGTTTTTTTAATCGCTTGAAAACCCACGACTAGCGACATATACTCTAGGCAGTTAATTAAAAGGAGGGACCCTAAAATGCGAATGCATGAAACCACTCTTACGGTCTATTCTTGGAATAGAGACTGGTCAGTTTGCAATATTTCTCACCTAAGGTTCACCTTCGAGTCCGACGATAAAAAAGCCCCAAGGATTCTCCTCAAAGAAATTAGGCAAAGGTTAAAGAGAATCAAAAATTTTGGGAGAAAAAGATTTTCAATTCTTTGTGTTCCTATCTTCAAAACGAAAAAAGTCGGGGACGGCACAAAGATGCTCCGCAATCGATACAAATTTAATACAATGTCTTCGATTATGAGAGTTGGAGCCAAGCGTCTCTTCGTTAAGGGCTATGGTTACAAGCAAGCAGAAGAACTTGACCGTTAATATAAACGCCATCTGGCGTTTTTTCTTTTTCACCCATCGAAAACTAATATTTTGTACCGCCCTGCCTGCTCGCCTCGCTGAAGCTTGTCGAAGCGGGCCGGCAGGTATCGGAGACACTTTTAGCTTGGTCTCCCGCCTTTTCTTTTTTTCACACAGCGAAGCTAACCTCTTTATGGGGGTGCCTGCCCGCCTAGGGAGGGTTTCGGAATGCCAAAAAGCTTGGTTTTATTTTATTGTCTTCTCCCCTCACGCGAAAACTAACGTTTAGAACTGGCCCTGCCTGCCGGCAGGCAGGTATCGCAGGCACAAAAAGCTTGGACTTTTCCGAAGGAAAAGTTTTTGTGCCGAGATCTGGCGGCGCTGGCCGCAGGAGGCCAGCGACCGTGTACAGTTCAAAACGTTAGTTGAGAGCCTCGTATCCGCGCATCGTCATCTGCGAATTCACTTGCCTCATAGTTTCCAGCGAAACGGCAACAACAATTAAAAGCGCGGTTCCGCTCATCTGAAAAGCTGAGAATCCGGTTAATTTTTGAACGATAATAGGTAAAATGGCAATAAGTCCTAAAAAGATTGCGCCGGAAAGATTTACTCTATTTAAAATTTTCTTAAAGAAAGTAGCAGTCGCTTCACCCGGTCTGATTCCCATTACGAATCCTCCGCCTCTCTGTAGATTCTTGGCAACTTCTTCCGGATTGAAGGTGATTGCGGAATAGAAAAATGTAAAGGCCACGACTAAAGTGAAATACAAAGTACCGTAAATCAATTGATTAGCCATCATTCTTGCCACAAAAGAATTAATCGCAATTCCTACGCTTGGAATAATCGCTGTCATTATCTGCGCAAAAATTTGCGGGAAAAGCAAAACAGAAATTGCGAAAATAAGTGGAATCATACCGGCCTGGTTCACCTTCAATGGCAAATAACTGGTAGCTCCTCCATACATCTTGTTGCCACGAATTCTTCGCGCATAAGCAATAGGTACTTTTCTCTCTCCTTCATTTAAATATACAACTGCCATTACCACCCCCAAGAAAATAACCGCAAAAGCGATATATGCAGGAAGCATTGCCGGTGTATAAGATGCAAGAGCTAATTTAAGCCCGGAAGGAATTGCGCTTAAAATACCTGCTAAGATTATCAAAGAAATACCGTTGCCGATTTTTTGCTCGCTGATAAGTTCACCGAACCACAGTGACAACATCGAACCGGCGGCGATTGCCAATACATTCGTCACCATTCCCAAAAAATCCGGGCGCGCAATTACCTGCTGAGAAATTAGTAGATTTAAAAAACCAAAGCCTTCCAATATCGCCAACGGAACCGCAAGTAGTCTGGAATACTGGTTGAATTTAGCTTGCCCGCGCGCTCCCTCTTCGTAATAAAGTTGCTTAAATTTAGGAAAGATTATCGTCAACAATTGCATAATAATCGTCGCGGTAATATACGGACCGACGGCAAGCATCGCTAGCGATAATTTACTAAGTCCTCCACCGGAGAACAAATTCAAAAAACCAAAAAGCTGATTGGAGCCAAGAAATTGAGCTAGTCTCGCCGGATCAACCCCCGGGATAGGAACTGAAGCTAAAACTCTGAAAGCCAAAAGAAGCCCCAGCACAACCAGGACCTTATTCCTCAAGTCTTTTATAGTGAATATCTGTAGTAATTTCTGCATGTAATGAATATTTTACCTGAAGTTTAAGAAATAGCAAAAGCGGATTTTACTCCGCAATTTTGCCGCCAGCCTTTTCAATTTTACCTTTAGCGCTATTGGAAACCTTCAACCTTCTAAGAGTTAATGGCAAAGTTATTTCTCCATTCCCCAAAATCTTAACCTGTCCAAAATATCTCTTTGGAACCAATCCAACAGCCTTAAGCGAATCCATTTCCACGATTGCGCCAACCTTGGAGCCACCCTGAGCTTTGAATTTTTTATCCAAATCACCGACATTAAGAACCAAACTCAACTCCGAAACCGGAGTATGTCTAAAACCACGAAGTTTAGGAATGCGAATCAAAAGATCACGTTCTGCCGGACGCATCTTTCTACCGGAACGGGATTTTTGTCCTTTCTGCCCACGACCGGAAGTTGTTCCTCGTTTTCCTCCACGTCCTACGCGAGTTGCGACCTTCTTAGCTGCTTTATCTTTTTTTAATTCAAAAAGTTTCATATTTTTTATTTTGAAGCCACTGGTTTAGTCGGCTTTAAAACCTTCATTTTCTTTAAAGCTTCCATTGTTGCCATTGCATTGGTGAGCTTATTTGGAGTTCGAGAAAGAATTTTTGCGGTGGCATCTTTAACACCGGCCAAAGAAAGCACCACGCGAACCGCACCACCAGCCTTTAATCCGTGTCCAATTTTCGCCGGCTTCAAAATTACAGTCGCGGCGCTATACTTCGCGATTGATTCATGAGGAATAGTTCTACCGTCTTTCAAAAATATTTTAATGAGAGATTTCTTGGCGTCCGCCTTTCCTTTGGCAACTGATTGAGCAACGTCCGCTCCTTTTCCGATTCCGACACCAACTCTTCCTCTTTCATCACCAATAACTACCGTTGCCCGAAAACGAAATCTTTTTCCTCCTTTGACGACGCGAGTAACCCGCCTCAAGTCTAAAACTTTATCCTTGAATTCGTCTTTAATTTCCGGTCGTGGTCCTCTTCTAAATCCGCCGGGCCCTCCAGGTCCGCCGCGTCGTGGTCCACCACCTCCTCCTGGTCCTCTACTGTTACTATTATTATTAAACATTTTATATCTTAATTCCTGCCTCCCTTAAAGCTTCGGCTAAAGCTTTTACGCGACCATGATATCTGTAAGATCTCCTATCAAAAATTCCTTCCTTAATTCCCTTCTCTAAAAGTAATTTCCCAAGCTCTAATCCGGTTACTTTTGCGGATTCGGTTTTATTAACTTTCTTACCCTTGGCAAGTTTCTTGCTTTCGGCAGAAACCAGAGTAATCATCTTCTCGTCATCGATTGCCTGCGCGGAAACAAATTTATTGCTACGAAAAACTGCAATTCTTGGAGTCGTTGCGGTTCCAAAAATCTTCGCCCTAGTTCGATGAGAACGCCTTGCTTTGTTTGCAAAAATTTTTCTGTTTTTATCCATATTTTTATGAAGCAGCTGCTCCGGCCTTCTTACCGACTTTTCTCTGAATGACTTCACCTAAGTAATGAATTCCTTTTCCTTTATACGGTTCCGGCTTCTTATAAGAACGAATTTTTGCGGCGATTTGACCGACTAACCCTCGATCGATTCCGGAAACTTTAATCTGGTTCTTTTCAACTACAATCGTGATTCCCTCCGGTGGCTCAACTTTAATCGGATTTACAAAACCTAAAGCTAAAACCAAATTCTTACCATCCATAGTAGCTCTAAATCCAACTCCTTCGAGTTCCAATACTTTCATAAAGCCATTAGTAACACCTTCGATAGCATTTTTAAGAAGTGCCACCATGGTTCCGCTGTTCGCCAAGGCCTGCTTGGAATTTGCAGTTTTGGTAATCTGCGCTTCCTCGCCAGAAATCTCAAATTTTACAAAAGACAAAAGTTTAATCTTAAGCTCACCCTTTGGACCCGCAACTAAAACCGTATGGCCATCGTTTGAAACGGTCACTCCAGATGAAACTTTTATCGGTTTTCTAGCTAATCTACTCATTTAATTATTATTGTTTACCAAACCTCGCACAAATATTCACCACCGACTTTTTCTTTTTTGGCTTGCTTTCCGGTTAACACACCCTTTGGCGTAGTAACGATAGAAATTCCATAACCCTGCCTAACCGGTTTTAATTCATCGTATCCGCGATACATTCTTCTGCTCGGCTTACTAAAAAGTTTATAGTCGGTAAAAACCGCATCACCGGATTTAAACGCAGGCTTAATCTCCAGATACTGCTTCTTTCCAACTTCTTTTTTAGACGCGCTCTTCAAAAAACCTTCTTCCACGAGTAATTTAGCGACAGCCAAATCCAAATTAGAATAAGAAGTTTGAAAAAATTCTTTTCTTGCCCGGACTGCGTTTTTAATTTTTGGTAATAAATCGTAATACATTATATTTTTATGTTTACCACGAAGATTTCTTGACTCCCGGTATCTGACCTTGGGTTGCCATTTCTCGGAAACAAATTCTGCAGATTCCGAATGCTCGCATATATCCGTGTTTTCTTCCACACCTAAAACATCTTCGAACTATTCTTGAAGAGAATTTTGGTTTCTTTTGACTTCTTGCAACTACTGATGTTTTAGCCATTATTTATTTTTTCCTGTTATTCTTCTTTCGTTTTTTGAACACAACCTGTTCGCCTTTTGAGAATGGAACTCCCAAAGCCTTATAAGCGGAAACGATGTCTTCTTTCTTTCCTCGCTTCGGAACGATATTAACTCCAAAAGGAAAAGTATATTGGGACTCTTCCGGAGAAATCTCAGGAAAAACAACCTGTTCTCTGAAACCTACGCTTAAAGTACCGTGCGCGTCCACGGAGCTCATCTTTAAACCCTTAAAGTCATGAACACGAGGTAATACTATTGTAATCAGTCGCTCGAAAAAATCAACCATTTTCTGACCTCGCAGAGTAATCTGCAAGCCGACAATCGTTCCCTGTCGAAGCTTAAATCCGGCAATAGAAATTTTTGCCGGTCGAAGCACCGGTTTCTGTCCGGTGACAGCCGAAAGATCTTTAATAATTTGCGGTAAAATTCTGTCCGTAAAAGCTGCCTGTTGCGAAAGCTTTCCGGTTCCGATATTCACCACTACCTTTTCTAATAATTGTTTTGGGGTAACTTTTTCCATATTAATTAGTTGGTTGCTTCACACTTTTTACAATATCTAACTTTCTTTGAATCTAAATCTCTAAAACCAACTCTCGCCGGCTTCTTGCAGTTTTTGCAAACTAATAAAACATTAGAAGGATTAACGGCCTGAGGAATCTTAACAACCTCGCCGGTCTTGCCTTGCTGTTTAGGCTTCATTCTCTTATTAACAACGTTCAACCCTTCAACAACAATCTTTCCGCTAGCAAGCACGTTTAAAACGTTTCCGGTTTTACCGGAGTCCTTACCGGCCAAAAGTTTTACCTGATCTCCTTTTTTTATTCTTAGCATGGTTTTATACAATTTCTTCAGCTAGTGTGACGATTTTTTCGAATCCTCTCTTTTTCAACTCTTTAGGTATTGGTCCGAAAACACGGGTCGCAATCGGCTCATTCTTGGCGTTCAGTAATACTGCAGCGTTCTCGTCAAATCGAACGTAACTTCCATCGTCTCTCTTGATAACGTTTCGAGATCTGACCAAAACACAGCGCACGATATCCTTTTTCTTGGTGGTCTTTCGTGGTTCGGCGGTTTGAACCGAAGCAATAAAAATATCTCCAATCTTCGCGTAGCGATGTCTGGTTCCGCCCAAAATACGAAAGCATCTTACGCTCTTTGCTCCGCTGTTATCGGCAACTTTAATTATTGATCTCTCTTGTATCATGTTAAATTTTTTCGGTTATTATCCAACGCTTCTCCCTAGACATTGGTCGAGTTTCGGAAATAACTACTTTATCACCGACTTTATAGGTATTTTCTTCATCGTGAGCCTTAAACTTTCTGGTCACCCGATAAAGTTTTAAATATTTAGGATGTTGTCTGGTTATCGTGACAGCCACAACACGCGTCTTGGACATTTTATCCGAGACCACTACGCCCTGTAACTTTCGATTTATTTTCTGTTTATTTTCCATTTTGGGAATTCAAAATCGTCATTAACCGCGCGATCTTTTTTTTCTTATCACGCAGAGTTCGTACATTTTGCAACTTTCCAGCCCCTAAGTCAAACATATCTTTCCTTAAAGAGACTTTAAGTTCACGGATTTCCTTCTCGATTTCCATTGCCGGCTTACCTTTTAATTCATTTAATTCTTTCTTTTTCATGTTTTTATCGTGCTACGAATCTTGATTTAAATGGCATCTTGTAAGCGGCGCGCTTCAAAGCTGCTTCGGCAATAACTCGACTAACTCCGTCAATTTCAAAAATAATTCTACCGGGTCTGACCGGAAAAACGTATCTATCCACGCTTCCCTTACCACCTCCAAGAGTCATTTCCGGAGGTCTCATGGTTACCGGTTTATCCGGGAAAACTCTTATCCAAAGCCTTCCTTCACGTTTTAAAAAGTTGGTAATGGTTCGACGTCCGGCTTCAATTTGTCTGGAATTCAACCAAGCGGTTTCGGTAGCTTTAAGACCAAATTGTCCGTAACTCAAAGTCAAACCTCTGGTTTCAACGGTTCGGCCCTTAGAACGTCCCTTTTGCCACTTTCGATGTTTTACTTTTTTTGGAACTAACATATTTTTATCTGTCTATTTTATTTCCGCGCGACTCATCCGACTGACGACGCTCATCTGCCGCTTTTTTGGCATTCGCAAAAATTTCACCCTTATAAATCCAAACTTTGATTCCGTTTGTTCCATAAGAAGTAAATGCGGTTGCGGTTCCGTAATCAATATCGGCTCGCAAATTCTGCAAAGGTAACGATCCATATTTCAAAACTTCACGTCGGGCAATTTCACCGCCATCAACACGTCCGGACACCAAGATTTTTGCTCCGCGAACTTCTCTGTTCTGCGCGATAAAATCAAGATACTTTTTCATTGTTCTTCTAGTGCTCATTCTCTTTTCCATGTCCCAAGCAATCTGCTGAGCAGTGTACTGTGCGGAAATTTCATTTCTTCGGAGCTCTTCGATGTTTACGCTCAAAGCAATCTGCTTTTTATCTCCTCGAACTTTCAAAATTGCAGCTTCGATCGCCTTACTCAAATCTTCAACTCCTTTTCCTCCGCGACCAATAACCAGTCCAGGTCGTGCAGCTTTAATAAATACTCGGATTGAGCTTGCGGTTCTTTCGATTTCTACCAGTGCGATTCCGGCCAAGTTAATCATTTTCTTTACCGTGTCTCGGATTGCTTCGTCCTCCATCAAAAACTTTGCGTAGATTCTGGTCTTGCTCAACGTCACATCGTCTTTACCCTTATGAGGAGGCATCGCGAAATACCATCTGGAAACCCAGTTTTTTGTAATACCCGTTCTGAAAGATTTTGGATTTATTTTTTGTCCCATAGTATTTATTTACCTCCTGAGGTGTCTTGGGTGTTTTTAGAGAAAACCTTTTTTATGACTGTGGTTCCTTTCCTCACAACTGCTTTTTCTTTCTTTGGCTTTGGAGCAACTTTAGCCGGCTTGGCATTCTCCTCGTGCGCCAAATGCTTCTCCTTCTTAGGAACAACAATGGTATATTTCTTAACAACTTTATCGTTTTCAGCCAATGTCAAAGTAATGTGGCTCATTTTCTTCTGAATTTCAGCCATTCTTCCCTGGGCGCGAGGCATAAACCTCTTAAGCATAGGCCCTCCGTCAACCATGATTGATTCCACAATAAGTTTATCGATATCCATTTTTCTGTTTTTTGCTCCGGAAACAGCTGATCGCAAAAGTTTAATCAAAGGCTGAGTTGCTCTCTTCCTCATCATCAAAAGTTGGGCTTCGGCTTCATTGACCGAAAGACCTCTAAGTAAGCTCGCCACCAACCTAACCTTTCTCGGCGCCATTCTTAAATAATTAAGTTTTGCAATTTGTTTTTCCATATTAATTATTTTTTAGCGGCAGGTGCAGTAGCTTGAGCGGCCTTTTGTTCAACTTCTTTCTGGATCTTTCCACCGTGTCGGACAAATTTTCTGGTCAATACAAATTCACCGAGTCTGTGTCCAACCATTTCTTCGGAAATTCTAAGGTCAATAAAAATTCTTCCGTTATGCACGGCAAAAGTGTATCCCACCATATCCGGTGAAATCTCGGAAGCTCTCGCCCAAGTCTTAATAGCTCCAAGCTCTTCCGGCTTTCCTTTGGCGATCTTCTTTAGAATATTTGGATCCACGAATGGACCTTTTTTAGTACTTCTGGACATTAATTATTTTTATTTTTTATTCCTTCGTTTAACGATTAACCTTGAAGTTGGATTTCGTTTCTTGCGGGTCTTCCTTCCTCCGGTAACATTACCCCATATATCTTTCGGCTTCCTGGTACCACGAGGCTGTGAACCTTCACCACCACCGTATGGATGGTCAACCGGATTCATAGCGGAACCACGAACTGTCGGTCTGACACCCAACCATCTGGAACGTCCGGCTTTTCCGCCGACAACCAAGTTGTGTTCAATGTTCGAAACCTGACCCAAAGTAGCAAGACATGTCCAAAGAACTCTTCTGACTTCTCCGGATGGCATTTTCAAATCGGTATAGCCGTCTGCGTTGGCTAATACTTCCGCGTAAGAACCTGCGGAGCGAATTATTTTTCCTCCCTGCCCTGGCTGAAGTTCAATATTATGCACCTGATAACCAACAGGAATATTCTTTAACTGCATTCTGTTTCCAGGTTTAAGCGGAGCGGCTTCTGCAATCAAAAGCACTGCGCCTTTTTGAACTCCGTGTGGAGTCAAAATGTAGCTCTTAGTTCCATCTTCGTATTTAATCAAAGATATAAAGGCGGTTCGGTATGGATCGTATTCAATAGTCTCAACAGTCACAGAAGAATTCAATTTATTCTGTTTGTTATCCCAAACACGATACATCTTTTTGTTTCCTCCTCCTTGATGTCTTTGAGTAATTCTACCGGCAGAGTTTCTTCCGGCGCTATCGTGAAGTTTCTGCATCAACTTCTTATATGGCTTATCGCCGGTCAAAAGCTTCCGATATTCAACGGCTGTAAAACTTCTTCTTGATGGACTTGTTGGTGAAAAGGATTTCATATTTATTTAGTTCCTAAAACGTCTATTTTTTGACCCTTCTTCAAAGTTACGTAAACTTTTTTATATTCAGGCTTGTTTCCGTAAACTGAACCGAATCTCTTTGCTTTCGCAAAAGACCTTAGCGCATTCACTTTATCAACCTTAACTCCGTAAAGCTCTTCAACAACTTTCTTAATTTCCGGTTTTGATGAGGCAAGTTTAACGATGAACATATACTTTCCGCCCTCCTGCATAACAGTAGATTTCTCGGTGATTCCTATTTTTTTGATTAAAAATGTATCTGCCATTGTTATATTTTGTAGTGTTCGGAAATGACCGCGACAGCCTTCTGGTCAATTAAAAGATTCTTGTAATTTAGAAGATCATAGACATTAAGTGAGGTAGAAGAAAGAGTTTTGGTCTTCGGAAGATTTCGGCTGGCCATAGCAAGATTTCTACCGTTTTCCGGCGCATAAATCATAAGCGTGTCATATTTCTTACCTTTTGCGGATTTTCCTGAAAGATTAGCCAAAACTGGAGCAAACTCCTTAGTTTTTCCGCTCTTTAAGTTCAAATCTTCCATAAACTTAATCTCTCCTGTTCGGAATTTCTTGGAAAGAACAGCAAAAATAGCTACTCTCTTCATTTTCTTGTTAACTTTCTGAGAATAGTCTCTATCTTTAACAGGACCGTGTGATTTTCCACCACCTTTCCAAATTGGTGAACGAATAGAGCCGTGTCGTGAACGACCGGTTCCCTTTTGTTTCCAAGGCTTTCTACCACCACCCCGAACTTCTCCGCGTCCTTTGGCATGTGCCCAAGGCTCACGCGCATTCGCCATCTGCGCCAAAAGAACTTGTTTAACTAAAGACTCGCTAAATTTTCTATCAAAAATTTCATCCGGGATCTTAATGGATGAGACTTCTTCGTTTTGTAAATTATAAATTTTTGCGTCCATGTTAATCTTTGTAAATTTCTACTAAAGTTCCAGGACCACCGGGAACCGCACCTTTTAACATCAAATAGTTATTTTCAGCGTCAATCTGGACGATTTTAACATTCTTTCGGGTATTTCTTTCGGTTCCAAAGTTTCCGGCCATTCTTCTTCCCGGTACAACACGCTGAGGAGCGGTGCTACCAATGGATCCCGGCGCGCGATATCTGTTCTTTTGACCGTGGCTCTTAGGACCTCCGTGGAAACCGTGTCTTTTAACAACACCCTGAAATCCGCGTCCTTTGGAAAGTCCGGAAATAGCTACATCTTCACCTTCGGTGAAAGCGGAAACACCAATTTCTTGGCCAACTTCAAAAGTTTCGCCTTCGTTAATTGAAAATTCTTTTTTACTGTTTCCAAGTTGTACTTGAACCGCCGAATAACCATCTCGTTCGGTTGTCCGCACCAAAGAAACCTTGTTTGGGGATGCCTTAACAATAGTTACTGGAACGATTTTACCATCTTTCCAGATCTGGGTCATTTTTACTTTTTTAGCTAGTATGAAGCTCATAAATTTTGTTGCGAGCGAAGCGAGCTAGAAAATTTATGACCGAGCACATTATACGCGCTTGGGCATTTTTACTAATCGCCACTAAACCCTGCTATTTTGTTATAAAATCACTCTAAACATCATAATGTGCTCGGTTATATGATTTTTACGCAACAAGTTGCGAAAATCATATAAAAAAACCACCAAGGATTTGCCTCTGGTGATCTAATTGATCAAGGCCATCCTTGTGTAATCGAGTACTTAATTGCTTAAGTGCTTGACCATTAAAGTGACTTGCATATATTAGTCTAGATAAGGTCTCGTGTCAAATCTGTGTAGCAGCCGAGTACTATTTACTAATAGTGCCTGGTCATATCCAACAAAAAACCCAAGCATCAAGCTTGGGATTGTTTCTAGCTTTTATTTCCAAGAAACCAGAATATTAGGGCTCGGATACTCGTCACTCACATGGACCGAAACTCCATATCCGCGCTCAACCAGAGCCTGAAACAAAGAGTCAATCTCATCCGGTTCGCCTCGCTGGAGACTCGTCGAAGCGGGCTCGCCTTCATGGAGTCGCATTTGAGTAGGTCCGACACGAACGCTTTTGCACTTCCGCTGTTTTGCCGAATTAATTTCCCGCATAACAACCCAAAGAGGGTTAAACTTGCCTTTGGAACGCTCAGTGTCTCCCATCACTCACCCCCTTCTTAGTAACTAACCCCAGAATAGCATTTTTTAATAAAAAAATCCCCAAGCAAATACTTGGGAAATTAACAGCTAATTCTCTCTAACTCAGTCCGCCAGATTTATCGCTAGCAAGACGTCCCCACGAAATATAAAACCGAAGGTCCGACGATGCTCCCGGATTGCAGATAACGTCATAACCATTCTTCCTTA
>JAHFLJ010000017.1 GCA_023244935.1 Candidatus Liptonbacteria bacterium
GGTTTGCTTTCCAGTATTTGTATCCTTCTTCTAGGTCAGACTGAGATTCTGGCTTTTTATTCATTACGAAGGTGCAGTCCGGGTAACGGGTGCAGGCGTAGAATGGTTTGCCTCTACCTCTGCCGCGTTTCTCAACGATGTCGCCAACTTTACTAATAACTGATGACTTGTCACTTATGACTTTATTCTCTTTGTTATTAGTTATAAGTTGTTCGTTATCAGTCTGCCGAGCAAGACAATTCAGACATTTGAATCCGGTTTTATTCCAGATTTTAGAAATACCTTTGCATTTTGGATAATCTACACAGCCCAGGAAATAGCCGAAGCGTCCGCGTTTAACTTCCATCGGCTTACTGCAGATCGGGCATAGCTCTCCGATGGTCTTTGCTTCTAACTCTTTTATTTTTGCGGCCTCTTCCGGGAGTGGCATGGTCACTTTGCTTCCGGGTTCAGGGCAAGCCAGGAATTTACCCATTCTGCCGAATTTAATGAGCATTGGTTTCCCACAATGAGGGCAAGGAACTTCCGAGATTTCCACTAATTTTTTAACACTGGTTTCTTTTTCGCTCAAGTGTTTTTTGAAGGGTGTATAAAACTCTTTCATTACTTCAGTCCATTTTATTTTTCCTTCGGCGATACTGTCGAATTCTTCTTCAATGTGGGAGGTAAAGTTAATGTCCACAATTTCCGGGAAATTTTCGACAAGCATGTCATTAACTATCAATCCGATTTCCGTAGGATGATATTTCTTTTCTAATTTTTCTACGTATTCACGTTCTTGAATGGTGGATAGCGTCGGCGCATAAGTAGACGGTCGTCCGACTCCGTGCGTTTCCAGCGCCTTGATTAAGGTTGCGTCCGTATATCTGGCCGGTGGTTCAGTGAAGTGTTGGTACGGTTTAATTTCTTTCGCGGATATTTTATCTCCGGAGATAAGCGGAGGAAGAATATTATCTTCTTCGTCTGTTTTCTCGTCTTGTCCTTCGGTGTAAACGCGGATAAATCCATCAAAAATTATTGTCTGACCGTTTGCGCGAAAAATAATTTGTTTATCGGCAGTCTGAATATCTGCAGCGGTTTGCTCAACGAGCGCCGGTTGCATTTGGGAGGCGATGGTTCTTTTCCAAATAAGTTCATAAAGTTTTTGTTCTTCATTATTTTCCAGACGAAGTCCGGATTTGATTTTTTTGGAAAGATCGGTTGGGCGGATGGCTTCATGCGCTTCCTGAGCTCCTTTTGAACGGTTTGTGAAACTACGGGGAGTATCTAGGGCGTATTCTTTCCCGAAGTCAGCAGTTATAACTTCGCGGGCTTGAGAGAGGGATGTTGCGGAAAGATTTAGGCTGTCGGTACGCATATAGGTAATGTGGCCCTTTTCGTAAAGCTTTTGAGCGAACATCATGGTTTGCTTCGCGGAGAATCCTAATTTTCTTGCTGCCTCTTGCTGGAGGGTTGAAGTGGTAAACGGAGCTGAGGGGTTACGGTTGATTTGTTTTGTAGAAGTTGCTCCAACGCAATATTCCGCATCATTTACGGTGGTAAGAATTTTATTTGCTTCCGTTTCGGAGTGGATATCCATTTTGCCAACCGACTTGCCGTTTGCGGTATTTAATTTTGCGGTAAAAGCAGGCGCGCCTTTTTTCTCAAATATCCCTTCAATTGACCAGTATTCTTCACTGTTAAATTTTTGTATCTCACGTTCTCGCTCCGCGATTAAACGTACAGCAACACTTTGAACTCTGCCGGCTGAAAGTCCGTAGCGAATGTGTCTCCACAAAAATGGCGAGAGCTCATAACCGACAAGACGGTCCAATACTCGTCTGGCCTGTTGTGCGTCGACCAGATTCATATCTATCGTCCTTGGATTTTCTATGGCTTCAGCGATAGCGCTCTTGGTAATTTCATGGAATACAATGCGTTTTAGAATGGCAGATTTTTTTATTGCTCCGGATTCTTTAAAAAGCTCGGCAATGTGCCAGGCGATAGCTTCTCCTTCACGGTCTTCATCGCTTGCGAGAATTATTTCGCTAGCTTTGGATGCCAACTTTTTCAGTTCTTCGACATGCTCTAGATTTTTTTTAGGTATTATATATTTAGGAGTAAAACCGTGTTCGACGTCTATCGACATGCGGTTTGGAGGGAGATCTCTTACGTGTCCAAAGGAAGACTCAACTGTATATTCGGAACCCAAAAATTTGCCGATTGTTTTCGCCTTCGTCGGTGACTCCACGATTACCAATTTTTTACTTTTGCTCATATCGTTTTGTTTAATTCGTTTTCTGCTTGCCCCGCGGGGATACGCGGGATTCCGCCATCTAACCTCTTCCGCTAAAGCGGAATCGGGATGCTGGCGATAACCTTCGTCGGTGACTCCACGATTACCAATTTTTTAGATTTTACTGCCATTTATTTTTCGTGCGTATTAATAAAAAAATACTATCTTAGTTCCTATTATTTTTTAAGTTGATAACCATTCGGCGCTTCTTCGATTATGTCCAGGGTGAGAAGTTTTCCGATAATTGCGTTGGCTTTGGAAAACTCTAGATTACTGATTTCTACGATTTCGTCAAATCCCGGAGATTTTTTTGAACCTTTTATTATTTCTAAAATAATCATTTCTTCTTGGTTTAAGGCGTCGTTAGTCGGAGCAATATTTAGTCCTAAATCAGCGAAAATTTCTTCGGCAGAGGTTGCGAGGCGGGCACCTTCGCGAATGAGTTTATGTGAACCTCCGTAGTTTCGGTGATTCGCCGGTCCGGGGATTACGAACAATTCTCGGTTTTGCTCTGTGGAAAACCTAGCGGTTGAAATCGCGCCGGATTTCTCCGGGGCTTCTATTAATATAGTGGCGATGCTCATTCCGCTGATTATTCGGTTTCTTTCAAGAAATCGGTGTGGCATCGGTTCGCTTCCAAGCGGATATTCGGAAATTATCGCGCCATTATTCTCTAAAATTTCTTTCGCGAGCCCTTCATTTATTTTTGGATAAATTTCGTCTAGCCCTCGGGCTAAGACGGCAACTGTTTTTCCTTTGGCTTTCAGGGCGCCCTTGTGGGAAGCGGAATCTATTCCCATCGCCAGTCCGCTGGTGATTTGGATGTTCTTCCTCGCAATAGATTGGGCCAGCTCGTAGGCAATTTCTTCTCCGTCCGGAGTGGCTTTTCTTGTGCCGACGATGCTCAAGGATACTGCTTCCGGATCAATTTTGCCTTTGACGTAGATTGCTATCGGCGCCAAGGGAATTTCTTTCAGTAGAGACGGGAACCGTGGATCGTCGCGGAAAATTATATCCACCTTTTCTTTCTCCAGTTTTTCGAATTCGTTTTTAGGGTCAAACGTTTTTAGTTCGGCGGGCAAATTGTGCCAAGCTTTTTCGAATCCATTTTCGGCGTCGTAAATTACGACGAGTTTTTCGTAGTTAGAGTTTAGCGCTTTGGCCAGCGCGTTATAGAAAATTTTTTTATTGTCCACCATCTAATTAATTATGTTTACGAAAGTATTGTCAATCCCTTTAGAGTCCGCGCTCGCGCGCTTACGCGCGCCCCGGAGGGGCTTTAGGGCGAGCTGGCTCTAACGGGATCAACTACTTTGATACACAGATATGGTATAATATAAAAGCAGATGACTAAAGAGTTTAAAAAAGAATTGTTTTTGGGGCTGGGAATAATTATTATCAGCTTAGTTGCGTTTTTTGTAATTTATGCACAGCTGGAAACAAAACTTTCAAATTTGAGTACTTCAGTAAGTTCCGCACAGGCAAGCATAAATCATAAATCACAACTGCTGGCGGATTTAGCCGAGTTGAAGAGAAACTCCGGGCAGGCAAGCGAATACAGGAGAAAGATGGAGGCATTATTGCCGGAGCGTGATCAACTTTATAATTATCAACGATATCTGGAGAATCTGGCCGCGCCACGGAAACTTAATATAAATTTTAATTTTCAAGGAGAACCGGTTGCCGCGACACCAACCGCTCCGGGTTCGGCTTCATTTAATCTGGATGTTTCCGGAAGCATGGATGGAATTTTATTATTTATGCGAGACGTTGAGCTAAAGACGACAAGAAATATTGTAAGTATTGAGAATTTTGATCTTACAAGAGAAGAGAACGGTAACTATAAATTACAGATTTTCGGGAAAACATTTTTTCGTTAAATGAAAAATTTCTTTAAATCATATTTAGATTTAATATTGATGGCCTCGGCGCTGATTATGGCAGTGCTTCTTTTGTGGCTATTTTTGGAGACGAGCGCGCAAATTGCGATATATTTTTCTCAGGCGGTTTCGGGGGATGATGTAGTATCGGGAGGGAATACTGCTTTCAAAGTGGTGGAGGCCGGGAAGCTGAATTTTAGGGGGCTGGCGAATCCGCCTTTAGAGCCTGTGCAAAACACTATTACGCTTCCAGTTGAGTCGGAAGTACCGGAGCCAACTTCGACTCCGTCGATAGTTCCGTAATAAGTAAATTTATTTTGTATTATTCGTTTTTTTGATTTATATTTATCAGGTAATCCGTCTTCGCCGAGGCTTCGACGAGACAAGCTTTTGCGCCCGTACCTGCCTGCCGGTAGGCAGGGCTCTGTCTTCTCCGCCAGCTGGCAGATTCGACGGACAGGCTTTTCCGGAACGTGTTTCTGTTCTACGATTTGAGAGTTTTGTATAATGGACAATTATTTTGCGCCCGTAGCTCAACTGGATAGAGTACTTGGCTTCGAACCAAGGGGTTGGGGGTTCGAATCCCTCCGGGCGCACTAAATAATAAAAAAGATTATCTTTGCGATAATCTTTTTTATTATTTAATTTGTCTTTTGAGGGATTCGAACTAGTGGAGGGGGTCGGGGAACCGCGCTCGGTTCCCCGTGAAGGAGATTCCTGCCTGCCGGCAGACAGGATTCAGAACCGCGGGTTCTGAAAGCGCAGCGAGCGCTAAATGCGCTCGGGAGCAGTGAGACTCCCTCCGGGCGCATTTTAAAATTATTTTTTTCGTACTATAATATTCGAGAATGAATATTTTAATTGAAATTATCGGTTGGATTGGGATGGTTTCTATTGTGGTGGCTTACTATCTTGTTTCTCATAAAGAAATTCGTGGGAGTAGTAGAATGTACCAGTTAATGAATCTTTTCGGAGCTATTTTTATTGGCGTGAATGTTTATTATAATAGAGTATGGTCGTCGTTTGCCTTACAGTGCGTCTGGGCGGTTATTGCGATTTTTTCATTAGTAAAAAGCAAAAAGAATTAATATGGATAAAACAATTATTTTCATTTTTCAATTTATTGTTTTGATTTTTTCGGTGATGGTTCACGAGATTTCTCATGGGTTTACCGCTGAAAAACTTGGAGATAAAACCGCACGAGATGCTGGGCGTCTTACGCTTAATCCACTTAAACATATTGACCCCTTTGGCTCGGTAATCTTGCCGTTACTTCTTTATGTACTAAATACTTCGATTCTTTTTGGCTGGGCGAAGCCGGTGCCGTATAATCCAAATAATTTGAAGAATCCCAAGAGAGGTGGGGCATTGATAGCTTTAGCGGGACCGGCAAGTAATTTTTTAATTGCTTTTATTTTCGGGTTATTGGTTCGCACAGGAATTTCTTCGGGAAATTCGGTTGAAGATCCGTTGCTATTAATGTTTCAGATAATTGTTTATGTAAACGTGTTGCTTGGAGTGTTCAATTTGGTTCCAATTCCGCCACTTGATGGCTCTAAAGTTCTTTTTGGATTTTTGCCGTCTAGAATTATCAGTCCAAATGTTATGGCTTTCTTGGAACAGAACGGAATGATTATTTTGGTTTTCTTTATGTTTTTTGGATTTACTTTGATATCCCCGGTTATAGGATTTTTGTTTAGAGCGTTTACGGGAATAAGTTTCTAGTTGACCAATGCGTTTCCGTTGTCTTAAGATTAGGCCAGAATTTTAAAAGAGGAGCTTGAATTGACAACGAAGAAGTCCGGCAAGGTCGTGTCTTTTGCGATTAAGCAATTGGTTGGAATCGATGGTGGTAAAAGCGAGGAAGATTCCGATTCTGCGCGCGGGCATATTGAAATATGGAGTCCAGCTGGGGTTGTTTTGTTTGATTCAGATTGTGTATCTTGCGGATGGGCAGAAGGTGATAGCACTCACTATTTTGTTGCCGCGATTGACGCTGATGGGAATATTTCGAATCATCTTTTTGTTCTTGGGCAATCTTTTGTGCATCTCACTCAAATAGAGTAATTGTTATCCCCGAGTCGCGGGGATTTTTTTATGTTACGAAATTACGAATAAATACTAATAATACGAATAAAAACAGCAACTTGCGTTACTGTTTTTATAGTTAGAGCGGATAGCGAGAATCTTATCGAAATTAACCGCAGGCAAAGCCGAGGTTTAAATTTCGGAATCCCGCGTATATCGCGGGAGAACCCGCATTATGAGCGAACGATGGGAATCCCTGCCTGCCGGCAGGCAGGAATCTCTCCCGCGGAATACGCGGGATTCCGTATCTTTATGTCGCTCCGCTCCAAGAGCTACGAGAACTTCACTGCGACCCCACCTTTCAGTTCAATTCCCGCCAAAATATAAAAACAGCAACTTGCGTTACTGTTTTTATATTAGAGCGGATAGCGGGAATCGAACCCGCATCTCAACCTTGGGAAGGTCGTGTTCTACCACTGAACCATACCCGCTTTGCTGGAGACTGTTTGCGAAGCTACAACTTATATTAACTTTGACGGCCAAGAAAATCAAAAGTCTTCCGAGAATGGCCTATATCTCAAATGAATATTATTTGAGAATTTTTATTTTAGAATGTAGAATGTGACTTATGACCGGTTCAGAAATACGCGCTAAATTTTTGGAATATATGAAAGAAAATGGCCACGCGGTGGTTCCTTCAAGTTCGCTTGTGCCGGATGATCCGTCGGTTTTGCTTACAACCGCGGGAATGCAACAGTTTAAGAAGTATTACACCGGCGAGGCGGATGCGCTTAAGGATTTTGGTGCCAAGAGCACAGCTTCGGCCCAGAAGTCTTTTAGGACTTCGGATATTGAATCGGTTGGCGACGAAAGCCACTTAACATTTTTTGAAATGTTAGGGAACTTTAGTTTCGGTGGATATTTTAAAAAAGAGGCTATAACTTATGCGTTTGAATTTATTACTAAAGTTATGGGCCTTACAATTTCTTACGTTACTGTTTTTAAAGGCTCGGATGCGGTGCCAAAAGACGAAGAATCTAAAAGACTCTGGAACGAGCTGGGGATTACTGATGTTCGCGAGGAAGGAATGGAAGATGTTTTTTGGGGTCCAACCGGAGCTTCCGGTCCTTGTGGGCCGACAACCGAGGTTTATTTGAAGAATAGCACCGGACAGGATATTGAAGTTTGGAATGTGGTTTTCAATCAATTCTTTTATTCCGGTTCACGCGAAGACTTATTGGCGAACAATCCGGAAAGACAATTAACTCCGCTTGAAACTCCGGGAATTGATACCGGAATGGGACTGGAGAGGCTGACGATGATATCTCAAAATACCCCGACGATTTTCGATACAGATTTATTTAAAACTCCATTTGAGTTTCTTTTTGAAAATAAAAACTTGGATGCGCGTTCGGCGAGGATTATGGCGGACCATTTGAGAGCTTCAACTTTTCTTTTAGCGGACGGTGTTAGGCCTTCGAATAAAGAGAGAGGATATATTTTGCGAAGATTAATCAGGAGACTTTTGGTAATAGCTAAAAAGAACCTTGTGGGACAGGAAGATTTGCTCGCATATATAAAGAAGGTTGTGAATTATTACGGTGCTTACTATCTGGAGCTTAAAATGGACGAAGGGACGGTCATGGACGAATTTACTTTGGAAGCGAAGAAATTCAGCAATACTTTAGACAAAGGACTTCGTGAATTCGATAAGAGATATCCGGATGCACATTCTAAAGACTTGGTTTCAACCGAAATCGGAAAGGATTCTTTTGATTTATATCAAACTTACGGATTCCCAATTGAAGTTATTCGCGAGCTTCTGGAAGGCAGAAATTATAAGTTCAACGAAGAGGAGTTTAGGGCAAAATTAGATGAAGAATTTAAGCACCATCAAGAAATTTCTCGTGCAGGAATCGAGAAGAAATTTGGTGGACACGGATTAATTTTGGATACCGGAGAACTTAAGGCCGGAAGTGAAGAGGAGTTAAAGATTGTGACACGCCTTCATACTGCGACCCATATGCTCCAACAGGCTCTTAGAATGGTTTTAGGCGAAGAAGTTCACCAAGCGGGAAGTGATATCACCGTGGAGCGTGCTAGGTTCGATTTCACTTTTCCACGAAAAGTGACTCCGGAAGAGATTGCTGAGGTCGAGAAAATAGTTAATCAAAAAATTGCCGAGGATTTGCCGATGCAAAAAGTTACTTTGCCGAAAGAAGAAGCGGAGAAAACCGGTGCGCTTTATTTCTTCAAAGAGAAATATCCGGATCCGGTCAGTGTCTATTATATCGGCAAGGATATCGAGACTGCGTTTAGCAAAGAGTTTTGTGGCGGTCCGCACGTAACTCATACTGGCGAGATTGGAAAGTTTAAAATTGGAAAAGAAGAGGGAATTGGCGCGGGACTAAGGAGAATTCGCGTAACAGTTAGTTAAAAATATGGAAATAAAAACTAGGAGAGCGGAAGTTAAAGATTTTGATGCTCTATATGAATTAGGGTGTCAAACGCCTGAGTTCAAGGTTAGTTCTAATAATGAATTTATGGAACCAGAAGAGTTTGTGGCGGCTATTGAAAACCCAAGCGGAACTTTATTGCTCGCAGAAGTGGACGGGAAGGTTGTTGGCTTTATTTATGCCAATAGACAAGATTTAGAGCAGGCGCACAGGGCGGCGTGGGCATGTTTAGTTTATTTAGCTGTCAGACCGGAATTTAGGAAGAATGGAGTGGCGCAAGTGTTATATGATTCATGTGTGGCGGATTTAAAAAAACATAACATTACTAATATTTATGCTTGGGCAAATTCAGAATCGGATGGGAGTATCTTGAAATTTATGGAGAAGAACGGTTTTTCTGAAGGTCATAAATATGTGTGGATGGATAAGAAAATATAAAATTATGGATTGTCCATTTTGCGACATCGAAAGTTTGAAGCCGCGGTTAATATATAAGGATGATTTTGTTTTAGCATTTCCATCAAATATTCCTATCGTGCCGGGACATATAATAGTTTGTCCTGTGAGGCATATATCGAAAATCGACGAGATATCAAACGAAGAAATAATAAAAATTAAAGATTTTATTATTTTACTTAAAAATAGTTTGAAAAAATCTTTGGATGCTGAAGGTTTTAATGTCGCCTGGAATGAAGGATCTATGGCGGGACAGTCAGTGAATCATTTGCATATACACGTGGTACCAAGAAAGGTAGGTGACGCGGGGATATATGAATATGAGCCGACTAAATTTTTATACCGACCGGGTAGCCGCGCCGAATCGCCAGAAGTAGAACTTAGTGAGATTGCCGAATTAATTAAGAAGGGATTTGAGTTTAATAAATAAAAAAATGCCACGAGAATGTGTCGGGCGGTGTGTTCAAGGAGTGTCTTACTCCCCCGACTCTCGTGGCAGCCGATCCGCGTCGCTCCCTTGAGGAGAAGTAGAGAGTTTGGCCAGTCCTCTCTACGGATAGATTAATGTTAGCATTTTGGTGGGTTTCTACCACTTTACAAGTATTGTGTTTAGTGGTATACTATTAAACGTAGTTCTTTGATAAGACTTGCGTACGGTCATAGCGAAAAGCGGCATAAAATTAGGCCGTTTCTCGCTATGACCGTACAGGCCATGGTTCCTCCTCGGATTAGAGGAAAACGAAAAAGGGCAAATTAGCCCAAGGAGATAGAATCATGAGCACAGAATTCGCATCCGCCGGCCTTACAGCTGGACAACTCAACGCCATCGTCAAGAAGCTCGGCGGCCATGACATGGCGCTTCGCTTTCTTCGCGACGAACTCTCGGTTTCCGAACCGATCCGTTCGTGGCGCGAAGAAGACGGCGTCATCTACTTCAGCGCAACCTCCGCCGGCACGACCGGCGAGGACTGGATCTCTCGACTCGAAGGTAAAGGCTTCCGCGTAGGTGGATACGCCAAACAGGTGCTCCGTTCGGCGGACTTCAAGCCGACGAGTGGCGTGACGACCGAAGTCGCCGTCCTCAAGGGCATGCTCTTCGAGGACAACGACCGGATTACGAAGAATATCCGCGCCGAGGCCGACAAACGTAAGTTCTTGAAGCCGAACGCTGAACTGGCCTGTCTCTTGCGGCTGAAGTTCACGGACAAGGAGCTCGAAGCCATGGGGCTCACCTGGATCGTCACCATGCACGAACCGATCAACGACTCTGACGGCGTTCCGGGCTTGCTGGACGCGAGCCGTGACGGCGATGGTCGCTGGCTCCTTGCGTGCGTCGGCAGGCCTGGCTATGGGTGGGTTCGTGACGGCGGGTTCGCGTTCGCCGTGTCGCAAGTCAGTTCTCAATCCTGAGACCCTCGGGACTTTAGTCCCTTTGTCCGCCAGTTGGCGGATTAGCCCTTAGCCCTGTTCCGACTTGTCGGAGCGGGGCTCTTTTTTTATAAAAATGCAAACTGAATATGATGTTTTTTCGAGTTCAGATTCTGTGTATAAGAATACTTGTCCACATAATTTATATTAGGAGAAATAAAATAAGATATAATTTTTTGTGGCAGTAGGTGAATATGTGGACGGTCAAGGCTTTCCGCTACCGACCCCAGTATCCATACATCCGGAGTATTCGCGGCTACGCCTGCCTGCCGGCAGGCAGGGTTTCGGATAGAGTGGTGCATGCAGAAACTTCAATAAAAAAGAAGATACTTGGCGCGAGGCATTAAGGCATTACTATGCCGGATTCGATTCAACCCCGAGAGTATTCGAGGGGCGGTGATATGGAAGATGCTTCGCGCAATCTGACGGCGATCCGAACTTGCTGAACGCGAACCGTAACGACGATGGTCGCTGGCTCAATGCGTACAACGACAGGCCTGACAATAGGTGGAATCGTGACAACGGGTTCGCGTTCGCCGTGTCGCAACTCTCTTCATTTCTCTCTAGGCGTAACGCTTGGAGAGTTTTGTTTTGTAAGCTGTCCGTTCCATCCGCCTAGCATTCTGCCGGACTCATCTAACTTTATGGAAAGGGCGATATACTTTTTATCGTCGAGAGATTTAGTTTCCCATAGTACCAAAAGGAGTATGCGTAAGGTATCCGCTTTTTTAATCGCGAGACGAACATAGGGATGTTTCTCAGAAGGAGAAAGAAAGCTGGCGGCTGATATCGCTTCTATCACTTCGACAAATAAAGTATCTACGCGCTGACCAAGAGAATGGCGGTGAGTCTTTGGCAAGTCTTGATAAAATTTGTACCACAGTATATACGACTCCTTGACTTTATTTAAAACTGGTAAAATTCTTTGGTTGGTTGGTTGGTTGGTTGGTTGGTTGGTTGGTTGGTTGGTTGCCATTATTATGTCCAAAATTAGATTTCATCATACATACAATAGTATCATTTCTCTCGAAAATCTCCTCGCGGCGTGGAAAGAATTCATTCGTGGTAAGCGAACGCGTAGGGACGTGCAGGAATTTGAGCGAGATTTGATGTCGAACCTCATTGCGCTTCATCGTGAGCTTGCCGCGGAAACATATTCACATTCGGCATATCAACATTTTAAAATTGCCGATCCAAAACCGCGCGATATTCATAAAGCTATTGTCCGGGATCGGCTTTTGCATCACGCATTGCACCGAAAGCTGTCGCCGTTTTTCACAAGGACGTTTATCCCTGACTCGAATTCCTGCCAAGACGGAAAAGGCACTCATCGCGCACTTCGCAGATTCAGAAAATTTGTTGGTATTGTTTCCAGGAATAACACTCGGACGGTATGGGTACTCAAATGTGACATCAGAAAGTTTTTCGCAAACATCAATCACATGATTCTCTTGGATGTAGTTGCAAAATATATTCCCGACCAAGATATTCTTAATCTCGTGTCGGTCATTGTCAGGAGTTTTCATTCAAGAGTTGTCGGCGTCGGACTTCCGCTTGGAAATTTAACGTCCCAGCTTTTAGTAAATATTTACATGAATGAGTTTGATCAATTTGTAAAACATCGACTCAAAGCTAAATACTATCTCCGCTACGCCGACGATTTTGTCGTTTTTTCGACGGACCGGGTGTATCTCGAAAAGATTCTGCCGGCGATGCAGGAATTTTTGGGAAGCAAGTTGAAGCTTGTTATGCATCCGGGTAAGGTCTCCATTGAGACCGTCGCATCGGGTGTGGACTTCCTCGGTTGGGTGCATTTCCCGGATCATAGAGTTTTAAGGACGACGACTAAAAAGCGGATGTTCAGAAACATAAAAGCGAAAAAACGGAAAGGAAGAAACGGTGCAATCATATCTGGGGCTCATTGGTCACGGCAATAGCTGGAAATTACAGCAGAAGATACTTAAAGAGAAACCAAGTCGTGAACCTAACACTTGGCTTTAGGAATTTGTGAGATTGACCCCACACCAAAACAAGCATTGCTGAGACCGAGCACCGTTGGTACTCGGTCAAATATCGCCAGAATACGTCCAGCGATATTTGACTTATTTTCGATTATTTACTATCATCTTTAAACACATTCCTTATAGGGAATTGGTTTTTATGCCGACAATACATCAATTAATTAAAAAGGGAAGACAGGGTGCCAAGACGAAAACAAAATCGCCTGCATTTTCGTATTATTTCAACCACATTCAGAATAGAAGAGTTGATTCACCATCTCCTTTCAAACGAGGCGTTTGCATCAAAGTTTTTACCACTACTCCAAAGAAGCCAAACTCCGCTTTGCGAAAAGTTTGTCGTGTTCGTTTAACTAACGGAATGGAAACCACCGCTTATATTCCGGGAGAGGGGCACAACTTGCAGGAACACTCCATTGTTGTTCTTCGAGGAGGAAGAGTTAAAGATTTGCCGGGTGTTCGATATCACGTTGTTCGTGGAGTATTGGATACTTCAGGGGTTGACGGAAGAAAACAGCAACGATCTAAATACGGTTCAAAGAAAAACGCCGGTGCCGCTAAGAAAAAGTAGTTGAGCGAAGCGAAACTACCGAGCACATAAATTAACCAACAACAAATGAAATTTACTGATATAAAAACAAATAAATTGGTCGGAGGCACGGCGCATAGTGATATGTGCTCGGTGCTCAATTCTGTAGATAAATTTTTATCGTCTACAGACTCAAAAATTTAAACATAATTGGCAAATGAGAAAAAAGAGAGTTTATAAAAAACATTATAAAGAGGATACTAAACACGGGAGAATTGATCTCGGACGTTTAATTAACTATGTAATGCACGATGGTAAGAAATCCGTTGCCGAGAAGGTTGTTTATGATGCATTGGATATAATCGCCAAAGAAACCAAAGAAGACGCATTGGTTGTTTTTGAGCGAGCAGTTGCTAACGCCTCTCCGCTTTTGGAAGTTGCTTCCAAGCGTGTTGGTGGAGCTAACTATCAGGTCCCAAGAGAAGTTTCTCCTTCCAGAAAGTTTGTTTTAGCTTTACGTTGGATGGTTGAGGCTTCCAGAAACGTCAAAGGAAAGCCGATGGCTGCCCGTTTGGCTGCTGAAGTTATTGCTGCTGCCAAGAACGAAGGAACTGCAATCAAAAAGAAACTTGATACTCACAGAATGGCTGAAGCTAACAGAGCTTTCGCACATTTCGCGAGGTAGCTGAGCGTAGCGAAACTACCGAGCGACCGAGCACATTAACTTGTGAGCTATAGGTTTAAGTCGTATGGAATATAATTTTAAAATCATTAATCAAGTCGTTAACCTTTGAGCAAATGTGCTCGGTGCTTGTTTTGTAGCTAAATTTTTTCGCTATAAATCAGGCTCAAAATTTAGACAAAACTAAGCATGCCGCGAAAATATCCTGTAGAAAAAATTAGAAATATCGGAATTATTGCTCACATTGATGCCGGAAAGACTACCGTCTCCGAGCGTGTTCTTTTTTACACCGGAGTTTCTCATAAAATCGGTGAAGTTCACGAAGGAACAACCGTTATGGACTGGATGGAACAGGAAAGAGAACGTGGAATTACGATTACTTCTGCGGCAACTTCTGCTTTCTGGGTCCCAACCTACAGGAAGGGAGATAAGGCTTACGAGTACATGTTCAACTTGATTGATACCCCAGGACACATCGACTTCACGGTTGAAGTTAAGCGTTCACTTCGTGTTTTGGACGGCGCAGTAGTTATTTTTGACGGTGTTTCCGGTGTGGAACCGCAATCCGAAACCAACTGGCGTTATGCCGACGATTATAAAGTTCCGAGACTTTGTTTCATTAATAAATTGGATAGAATGGGCGCAAGTTTTTATAATAGCTTGGATTCCATTCATGAAAGATTAACTCCGAATGCCGTGCCGATTCAGTTGCCGATTGGACTCGAAGGCGAACACAGAGGTTTGGTTGATTTGCTCAGAATGACTGCATATGAATTTCATGGAGACCACGGAGAAAAGTTTGTGGAAGTTCCGATTCCGGAAGATATGAAAGCTGATGTGGAAAAATATCATCACACTTTAGTTGAAAGAATATCCGAGACCGACGACGTTTTGATGGCTAAATATTTAGACGGAAAAGAAATTACTTTGGAGGAATTTAAAGTAGCTCTTAGGAAAGCGACTATCGCCAATACATTAGTTCCGGTTCTTTGTGGTTCTGCTTTGAAGAATAAAGGAGTGCAGTACATGTTGGACGCAGTTGTGGATTACTTGCCATCTCCGCTCGACATCCCGCCTATCAAAGCAACTGATTTGACTACCGGAGCTGAAGTCCCGAGACACTCAGTAGATTCCGAACCATTTACCGCTCTGGCGTTTAAAATTGCTACCGATCCTTACGTTGGAACTTTAACCTACTTCAGGAATTATTCAGGAGTTTTGAAAAAGGGTTCTTATGTTTTGAATACTGTGAAAGGACAGCAAGAGCGTATTGGACGTATTGTTCGTATGCATGCTAACGACCGAGAAGAGGTTGATGAAGTTTACGCCGGTGAAATCGCTGCTATTGTAGGACTTAAAGGAACTACAACCGGAGATACTTTGACTGACCCGGAGAACGCCGTCGTTTTGGAATCAATCGTGTTTCCGGAACCGGTTATCGGAATCAGAATTGAGCCGAAGACTAAAGCTGACCAAGAAAAGATGGGTAATGCTTTGCACAAATTGGCCGAAGAAGATCCAACTTTTAAAGTGGAAGGTGATAACGAAACCGGGGAAACTATTATTTCCGGCATGGGTGAACTTCACTTGGAAATTATTGTTGACCGTATGAAGCGTGAATTTAACGTGGAAGCTAACGTTGGACGACCACAGGTTGCTTACAAGGAAACTATCATGGGAGAAGCTGAAGCTGAAGGAAAATATATTCGTCAGTCCGGAGGTCGTGGTCAATATGGTCACGTTTGGCTTTCGGTTAAACCACTGGAACGAGGAAAAGGTTTTGAATTTGTTAACGCGATTAAAGGAGGAGCAATTCCACAAGAATTTATTTCTCCGATTGAAAAAGGTGTTAAAGAAGCAGTTAGCCGAGGTGTTGTTGCCGGATATCCGATTATGGATATTGAGGTAAAGATTTTCGACGGATCTTATCATGAAGTAGACTCCTCTGAAGCAGCGTTTAAGATGGCAGCTTCTATGGCTCTTCAGGAAGCAGCGAAGAAAGCCAAGCCGGTAATCTTAGAGCCTATTATGAAAGTTCAGGTAATTATTCCGATGGATTACTTGGGTGAAATTACCGGAAACGTAAACTCTAAGAGAGGAAGAATTGAGGCAATTAACGACCGAGGAAATACCAAGATTATTGATGCAAAAATTCCGCTTTCCGAAATGTTCGGATATGTCACCGAATTACGTTCTATGACTCAAGGAAGAGGAAGCTCAACGATGGAATTTGACCATTACGAACCTGCTCCAAAGAATATTGAAGCCGATATTGTTTCGGGAAAACGCAAATAGTAATTAGCCACTAGCCAATAGGGAATAGTAAAAAATAAAATCCGCCGAG
>JAHFLJ010000027.1 GCA_023244935.1 Candidatus Liptonbacteria bacterium
AACTGGCTCACCGACTCTGCGCAAACTGCGGTAAAAAATAAATATAAAATTAGCCAATGGCTACACGGCACCTTGTAAGAACAGTAATACTTCAGTCCCTCTATGAGTGGGATTTTTACGGCAGAACCACCGATATAACCCAAGTTTTAGAACGAAATTTGGCGGAATTCGCGCCGGGAATTGACGAGCCTGAATTTGCTTGGAAAATTCTTAAGGGTATCGCTGAAAACTTAGAAGAAATTGATGCGCGCATTAAAAAAACCGCGCCGGAGTGGCCAATCGAAAAAATTGCGATTATCGATCGTAATATTTTGCGTGTCGGTCTTTATGAATTGCTTTTTGCCGATAAAGCGGAAGTTCCGCCGAAAGTTGCCATCAACGAAGCAATTGAAATGGCAAAAAACTACGGAGGGCCTAATTCAAGTCGGTTTATTAATGGAGTTTTAGGAACTGTATTCCGTGAAAACTATCCGGAAGAAGCTTCTAAGCCGAAAGAGGATCGTCATGTTTAAAAAATCAAAAGATATTAGTGGCCTGGAAAATTCCATAGGAATTAAGTTTGACAGCAGGGAGCTTCTTATGGAGGCTTTAACCCACAGGTCATACATCAACGAAAATCCAAAGTGGCATCTTCCACACAACGAACGTATGGAGTTCTTGGGCGATGCGGTTTTGGAGTTGGCAGTCACCGAAAAACTTTATAACGATTTTCCCGATTCACCGGAAGGACAACTTACGGTTCTTCGTGCATCACTTGTGAATTATCAGACTCTTGCCGAGTGCGCCGAGGCAATTAATTTAGAAGAATATATTCTAATGTCTCGTGGAGAAAAGATGGATAACCCCAAAGCGCGTGAAGTTATTTTGGCGAATGCATTCGAATCCTTAATCGGAGCAATTTATTTGGATAAAGATTTTAAAGTTGCTGAAAAGTTTATTAACGAGCAAGTGTTTATTCATCTCGCGAACATATTGGAAACCAAGAGTTACAAAGACGCAAAGAGTGAACTGCAGGAAATAATTCAGGAAAAAATGAAGATAACTCCGATTTATAAAGTTCTTTCCGAAACCGGCCCGGCGCACTTGCGAGAATTTGTCTCCGGTGTATTTTTTGGTGAAGAACGAATTGCCGAGGGTGTCGGAACTTCTAAGCAAGAAGCTGAAGTTGAGGCAGCCAAAGCCGCGCTTAAAAAGTATAAATAATGCCTCACTTACTAAAAAAACTTGAATTAACCGGCTTTAAGTCATTTGCGCAGAAAACAGTTCTGGAATTTCCTGCGGGAATTACTGCAATCGTCGGACCAAACGGTTCCGGTAAATCCAATATCATCGATGCAATCCGTTGGTTGCTCGGGGAACGTGATGCCAAAAGTTTGCGTGGTGCTAAATCCGAAGATTTAATCTTCGCCGGCACCGAAAAAAGATCTCGTTCCGGAATGGGCAGTGCCAGTTTACATTTTGAAAATTTACATTTACTTCGCGATGATTCCGAACGGACCGAAGCGCTTTCTTCGAACATCTGGTCGGCAGGTGTAAGTGAGGTAACGGTCGGACGCGAAGTGACTCGTGATGGGACTAATAAATATTTTTTGAATAAAAGCGAAGTCCGTCTTCGAGACATCGTGGATTTTTTTGCGCAGGCGCGTCTTGGAAGTAAAGGATTGACGGTTATAACCCAAGGGAATAGTGACTTATTTATTCGTGTCTCCCCGAAAGAGAGAAGAGAAATGATTGAGGAACTCTTGGGTCTTCGAGAATACCAGATTAAAAAAACCGATGCTGAACGACGCCTTAAAAATTCGGAAATAAATCTGGATAAAGTCACCGCTTTAATCGAAGAAATTTTACCGCACTTACGTTCTTTAAGGCGTCAGACCAGTCGCTGGGAACGTCGTGATGAATTTTTGGCGGAGCTGACCACTCTTGAAAATACCTACTTCGGAACTAAACTTGGAGAATTCGAGAAAGAAGAAGCAGTTTTGGTGAAAGAATTATCCACGCGAGCGGAAGATCTGGAGAAATTAAAAATAGCTCAGTTTGAGGCCGATGCTTATTTAAAATCTCTGGAAGAAAATCAGCCAACTGAGAAGCGATCGCTGGAGGAGCTTAAAAAACAATTACAAGAATTTTCCGAAAAGAAGTCCGTACTTCAAAAGGAAATCGGTAGATTCGAAGCTCAAATTGAGATATATTTGCGTCCGAAACAAAAAAAGGCGATTGGCGAAGAAAGACTAATCAAATTTGTATCCGACCTAAGAACAAAATTTGAAACAGCCCTCTCGTTTGATGTCTCCGAAATTAAGGAATTAATAAAGAAAACCATCGAAGAAATTGATTCCTTATCCGGTAAGTCCGAAGAAAGTAGTGAAGAATCCGAAGAACTTAAATCTTTGAAGCAAAAATTTGAATTGATTCAACAAGATTTGAAAGCAGTTGATCAAAGTGTTTCCGAATTAAAACAAAAGGAAAGAGAATTGGAACAAGGACAAGAATCTTTCTATTCCAAATTCAAAGAGGCGATGCTCGCCTCGAGAAGCGTCAGAGACAAGGTTGAGCATCATATATCCGAAACCTCCTCGCTGGAAATAAAAAAAGAAAGAATTGCGATGCGCCGAGATGAAGTTATTCGTCAGCTGGAACAAATTGGCCGCTCCGCAAATGAGTTTACGCCTAAAACTGAATTTATCGCCGAACATGATTTTATGGAAATGGAACGCAGAATGTTCAAGCTTCGTGGCGACCTCGCGTCCATGGGAGAAGTGGATGAAATGATTTTAAAAGAAGCCAGAGAAACCGAAACTCGCTACGAATTCTTAGGAAAAGAATCCGCCGATTTAAACGTAGCCAAGGAAGATCTTAAGGTTTTAATAAAAGACTTGAACGAAAAGATTAAAACCGAATTTTCCAAGGCGCTTGTCAAGATTAACGAGGAATTCGATAAATTCTTTAATGTAATGTTCGACGGTGGCAAAGCTAAGCTTGTTTTATATAAAAAACCGAAAAAAGCGATAACCGAAACCGAAGTGGGATCGGACACAACTTCCGAAGTAGCCATCGAAGAGCAAGAAGAAGATTCCGAAGAGGGGATTGAAGTTAATCTAAGTCTGCCAAGAAAGAGAATTAATTCATTGGAAATGCTCTCCGGTGGCGAAAGAAGCTTGGTCGGAATTGCCGCAATCTTCTCGTTAATTTCTGTTTCTCCGCCACCGTTTCTGGTATTGGATGAAATTGATGCTCCGCTCGATGAAAGGAACGCCAGACGCTTCTCGCAAATGCTTAAAGAGTTTTCAAAAAATACGCAATTTATCGTGGTTACGCATAATCGGGCGACAATGGAGGCAGCAGATGTTTTATATGGGGTTACGTTAAGCGAAGATGGAACCTCGAAAGTTCTTTCTGTAAAGTTGGAGAATTAAGGGAAAAAATTGCTTCACTTTTTAAGCAGTGGTATACTTTAAAAAATCAACTAAAATATTAAAAAAATGTCAAAAATAACAGTTTATTCAGCTCCGTGGTGTGTGTATTGCAAGATGGTTAAGTCTTATTTCGACGAAAAGAAAATTGCTTATACTGAATTGGACGTTTCTACTAACGATAGCGCCAAAGATGAAATGATTGAGAAATCAGGGCAATTAGGTATTCCGGTCATAGATATTGACGGCAAAATAATCATCGGTTTTGACAAGCCAGCCATCAACGCCGCTCTGAATATCTCCTAAACACTGTATGAAGAGGTTTTTGCATCTAATCTATATATTTGTCATTAGCTACGGTTTTAACGCCATCTGGGAGCTTTCTCAGCTGGGGTTCTATAATATTGGTGAGAATTATAGAGATTACATCTGGCCATGTTTGGTTTCGGCTTTTTGGGATGCAATAATAGTAATTGTTATATATTTATTCCTGGGGCTAATTCATAGCGATTTTACTTGGGAGCGTTGGTGGTCTGTGACCGATACCTTGATTATTATTATCG
>JAHFLJ010000028.1 GCA_023244935.1 Candidatus Liptonbacteria bacterium
CTAATTCTCTCTAACTCAGTCCGCCAGATTTATCGCTAGCAAGACGTCCCCACGAAATATAAAACCGAAGGTCCGACGATGCTCCCGGATTGCAGATAACGTCATAACCATTCTTCCTTATGGCCTCTGCAACGGCCTGTAAAGTCTCGGGAGATACTCTTGAGAGGTCAATGAACCCGGCTATATTGATGCTGGTCCTTTCCAATTCAATCTCCATATCAATCGCCGAATAGGCAATTGAAAGGAGCAAAAATAGCGCATTCCCCGACCCAAGGCTCTTCCCCTTCTGAATTAGCGCCTCGCGCCTAATTCGTCTATTCTCCACGCGACTGGAAACTTCCTGCCAAGCCTGTCCGGCACTCTTCACAAATTCCTCCTTTGAATAACTACCCACAAAATACGCTAAATTCCTTTGTTTGTAAACAAAAAAGGCTATTTACTCAATAACTTCTCTCAGTTTTTCGTATTCTAAAATAAGCCTTTCCTTTTCAACTTCATCCATAACCAGAATTAATTGCTCTTCCTCAGATAATTTTGGGTGATCCGATAAGTCATAACCTTCTCCGGAAAACCGAATACCCACATTTTTTGTTAGTAATTTCAGCTTTTCTAGCGGCAAAATTCCAAGTTTAGCCTTAATTTCTTGCCACTCTTCCTTGCCCCACTTTACTCATTTTTTACTACGTCGTCTAACATAACTTTATATAAACTACAAATAAATTATTCATAAATATCATGGGTCCCAATCATATGAAAATAAACCAAGTCCCCCTCTCCAAATTCAAATATTATCCGATAGTCATTATTTATTGAAAACGCCCAAAACTCATCTAGCCTCCCATGCAATTTATGAGTTTTAAGTCGCGCGTCAAAAGCGTCAACACGAAAAATATCCTCCTTTTTCTCGGCGGATATTTTTACTTCAATCGGCAACTTCTTATATTTTCTTGCAAATTGACCGGAATAAATTATTTCCATGAGCCTATTTTAAGTCTCTCAAAGATTTTAAAACTTTTCCTTTACCGGATAATATTTCCTTTTTACTTTTCTTGACCTCTCTTAGAATTTGCTCCTCTCTCCAAACTCTTAACAAGTCCCTAAAAAACTCGCTTTTAGTGGCGTAATCTCCTTTTTTAACTTCTTCGTTCACCTGTCTGTCCAATTCCTCGGTAAGCGAAATGTTTACTATTTTTCTCATTTGTATTTTTAGATATAAATGACCTTTTTATATTATCTCGATTGTAATACTTTGTATTACAGGAGTCAAATCGAATTTATTACCCCTCAAATTCATTCGTATATTCGTAATCATTAGTAATTTAGTATAAATATATTATACCACAAACATAATATCCCACCCTTCGACAAGCTCCTTTCGACGAACTCAAGGTAAACAGGGTAAACCACTCGTCAAATAAGTTTTCGCAACCGCTATCTTTTATTTTGGTTTAGGTGCGCGCCTGAGAAACTTTTTAGCTTGGTTTCCGCCTAAAGGGCGGAATAAAAAGTTTTGAAGACAACTAGCTTTTCCGCTGGAGAAAAGCGACGTGGCGCACCAAAACCAAAATAAAACGTAACTTTGCTGGGAAAACCAAAAAACGGCCCTTTCGGAACCGTTTTTTGTATCCACCTCGCGCATAACGCGATCTAGATTAATTTAATTTCAATATCTACTCCAGCCGGTAAATTGAGATTTGAAAGTGATTCGATTATCTTCGGACCTGGATTCATGATATCAATAAGTCGCTTGTGAACCCTTAACTCAAATTGCTCTCTCGAGTTTTTATCGATAAAGGTCGAACGGTTTACTGTGTATTTTTTAATTTCGGTCGGAAGTGGGATAGGACCAACAATCTTTGCGTCATTCTTCTCGGCTGTTTCAATAATCAAACGAGTAGAATTATCAATAAGCTTGTGGTCGTATGCGCGAATCCTTAACCTTAATTTCTGCTGTGTTTCTTCTTTCTTTGCCATTTAAAATTGGCTAAGTTTTTGGTTTAAGAGCTAGCTCGGGCGTTGATCTTAGTTACAACACCGGCACCGATCCCGATTTTACCGAAGCAAAGCTTCGTAGAAAATCGAGGATCCTCGATTCGGAGCAAGCCCCGAATCGGGACGCAAGGATTTTAGGCGTTAATTTTTGTTACGACTCCTGCACCGACCGTTTTACCACCTTCTCGGATAGCAAATCTCTGTTTGTCTTCCAATGCAACTGGGGAGATGAGCTTAACTTTAAGCTTAACGGTATCTCCAGGCATAACCATTTCTGAACCCTCCGGCAAAGTTACTTCACCGGTGACGTCAGTGGTTCGGATGTAAAACTGAGGCTTATATCCTTTAAAGAATGGGGTGTGTCGTCCACCTTCTTCTTTGGAAAGAATGTAAACTTCACAATCAAATTCGGTGTGAGGAGTGACGGAACCCGGCTTGGCAATAACCTGACCGCGTTCGACATCTTCCTTCTTCAAACCTCTGAGCAAGATTCCGACGTTATCGCCGGCTTGTCCTTCGTCCAAAAGTTTGTTGAACATTTCAATACCGGTTACAACCGTCTTTTGAGTTGGCTTCAAACCGATGATTTCCATTTCATCGTTAACTTTCATTACTCCACGCTCGATACGACCGGTAACCACAGTTCCACGTCCTTCGATAGAAAAAATATCTTCGATAGGCATAAGAGCTGGTTTATCCAATTCTCGGACTGGGTCCGGAATAAAGTCGTCCAAGGCCTGCACCAAATCCAAAATTGGCTTGACGTCCGGGCTGTTCAAATCAGTGGCATTCAAGGCCTTCAAAGCTGAACCGCGGATAACCGGAGTGGTATCACCTGGGAATTCATATTTCTTCAAAAGCTCTCGGACTTCTGACTCAACCAAGTCAATAAGTTCCGGATCATCAACCATGTCGCACTTGTTCAAGAACACAACGAGTTGAGGCACACCAACCTGACGGGCAAGCAATATGTGCTCACGAGTCTGAGGCATAGGACCATCAGTCGCTGCCACAACCAACACTGCACCGTCCATCTGGGCGGCACCGGTGATCATGTTTTTAATATAGTCCGCGTGACCTGGCGCATCAATGTGCGCATAGTGTCTCTTTTCGGACTCGTACTCGGAGTGGTGAAGCGCAATGGTAATACCACGAGCTTTTTCTTCCGGAGCATTGTCGATGTCATCGACACCCTCTGATTTTTTTGCCAATCCCTTCATGTGTAAAACATGAGTTATGGCCGCAGTCAGAGTGGTCTTACCATGGTCAACGTGTCCAATAGTACCGACGTTAACGTGTGGCTTACTGCGCGCAAATTTTTCTTTTTCTGCCATAGTTTTTTTGGGTCACGCAAAAAGCGCTTCCCTATTGAAATTAAATTAATCGACTTGTTTTTTGTTTATATTTTATGCCAGGTAAACCAAAACCCAGCAGTCATCTAATTCTAGTCAAATGCGCTATTTTGTCAATTATTATCGTTTTGTGCAAATTTCAATTTGCAGACAAAACGGAACCCCGCTTACTAGCGGGGACACTCCTTCTTAATGAGCTTGCCGAATTTAGGGGTTCGCGACGCCCGCCTCCTTGGCGGGGACCATGCAATCAATATCAGAACTATAAAATCCGCCAACTCGGCGGATTTTATTTTTTACTATTCCCTATTGGCTAGTGGCTAATTACTATTTGCGTTTTCCCGAAACAATATCGGCTTCAATATTCTTTGGAGCAGGTTCGTAATGGTCAAATTCCAT
>JAHFLJ010000029.1 GCA_023244935.1 Candidatus Liptonbacteria bacterium
ACAAAAATATGAAAGGATATAACGCAAATATCGAAGAGGAAACACTTGAGAATGAAAATTTTCGCAAAGTACTTTATACAGGGAAACATTCCCAGCTTGTTTTGATGAGTCTGGAGCCAAAAGAGGAAATTGGCTTGGAGGTTAACGAAGACAACGATCAGTTTTTCCGTTTTGAAAAAGGAGAAGGAAAAGTATTGATTGATGGAAATGAATACAAGGTAACCGACGGCTCCGCAATAATCATTCCGGCCGGAGCAGAACACAATGTTATCAATGTGTCCGATTCCGATAGTTTAAAAATGTACACGATATATTCTCCTGCGCATCACGCTGACGGAACTATCCACAAAACGAAAGCTGAGGCGCTGGCTAGTGAAGAGGAATTTCACGGCGACACCACTGAATAGTCTAATCCACATTCACCTTTTCAATTCGACACATTAAATCTGTCGCCCTAGTCGATATCCAGATTGGCATACGCAACTAGGCTTAGTATAATAAAGCAATGAGGAGACTGGGGAAGGTTATGACCATATGGTCAAGGGAATTTGCTTATGCTCTCGGGTTGCTTGCGACCGACGGAAATTTGTCACCCGACAGGAGACATATAAATTTTACGTCCAAAGATTATGATTTGGTTCAGACATTTAAGAAGTGTCTTGGTCTAAATAATAAAATCGGAGTGAAGCCGCGCGGAGGAGAAAAAGAAAAGAAATATTTTCAAATCCAGTTCGGTGATGTAAATTTTTATGAATATGCGGAAAAACTTGGGATAACTTCAAAAAAATCAAAAACAATCGGAGAGGTAAAGGTCGAGGATAAATATTTTGCGGATTTTCTACGCGGGTGTATAGACGGCGACGGTTCAATTGGGGCATATCGACACCCAGAAAGTAAAAACCCACAACTTAGGATTAGAATATATTCTGCTAGTCCTAAATTTTTAGAATGGTTAAAAAGCAAGGTTGTTAAGCTATATAAAATTGATTCTGGTTGGATTGAGACAAAAAAGGATGGAATGGGGGTTCTAGTATACGCGAAAACTGATTCACTAATTCTGCTGGGCAAGATTTATTACAATGGTGTTGTATATAAACTAGAAAGAAAATATAATACTGCCAAACCATTTCTGCGGGCGTAGCCAAACTGGCAAAGGCGCACGGTTTAGGACCGTGTGGGGCAACCCATTGGAGGTTCAACTCCTCTCGCCCGCACCAAATTTAATTGACGTTTTTGTGTTTATGTGACAGAATATTATCAGCTCAACAAAAGGAGGAAGCGATGGATATCGTCAATTCATCTAATCAGAATGGCGTCGCCAACGAAATTCGCAGGTGGAGGTCGGTGGGAAAGAGATTCTCTTTGCTCCTGAACTGGCCGAAACTGCGATACGAAGAGCCGGCCAGTCGCTGTTCGACCGAATCCGCTCCGGCCATCAAGTCTCTCGACATCTTCGAGTTGAAGGATGGAGTGTCGGCGCTCGCCGCGCGCATCTCCATCACCGATGGAGAGTACGGACTTGGCGGAGGATTCCGCTGGAGCTTCAAGGATATCCAGGTTGACGTTTTTAGCGTCGAGCTCTGCGATGAGCTCCTACAGGAATTCGAGAAGTGGTATGAGGCCACCGGAAAGAAGGTGCGCTTCATTCTGCATCTCCCTTACTATCAGATGTTTCCTTCCAGGTACGAATCGCGTCTCGATTACGAAACCGCAGTTAAATCAGCATAACGTCCGCCAACTCTTTGGCGGATTTTTATTTTTTGCGAAGCAAAAAATAACCCTTCGTAGCTTTAGCGAAGAAGGGTAATCCATGCGCTCGGTAACCCTGCAAAGCCCGCAGAGCGACGTGGGGTATTACAATTAAAGCCCTATCCCCTTTTCTTCCCGTGAAAAGATTTGTGAATTTCCCGAAGTTCTTTATTTGTTAAATGCGTGTAAATTTGCGTAGTGGTAATACTTGCGTGTCCAAGCATCTCTTGGACCGCTCGCAAATCCGCACCGTTTAAAAGTAGATCAGTTGCAAAACTATGCCGAAGTTCGTGAGGGTGTATCCGTCTGGCAATTCCAGCCCTCCGTGCTCGCATTTCTACGAGACGTTCCACTGCGCGCGAAGTAATCCGTCCCAGAACTTTCCCATTTTTTGTTAAGCTGACGAACATCGCCGAATCAGTATCCGGGCGCATATCTAAGTAAGCCTTGATTGCTCGCCGCGCATTGTCCGAAAGAAAAACAACTCGTAATTTTTCGCCTTTCCCTCGGATTGTAAATTCTCCACGCTCCAGGTCGATGTATCTATCCAGCGAACAAAGCTCGGAAACACGAAGCCCGGTTGAGAAGAAAGTTTCGAGTATCGCCAAGTCACGTAACTCGCGCAGATCTCCCTTGCCTTCAGGTTTTAACATTCTTTCTAAATCTTTATACTCCACAATTTCAATCTGCCTTTGCGCAATCTTCGGCAGTTCAATCTTATCCGGCGCTAAAGTAGCGATATCGCGCTTGGCCAGATATTTGAGGAAGCTACGGATTGCAATGACATAATAGCTCTGGGTAATCTTTTTTATCTCTCCGCGCGCGAGCGCCACCCTAAAAGCCCTAACTTTCTCTTCGGTAATGTCTTCCGGATCAGAAATTTTGGTGGTATCAATAAAGCGTTTTAAATAATGATTGTAATTCTCTCGCGTTTTGAGCGAGCGATTTCTCTCAATCTCCAAATAGTCGAAATATTCTTGAAGTAATTTTTCTATCCGGTTCACGTTCTTATTATATATCATAATCTATCAACGAAGCAGGTGATTCAGAACGACGTCTTAGGATTTTTTTCTTTACCCCCAATAAAGAGCTGCATTTTGTAGGGGTGTCTGAGAAACCTTTTAGCTTGGTCCCGCCCATGGCGGGTAAAAGGTTTTGAAGACAGTTAGATTTTTCGCCCCCTACCAAAAAACGGCCTACATTTCACGCCGCGTCTGATAAACTTTTTAGCCTGGTCTCTCGCAAGGCGAGAGTAAAAAGTTTTGAAGACAGCAAGTTTCTCGCCGGGAAGAAACGCCGCGGCGGCCTGAAATGACTAGGCCGTTTCACTTTTCCACAGCCCCCATTGTTTTGTTTAAAATGGTGCTATAATGAATTCAGAAACTTTGACTATAGAATAGTCCTTCCGAGCGTGCGAAAGCATGTTTAATTGTTCGTCCCAAAAGGCGAATGTACAATGGAGCCACCCGATATCAGGCTCCTTTTTTTTACTCTAAATTTTTGTTAACAAAAATTTAGAGTAACCCCGCGAAGCCTTGGCGAAGTGGGGTAATTCCAAATTCGAATTTTTTCCCACCGTCGAGCAAACTAATTTCCGGAGGTGTTGCGCAATTCATTCCAGCTTGGTTTCCGCCGATTAGGCGGAATGGAATGAATGAGCAACAGCGCTAGTTTCCGCAGGAGAAACTAGACAGCGACCTCCGGAAATTACGTTCGCGAGCGTAGTTGACAGAAATCGCCCATATGGTATAATATGCTCAGTTCTGAAACCCTTCGAAGAAGGCAATTCCGCCAGCTTCGAAGATTGAAAATAACGCTTGAAAGCGCGTTCGCGCCTTAAAGCAA
>JAHFLJ010000030.1 GCA_023244935.1 Candidatus Liptonbacteria bacterium
TGCGCTCGCGAAGAGTTTCACTGCTCGACCTTCGGTCTGCGCTTTCAGAACCCACGGTTCTGAATAATCTCCTTCACGGGGAACCGAGCGCGGTTCCCCGACCCCCTCCACTGTTCAATTCTTCTTGAGCGGATGTTAAAAACACTTGAATAAATCCAAGTGTTTTTAACATTTGTGCGCTCGCGAAGAATTGAACTTCGATTACAGCCTTCGCAGGGCCGTGTTCTATCCGTTAAACTACGAGCGCATATGATTATTTGACCTGTAACAATATACCTTTGTTTTCTTGTTTTCTCAATACTTCACGCCAATTCAGGAGCTACTCGGCCCTCCTTCTTCATCATCCTATATCTCTGGAATATCCCGATACCGGTCATCACGAAGTAGAATGCCGCGATTGAGAAACTTGCCCAAGCGCCGTTTACAAACCCATCCCCCACTTGTGCTGCCTGTCCAACCATAAAACACGCGTTCACAATCATATACTTTTTATGAGAAACCACCCCAGCCTTGGACTGGAACCACAAATAAGCCGCCGACTGAACAATAATCATCGCAAAAAATATTACGGTCAACATTCACAAATTAAACCATATTGGCACTGCAACATAAACACCTATACTAACTAACGTGAGTTCTTTCTTCTTCGGATAATTTTGAAAACCATAAAAACAATCAACCCCAAAAGGGCAGAAGTAATTGATCCGTCTGTTATGGTTCCGAACAAACTCCTCATCGTATTAATAATAACCTGAATATATATCGGCCATTCGAACACTACGATTGCCGTGGTTGGAAGAGCCGGAACAACCCCCACTAAAGACTGATCGGAAATAAGCCGTGCCCGTGTAAGCGGACCGAAAGTCCCGACCGCCGGCAAACCCACGCCCGTCTGATATTTTGCCACAGCCACACTCGTTAGCTCGCCAAAAAATCCTTTAGCAACTCCAGGAGGCATATCAAGCAACCCTTTTTTCTCGAGAATAACTTGAAGCCTTGAAACGTCCTCACCAACCGATCCAACATCTAAAGATCGAGAGAAAGAAATTGGAGCGCTAGCTTTGACCGCAGATTCTTCCACGGTTATTGCATCCGTAAATATAACCCTTCTCTCCGGATATGTATCATTAATTTTATTCCAGATCCCCTCGCACGTGATAAGATTCAAATGGGCGAGCCCGTCCTCAGATGTAAAAACGGTTGTTGCATCGGCATTTCTATCGAATAATTCAACTGCCCGGATTACGAATGTGAGCGTGTCTCCCTTGTCATTTAAGATATAAATTTTATCTCCTACTTTTAACTTGTCTAGATTATAGAAAACAAACGGGACGCCACTTCGTATTCCAAAGTGTCCTCCGATAACCGCGCTACCAATTTGTCCAGGATTAGGGCCGAGAGAAAACCAAGCAACGTTTATTCCGGCGTTACCAAAATACTCACGAACCCATCGGTTCGTGGACTCCGCATTGGGGAAACTTTCGTTTCCCCATCCCCCTTCCTGTCCGATTCCCCCATATACCACCACAAACAAAAAGACCGCTCTATATGAGTGATCTTTTTGTTTGATGAGCGGGTAAGGGGAATCGGACCCCTGTATCGTGCTTGGCAAGCACGTGTATTACCACTATACTATACCCGCGTTTAGTATTTGTTGCGCTGAAAGCGCTTAGAAATACTTACGTCCGCCTTTGGCGGACTTATTCCATCCGACTTATATTGTAATTTTTTTTGCGAAAAGGTCAATCCACGTAAGCATTTTTAGCTTTTCATACCGGCTATTAACCACCACATTACAAACTCCCATCGCCAGCCTTTTAGTCTTATGTCTTCCTTCAATTACCTGACTTTTCACAAAGTTTTCCTTGCCGAGGCCACAAGTTTTTTGCCAAAAAATTTCGCAGTTCTCTTTATCTAGCTCTGGATATAGCAAAACCCAAACTTTGATTTTCTCTTTCGGAATACGCATCTCTTTTTTTAAAAATTCACAATAAACTTTAATCATTCGCGGATCGGAGTTCGCCATTCGTAAGGGATTTTTATCTTTGCTGTCTCCTTCTCCCCAATAAATATTTATCCCAGCGACGAACAGCGGATTATTAAACAATCCGTCAAACTCTTTCACGGCAAGCGCAACCGCTCCATCCCTTAATCCTTGAAATCTCCTGGCGTTTTCTTCTCCAACGATTTTCCATCTTTTCTTTGTTGATTCTAGATTATCAGCAATCAAAATCTTCTTAATTTTTTCCGAATGTATATCCCCTTGAAGCCACAAAGAAACCGTGCTTTTTGCCACTCCTAAAACTTTAGCTATTTTCCCATAGCTCATATTTTTTCGCCTCAAAGTCATTGCCCTCTCTTTTATAGAACCCTCATGCATACCTATACAATATCACAATGTTGGTATTATTAAAACACCCCGCCCCCTACTCCGCTCCCGGCGGTGGGCTTTTTGGCCCGATAATAAACGGCTTATACGCCGGCCCTAAAAACTTTTTTTGCCCGGAAACATCTAAATAAGTTGAAGTCGCAACGGTTGAGGTCGTTATTTTTGGAACTTCACTTTTCGGACTTACAGTTGAAACTTTTAGAGCCTGCTCCTGCGGAAGTCCGGTCTGAAAACCTTGCATCGATAAACCTAAATAATAATCGGCGAAAAAAGCCAATGATATTAATATAAAAAATGTAAATATGGAATATCGCATTTACAAAAGATTACTTTAGGCCATAGAACAGCTTCATTCTTTCCAACACAACTTTCTTTATCTCCTCCTCCGCCCCCGTCAAAAGTTTATACGGCGCAACCTCCGCCGGCTTTGCCGACAATTCTTTTTCCAGTCCTCTCCTCCACGCCAGTCGCAGCTCGGTATTTACGTGAACGATGTTTATTCCTGCTTTTATCGCCGCAACAAAATCGTTATCATCAGTGCCGGAACCGCCATGTAAAGTCATGAACACCTTGCACATTTTCTTTATTTCCCCAATCCGCTCAATATCCAAGCGTTTTTTAACTTCTCCGGTAACCATCGACTTCAAAAGTCCGTGCATATTCCCCACCGCCGGAGAAAATACATCTACTCCGGTTTCTTTAATGAAAGCTAAAGCTTCTTCCGGCTTAGTAAACATTGCAGGGCTCAAAGCCGCTCCTTCGGGTGTATTTTCTAAAATCGCCGAAGAACTACCAATGTATCCAAGCTCACCCTCCACGATGATTTCAGGATTGATTGCTTTGGCGATAGCAACCGCCTCCTTAGTTTGTTTCAGATTTTCTTCAAGCGGAAGCTTTGACCCGTCAAAAAGCACTTCGTCAAAACCGGCCTCTGTCGCCAGCCTGATTCCCTCCAAACTATGCGCGTGATCGGCATTCAAAAATATCGGTATCCCCAACTCTTCTCGATAGCTTTTAACCAACGC
>JAHFLJ010000018.1 GCA_023244935.1 Candidatus Liptonbacteria bacterium
ACGGACATCTTAAAGACGAGGACAATAATGAGTATTCGTTCATGGATTGCCTGTTTAAGGTGGATGTGCCAAAAGTTAGAATACCGTTTTTAAGCAAAATACCGCTTAAAACATCATATTTCTCACATGCACTGGTTACAGACCTAAGTAGTAAAAAATTTTATCATCGCATTTCTCCACTTTCGATTGTCTCGCGCGATAGTTTTTCCAAACCGTTACTTTATGTAAAGTATTTTAATCCGGAAATAAAGAATAAACCAATCGATTGCGTTATTGAAAAAATCGCAGAATCAAAGTATCACCTCAAAAACGAGTATATCGATTTAATTTTAATTTCTACCAAAAAGCCCCTGCTTGAGGGCGGAAAAGGATATCTTAATCTTAATTCCAAAACTACATATTATTATTCTTTAACCAATCTGGTAGCGGATGGCAAAATCAAAATTAAAAATAAATGGATAAAAGTTAAAGGCAAATCGTGGATGGATCATCAGTGGGCCGACACGGAATATTCATTAGACAAATGGGATTGGTTTTCGATTCAGCTGGACAATGAAACCGATATGGTTTGCTGTGTGTATGACGACAAAAAAGTTAAAACCTATTTTGCGGACATCTCCTATAAAGACGGCAAACAAGAGCATTACGACGACCTGGAAATTATTCCTCAAGAAAAAAGCTGGACAAGTCAAAAAAGTAAGGCGGTCTATCCGCTTAGCTGGAAAATTAAAATACCGGAAAAGAAAATTGAATTAGACTTGGTCACGAAGATTGATAATCAAGAGATGTTATTTGGCTCAATTAATTATTGGGAAGGCCCGCTTAAGGTGGTAGGGAGCTTCGGCGCAGAAAAAGTCGCAGGTGTTGGTTTTATGGAGCTAGTCGGATACCCTTCCGAATATACGAATATACAGTATTTAAGCGACGAAATCGGCAAGACGGCGAGTCGGTGGATTTCGATGATGAAAGGTAGGGCCGACTATTTGGTCGAGAGTTTTAAGAAGAAAATATCCGAATAAATGACGACATGAAAAGTTCAAATAGACCTAAAATTGGTTTGGCTCTCGGAAGCGGAGGCTCCAAGGGTTTTGCTCATATTGGGATAATAAAAGTTCTTGAAAAAAATAATATTCCAATCGATTTTATCGCCGGCACGAGCATCGGCGCTATGGTCGGTGGATTTTATGCGGCGGGGCTAGGTGTAGAAAAAATTGAAGAAATCGCGTTAGGCACCGATTGGCGGAGGATGATATCTTTAGTCGACCCACATTTTAAACATGGATTGGTCAGTGGCGAAAAAGTAAAAACTTTTATTCAAAACCATATCGGTGGAAAAGAATTCAAGGATTGCAGGATTCCATTTGTGGCTGTAGCCACAGATTTGAAAACCGGAGAAATTGTGACTTTAGACAAAGGAGAAATGGCTCCGGCAATTCGGGCGAGTATTTCGGTTCCCTTGGCGTTCAAACCGGTAGAGCTAGAAGGGCGCGTGCTTGTTGACGGTGGGCTGTCCTCGCCGGTTCCGGTTGAAGTTGTCAGAAATATGGGGGCAGATATAGTTATTGCCGTAAATCTAGACAAGCACTATTCCAACGAAAATTGGAAACCAGGATGGTATGACATTGCTTATGATTCATTGGATATATTAAGGCATCATTTGGCTCTTCAAAATGTAATGGGAGCCGACATAACCATTAATATAGATGCCGGCAAAACATATTGGTATCAATTTATTAATGGACAAGATAAAATCCAAATAGGGGAGAAAGCAGCTCAAAGAATATTGCCGAAGCTACGCGAGATAATATCTAAAAAAAAGGTTTAGTCTTATTTTTCTTAAAAACAATCCTTCGCCGGAATTTGTAATATATTTCTTCCGTATATTGTAGTAGTAAAAGATGGCAAAACGGGCTTGCTAAACTCCAAAATAACAGCCAAAATAATCCAATACAAATGGCAAAAATAAAGAATGTTTTGAGTGGCGCACGAGGATGGATATTTAAACATAAATTTTATTCCTTGATAATCTCAGGAATACTAATCGGAGGAGGATTTTATTTTTTCGGTGGCACCGCGGTTGTGCCAACTAGTTACACTCTGGGGACTGCAAGCAAAGGCTCAATTATTGTTACGGCCGAAAGCACCGGGCAGGTTTCGGCAACTAGTCAAGTCGATATAAAGCCGAAGGCCTCCGGAGAGATTGTCTATGTGGGAGTAACCCAGGGTCAGCAAGTGAAGGCTGGCGCGTTAATCGCCAAGTTGGATGCATCCGACGCCGAAAAGCAGGTTCGGGATGCACAAGCATCTTTGGACGGCGCAAAAATAGCCCTAGCAAAGTTGCAACAACCCGCGGATGCGCTTTCAAAGATTCAAACCGAAAATGCGCTAATTACCGCCAAGCAAAATAAAGAAAATGCGCAAGATGATTTAACAAAGTCTTACGAGGACGGGTTGAATGCAATAGCTAATGCATTTCTGGATCTTCCGGGAATAATTTCAGGTGTGGATGGCATTTTATACAACAACAGTATAAGCACCGGGCAAGATAACTACGCGGCTTATTATGATCTGGCAAAACCATATAAAGCAGATGCCAAGGATTATATGGATTCGTCAATCGAGAGCTACTCAACGGCGCGAGTTGCTTATGATAAAAATTTTTCGGACTATAAAAACTCCAGCCGATATTCCAGTAGCACTGCGGTAGAGTCTTTGCTTTCCGAAACTTACGATACGACTAAAAAAGTTTCCGAGGCAATTAAAAATTCCAAGAATTTTTTAGATATGGTTACGGATGCGTTAACCGGAAGCGGATCGGAAATTAAGCCACCGGCAATTTTGTCTACTCACGAAAATCAACTTCAAAACTACACCGGCACGGTGAATAATCATTTGGGAAGTCTTTTGAATATTATTAACACGATAAAGAATGACAAGGAAATGATTATTTCTTCCGATAGAACAATCGCCGAAAAAACCGAAGCTTTGAATAAATTATTAGCCGGTACGGATCCGCTCGATCTCCAGACTCAAGAGTTGAATGTTAAGCAAAAGGAAAATACGCTATTGGATGCCAAACAAAATTTAAATGATTATTATGTGTATGCTCCATTTGATGGCGTGGTCGCCGAGTTAAGCGCGCGCAAAGGAGATTCCGTTTCAGCGGGTAATGCGATAGCCGTAATGATTACTCCACAAAAGACCGCTGAGATTTCATTTAACGAGGTGGATATCGCCAAGATTAAGATTGGACAGAAGTCTACCTTAACTTTTGATGCTATTCCGGATTTAAATATGACCGGGCAAGTAATCGAAATAGATTCGATAGGTGCCGCGAGTCAGGGAGTGGTGAGTTATAACGTAAAAGTTGCGATGGATATACAGGATGAAAGGATAAAGTCAGGAATGAGTGTCTCCGCATCGGTAATTTTAGATACGCGAATCAATGTATTGGTTGTCGCAAATTCCGCCGTGAAGGGACAGGCCGACGCCAAGTACGTTGAGGTTTTAGACGAGAAAAATTTAACCGTCGCATCCGGAACATCTCAAGTATATTATTCGAGCGTTTTGCCAACCAGGAAAAGTGTGACTGTTGGAGAGTCTAGTGATTTGGAAACAGAAATTATATCCGGTCTTTCCGAGGGGGATAAGGTAATTATAAAAACGACAACTGCGTCGCAAACAGCAGCCAAGACTTCCGGAAGCGCCGTCAGAATTCCGGGATTTGGTGGTGGTAGATAATATGATTGAGTGTGTAAATTTATATAAGACCTACGTGAACGGGGACGTGGAGACGCCGGTATTGAAGGATATCTCTTTTAAAATAGAAGCGGGAGAGTTTGTGGCGATAATGGGTCCGTCCGGTTCCGGGAAGTCAACGCTAATGCACATTCTCGGCGCGCTGGATACTCCAACGGCAGGTTCATACATTTTGGACGGTAAGGATGTCTCTAAACTATCCGACGATGAGTTGGCAGATATTCGGAAAAATAAAATTGGATTTGTTTTTCAGTCTTTCAATTTATTGTCGCGCGCCACCGTGCTTAGAAATGTGGCGCTCCCTCTTGTCTACGCCGGCGTTGAAAGGGCGGAGCGAGAGAGAAGGGCGATCGAGGCGCTCACTGCCGCCGGACTTCCGGAAGATAGATTTAGCCACCTATCCAATCAACTTTCCGGAGGACAGATGCAACGCGTCGCTATAGCTCGAGCCCTGGTAAATAACCCAAGCATAATTTTGGCTGACGAACCAACCGGAAATTTGGATACTAAAACCGGTGACATTGTTTTAGAAACTTTTCAGCAGTTAAATAAAAAAGGAGGACATACGGTAATTTTAATCACGCATGAGCCATACGTTGCCGAACATGCCGAAAGAATTATTCATATTCAGGATGGGATGATTGTGTCCGACAAGAAAAATTTCAAAAGGATAGAAACTCACCATTATAAAGCATGAAAATTATAGACATATTCGAAGAAACATTTTCGGCGCTTGCTGCAAATAAAGTTAGAACCGCGCTAACTATGCTTGGGATTGTAATCGGCATTGGTTCGGTTATCGCCATGGTTTCAATCGGTCAAGGAGCGCAAGCCTCAATCGAGTCCAGTATTCAATCCATTGGCTCTAATCTGCTGATAGTCATGCCCGGAGCGCAAAGATCGGTCGGAAGTCAGGTTAGCACCGCCAGAGGCTCGGCAACGAGTTTAAAGCTAGAGGATGCAACCGCAATCGGAAATGAGATATCCGGGATAAAAGGAGTTGCCCCGGAAGCCTCGAAAAGATTTCAAGTAGTTTATTCCGGTAAAAATACCAACACGCAAATTGATGGCATTACTCCGGCCTATTCTGACGTTCGCACGGTTGAGGTGGATTCCGGTAGCTTTATAACGGATCAGCAGGTTTCGGCCGGATCGAAAGTCGCGGTACTCGGTCCAACCGTGCGCGAAGATTTATTTGGGGCAGAAGAAGATCCGATCGGACAATCGGTTAAAATAAATAAAATCGAATTTAAAGTAATTGGGGTTACTAAGGCTAAAGGAGGAAGTGGGTTTGGTAGTCAGGATGATATGATTTTTGTTCCAATTTCTACGGCGCAAAAATTCCTTTTAGGTGGTGATTCTGTTAACACGATTAATATAGCCGCCGAAACTGCCGAGGTTATGACCGACGTTCAGCAACAAGTTACGGATCTGTTACTTGAACGCCACAAGATTAGTGATCCGACTCTCGCAGATTTTAACATTTTAAATCAAGCCGATATTGTCAGCGCCGCCTCCTCGGTTACCGGAACCCTTAGCGCTTTATTGGGAGCGATTGCCGGCATTTCGTTGTTGGTAGGTGGGATTGGCATCATGAATATGATGCTCACTACGGTTACGGAGCGAACGCGAGAAATTGGTCTAAGAAAAGCAATTGGAGCAAAAAACGGTGATATCAGCATTCAGTTCTTAACCGAATCGGTAATGTTAACATTCTCCGGCGGAGTTCTCGGTGTTGCCTTCGGGTGGGGCGCAAGTTTTTTGATGAGTCAGTTCGCCGGCTTAACCACGAAAATTTCCACTAGCTCGGTTCTTTTGGCATTTGGCGTATCCGCTCTAATCGGGATTGTTTTTGGATATTATCCGGCTAAGCGCGCTTCACGCTTGAATCCAATCGAAGCTTTGCGTTATGAATAAGCTGAAATAAAATCAATATTCAAAAAGTAATAATTGATATAAAACAAAATGAATAAAAAAAATCTATTTAAAATTATTGGTGTCGGCCTTGGGGGATTAGCTATTGGCATATTGATTGGGATGAGTATCGGCGGATCCGGTAAAAAAACACAAGATTTCGTCGCAATGAGGGAACAGTTGGGTCAGGGGGGTGGAGGCCAGACCGCCCAGAGAAGAAGTCAATTTGGCGGAGGGGCGAGCGGAGAAATATTGAATCTCGACGATAAAAGCATCACGGTGAAAATGAGAGACGGCGGTTCCCGAATAATCTTTTACGCCAGTTCAACTCCGGTTTATAAATCAGTAGCCGGAAATATTACAGATTTAAAAATTGGCGCTCAAATATCCGCATTTGGAAGTTCCGGAAGTGACGGCAGTATTGTTGCCGAGTCAATACAATTAAGAGACGGGCTAGACATGCCCCGTATCTCGCGATAAAATACTTTAAAATTTAATATCATGAACAAAAATAAAATTTTAACCGGACTTATTATAGTATTGGTGGTTGGGGGGTTGACGGCGATATTCTGGGGAGGCTCTCCGAAAGTCGAGAATGGACAATCTCAACCGGCACCGGAAAATAATTCGGGTGTAATCGTAACTAGTGAAGACGGAAATATTCAAGCGAATATCGAAGTGGCTACCCCGAAAACATTCACGCTCGCCGATGTCTCAACTCATAACTCCGCTTCCAGTTGTTACACCGCAGTAAACGGAGGGGTATATGATGCTACCGGATTTATTAGCAAGCATCCGGGTGGCGAAAAAAATATTCTGAAACTTTGTGGCAAAGACGGGAGCGCCTTTTTCAATAAACAGCACGGAGGTCAGGCAAAGGCCGAAGCAGCTCTCGCTTCGCTGAAGATAGGAACTCTCGTTCCATAATAATAACCAAACTAAAAATCTCCGCTTTTGGCGGAGATTTTTAGTTTATAGAGTTTGGGTTTAGAATAAGCAAACAATGGAAAGCGATAAATTCAAGGAATATTACGGTAAATTAAATGCCGAGCAGAAAAGGGCAGTAGATTTAATCGATGGTCCGGTTATGGTCATTGCCGGTCCGGGAACGGGCAAGACCCAAATTTTAACCTTAAGAATTGCCAACATTCTTCTTAAAACCGACACCGATCCGGATAGTATTTTAGCGATTACTTTTACCGAGTCCGGAGTTCACTCGATGCGCAAACGACTTTCCGAAATTGTCGGAGCTTTGGGCTATCGAGTTGCGATTAAAACTTTTCACGGATTTACCAATGACATTATCAAAAACTATCCGGAAGAGTTCCCGCATATTATCGGTGCCCAAAACATAACCGAAGTTGAGCAGATTGGGATAGTCGAAAAGCTGATTATCGAAGACGACACCTTAAATTTCCTGCGTCCGATAAATAATAAAAACTATTTTGTCCGGGAAATAATTAGTAACATTGGCACTTTGAAGCGTGACGGATTGAATAGCGAAGATTTTTCGAAGTTAATAAAAGAAGAAAAAAAGAAATTCGAGAGAATTGACGATCTTTACCATGAAAAAGGCGCCTATAAAGGCAAGATGAAGGGTGAATATAAAGACTTGGAAAAGAATATTGAGAAAAATATGGAATTCGCCAGGGTTTATTCCCGGTACGAAAAAGAGCTTCGAGAGAATAATTTATATGATTACGGAGACATGATTTTGGAGGTGCTCAAGGTTCTCCAAAAGAACAAAGATTTATTGCTAACCTTGCAGGAGCAATATCAATACTTTTTGGTGGATGAACACCAAGATACTAACCAGGCGCAGAATAAAATCATGGAGTTGCTTTGCAACTTCTACGACAGCCCGAATATTTTTATTGTCGGTGATGAAAAGCAGGCAATATATCGGTTCCAAGGCGCATCTTTAAATAACTTTTCATATTTTAAAAATTTATATCCAAAGGCGGAGGTTGTGTTTTTGGAAAGCAATTATCGCTCCGCGCAAACGGTTCTGGATGCCGCTCACGGGATAATCCCGTCTCCTAAAGAACTAAAGTCTAAAGTCGGGGGAAGCGAAAAACCGCTACAACTGATTTCTTTTGAAACCGAGGATGACGAGCTGATGTTCCTTGCGGATGATATCGACAAAAAAATTAAATCCGGAATTAAGCCGGAGAATATTGCGGTTTTGTATAGAGACAACAAGGATTCCGCGATGTTGTCGCGGATACTGGAAAAAAGAGGGATTCCATTCAGTATCGAGTCCGATGAAGATATTCTCGCCGATAATGAGATAAAGAAGTTGATAACTTTAATAAAGTGTGCCGATAATTTAGATGAAGAAGTTTTGGCAAGGGTTATGCAGTTCGATTTTCTAAATCTCAACTCTTTGGACGTTTGGAAACTTTTTATCGCTCGGCGGGAAAACTATAAAATACCTCTGGGGGCACTTCTATCCAAAAAAGAATTTATTGAAGAAGCCGGTATTGAAAACGCGGAGCTTATTAAAGATTTTTTAGCGACAATGTCCGAACTCCATGCCGCTTCCAAGAATCTATCTTTGCCGGAGTTTTTTGAAAAGCTGGTTAAAAAATCCGGATTCCTCGTGCATGTTCTTTCCCGGAAAAATTCCGCGGAAAAACTTCAAAAACTAAACTCTCTATTTTCGGAAATCAAAGAGTTATTCGGCGCCCATCGGAACTACGGCCTAAAAGATTTTTTGGAGTATCTGGATTCGTTGGAGAGAAATAATATATCCGTAAAACCAAAAAACTCCGGTCATTTTGGAAACGTCCACTTAATGACCGCCCATAGGTCAAAAGGGCAGGAGTTCGAAGTCGTCTATATTATCCAAGCCATCGATGGCCACTGGGGATCAAGGAGGTCTCTTGTAAAACTAAAGTTAATCAACTCCGCCTTCTTGCCGGACGACGGTTTCAAGGATCTTGAGGATGGTGACGAGAGAAGGCTATTCTATGTTGCGCTAACCAGGGCTAAAACGGAGGTAATAATAACGTATCCTCGAAAAAATAAAGACGGCAGAGACAATCTAAAAACTAAATTTCTGGAGAATATTCGCAAGGAGCTGATCGAAGAAGTAGAAGTTCCCGCCGGGTTTAAAAATCCAAACGAAAAAGCAGATATAAATTTTGCGGAAAGAATAATCTCTGGACCGTCGGTGCATAGCGTTGAATTTGTTAAAGAAAATTTTCTGGATAGAGGGCTGTCGGTTTCCGCTTTGAATAACTACCTTAATTGCCCATGGCGGTATTTTTATAGCAGTTTGCTAAATATCCCGATGGCACAGGAGTCATATTTAATGTATGGCACCGCGGTTCACGAGGCGTTAAAACATTTCTTCGATAAGATACGCGAAGAAGAAAATCCGGATAAAAAATATTTAATAGATAAATTTAAAGAAGCCATGCTCCGCGTGCCGGTAAAGGAAATTGAGCTATCGGATTTACTCAAAAGAGGAGAAGAATCTCTTGGCGGGTATTACGAATTTTATAAAGGGAAATTCCACAAAAATTCTTTGACGGAGTATCCTATCGCTAAAGTTTACTTGGATGAAATCCCGCTAACCGGCAAGTTGGATAAAATAGAAATTTTGGACATGAGCGGATTGGTTAATGTCGTTGACTATAAAACCGGTAAGCCGAAGAGCCGAGGAGAGATTGAGGGCGAAACCAAAAATTCCGAAGGTAATATTAAACGGCAACTCACTTTTTATAAATTACTTCTTTCACTTTTTGCCGAAGGAAATAAATTTAGATTTGCTTCCGCGGATATCGATTTTGTCGAACCGATGGATTCCGGCAAATATAAAAAAGAACACTTCACGGTTTCCGACGACGAGGTCGAGGAATTGAAGAAAGAAATTCGTCGAGTAGCGGACGAAATTATGAATTTTGAGTTTTGGGATAAACGTTGTGACGACAAACGGTGTGAATTTTGTGAACTTCGCGAAATGGTCAAATGAAAATAATCGTCAAAGTAAAACCTAATTCCAAAGTAATCAAGGTGGAGGAGGTAACTCCGACAATCGGCTTGTTTTCCAAGAGAAAAGATTTGCGGGTTTTTAAGGTGTCAGTTACCGAAAAGCCGGTTCATGGGGCGGCAAACCTCGGAGTTGTTGATGCGCTTTCCAGACACTTCAAAATACCGAAGTCACAAATAACCTTGGTTTCCGGAGGAATATCCAAGGAGAAGGTGTTTGAAATAAGGGATTGAATAAAGTCTCACATATTGGATAATTAAAGTATGACCCTAAAAATTAATGACCTTGCTCCGGATTTTGTCTTGCCGGATCAGGAAGGGAAAACGCATAGACTATCGGATTATAAAGGTAAGTGGGTTTTACTGTATTTTTACCCGAAAGATAATACTCCCGGATGCACCACTGAAGCCTGCACACTTCGCGATGCCTTCGAAGAGTTTGGACGCAAACACGCGGTTGTTTTGGGTATGAGTGCCGACTCGGTCGCAAAGCACGAAGGGTTCGCCAAAAAACACAAGCTTCCTTTTACATTACTCTCGGACGAGACGAAAGAAGTTTTAAAAACTTATGGAGTTTGGGGGAAGAAAAAGTTTTTAGGAAAAGAGTATATGGGAATACTCCGCAATTCCTATTTGATTAATCCGGAAGGGAAGATAGCTAAAATTTACGAAGGAGTTAAACCGGCAAAGCACGCCGAAGAAGTTTTGGTGGATTTAATTAAGTTCCAGAAGGGGAAGTAATCGTCGAGTAAATATTTACGAAAATACCCGGACGTTAGTTCGGGCATTTTCCTATTTTGCGGTTTATATCGGGCGAAGGTCAAAACTATTTCGAGCAGAATTTACAGAATCTTGGCGAATGATCTTTACTCTTTACTCACTCACTCGCCTCACTCATGATACCTGCTCGGTGTTTGTTTCACATTCGCTCGGCGATTTAGTTAAGAACAGATAAAAATCTAAAATCCGGCTTTCGCCGGACTTTAGATTTTTAATTTAAGCTTTATCGCTTATTGCTGAAGAGCGGCTTTAAGGTCGGATCCGGCTTTTTCCATAGTTGTCTTAAAATCGGCAAGCGCTTTTTCTACCGCTTGTTTTCTGGTATCACGAACCGATTCAAATGACCCCCTAAGTTTTTCTATCGCTTGGTAATCGCTCTTAAACTTATCTTGCGCCGCTTTCATACTTGCTCTGAAAGTTTCGCGAATAGTTTTCGCATCGACTCCGGCAGAACAATCAGCTTTGGCTTTGGCAATGGCAGTGGATTTGGCATTTTTAAATTCACTTGTTGCGGTTGTTACTGCTGTTCGGCGAGTTTCAATTGATTGGTTAACGCTTTGTTTCACTGCAGAAATTGCGGAATCAAGCGCGGTCCTGCGCGTAGCTACCGCCGTCTCAACAGTTGTCTTGAAACTGGCAACGGCTTGCTTTTGTGCGTCAGTCGTTGCTTTGGCTTCCAGTTTGATATATTGCGCTTCACGATTGTCATCGCGGGTATTTCTGTAATCGGACAAACGACCAATTCTGTCAGCTCGTCGTTTGTCTAAATTGGCATTTATTTCCTGCCTCTTTGCTTCAAGTTTTGCTTCTCGATCAGTCATGCGCTGTTCAATCGGAGCAATAATTTGATCAATCCTTGAGCAGAAGGCGGTATTCAATCGATTTGTTTGGGCAAAAGACACAACTGGTGAAATTAAGCTCAGAACAAACGCCAATCCGACTAAACCGGTAAACACTCTTTTAAAATTCGTTTTCATAGTATGATTGACCAAAATTATTAATTGATTGACTATCGGCTGTTATAAGTTCGCCATCTTTAATCGCGTCCGCAAAGTATGTTCCTTCGGCGGAAGCGTCGGCAAGAATTGCATTAACTGTTTCATTAACATCTCCGGTAGCAGGTTCTTGTTTCGCAACCGGCAAATCTTGTGATACTGCAATCGGTGCTTGATTGTCACCGGCAGTGGATTGTTCCTGAACCTGCCCGTTCTCGGCGATTTTGGCTTGCTGCGAATTTGTTCCAAATTGGCTGACGCCAACTAAAACAAGTGCGACAACTGCCACAGCGCCAAACGGCGCAATGATTTTCCAATTTATAGTCATAGAATTTAATGTTTTGGTTAGATTGTTAATTTTTGACCAAGAGGATCGACCCTGTGCCTCTTTCATAAAAGAATAACGAGGATTGCTTTGATTTGTGACACTTGTCGGAATTTTGGACATAACCTGTCTGAAAATTTCTTTGTCCGGGTATATTTTGCCACCCTCTTTTTTGACAAATTCAACGGCAAAAAATATTTCTCTCAGCTCTTCTCGATAGTCGGGGAACAAAGCAAAAATCTCCGCGGATGATTTTCCATCGTCAGTATATTGCAAGACCCGCTCTACAATTTCATCTATTTTTTTATCGTTATGGTCATTCATAATATTTTTGGTTCTTTAAGATGGTTTTAATCGACCTTAGCGCCCGACATTGAATCTGCCTAACCGCCTCTTCTTTTTTCCCTAATAATTCGGCAATTTCTTTATTTGATAACTCGCTTAAAAATTTTAGGGTGATGACTTCCCGTTGAATATCGGTAAGTTCCTCTAGCGCGCTCTGGATTGCATTCCGGCTTTCCTTCCTCTCAAAACTCTTAACCGGGCCATCGGTGTCGTCAGCCGTCCTCTCGGCAATTGATTCAAAAGCATCAACTTCGACCACTTTTTTTGTCCGCCAATAGTCAATAACCGTATTTCTGGAAACTGTAAAGAAGTATGCCAAGGGAGATTTATTCTGCTCCTTGAAATTCGGCAAGGCGGTAAAAACTTTTAAAAAAACCGTTTGTGCCAAGTCGTTGGCTTCTTCCTTGTCTCGGACACGAAGGTAGATGTAGCGGAAAACCGGCGTGAAATATAATTCGTAAAGAAGGCCATAGGCTTGTTCTTGTCCCGATTTCGCCAACCGCATCAGTTCTTTCGGATTATTTTGTAAATTATCTGCTTCCATA
>JAHFLJ010000019.1:0-9224 GCA_023244935.1 Candidatus Liptonbacteria bacterium
TAAAGAGATTACCCAGAGCCAAAAAGCTCATATTAATTAAAGATAGATAAGATTTTCCCGGGGGGGCTTGTTTTAATATATAGATATGCTAATATGTGCATATGCCAGATTTATGCAAGGAAATAGCCAAAATGGGGAAGGGGTTAGGGAACGAGAATCGTTATCACATTCTCGAGTCCCTAATGGGCGACGCCAAAACTGTTAGCGAAATTTCGCGCAAAGTTGGCATAGCCCAACCAGCCGTTTCTCAAAACCTTAAAATTCTTAAGGAGGCCGATCTAGTAACGGCTAAACGTAAAGGTAAAGAAGTTTATTATTCGATAAACGTTACCTATATGACTAAGCTATTGCGCAGACTGGCGGAGGATGTCGGTAAAAATAAACAAAACAAAATAAAATAATGGATTATAAATTAATTCCAAATGATACGATTATAAATAAAACCGCCGAAGCTCTTAAGGCGAGAGGAGTAGAGGTGTTCGTCGTCAATAATCGCGTCGAGGCATTGGCGAAAATCAAAGAACTGATTCCAAAGGGGGAGAGCATAAGTAACGGAGCCTCGGTAACTTTAGACGAAATAGGGTATGTAGATTATCTAAAATCCGGCGAGCACGGATGGAATAATCTCCACGCCGCAGTCATCGCTGAAAAAGATCCGGCAAAACAGGCAGAACTCAGGAACGCTTCTCTGTTTGCTCAATATTATTTGGGTAGCGTTCACGCCATAGCAGAAACCGGAGAGATGGTCATCGCCTCCGCTTCCGGTAGTCAATTGCCGTCAATCGCATTCACCTCTCGCAATTTAATTTTTGTTGCCGGCGCTCAAAAAATTACTCCAACTCTGGACGAAGCAATCAAGCGCTTAAGGGAATATGTTATTCCCCTTGAAAATGATCGGATGAAAGATTCCGGAGCGGCCGGAACGGTGCTTTCTAAAATATATATTTTCGAAAATGAACCGGCTTTTATGGGTCGCACGGTAAGGTTAATACTGGTCAAAGAAGAGCTTGGGTTCTAATATAAAAACTCCCTACTTTCTAAGTGGGGAGTTTTTATATTAGCTAAATATTTATTTCTCCAAGAGGAATATAGTCAGAACCCTCGGCGCGCAGTTTTGATTTATAAAGAATTATTTTTTCGGCGCGCATCTTCCAATTAATTTTTTCCTTAAGATTTTTTATTTTAAAATCCGAGAAAGTTTCCGGACGAAATCGCGCGAGTGTCGTGTGTAAAAGAATGTCCTTCTCCGGCGGTTCAAATTCGAGAAGCAGATTAACTTTTTTAGTTAGGTCATTAAGTTCCGGCGTAGTATTCCCCAGCGCCCAAATTAGCCGAGGACTGCGCTCGTTCGGACCAAAACCAACCTCTGCGAATTCTAGATAAACGTCCGAAAACGCACCTTCCAGGGTTTCTAAGCGCTTTAAAATCAAATCAATATTAGCTTCTTTCCATGGGGGGACTAGGGTGATGTGCAAATTTTTACCTTCAATCCAGCGAACCGGAAAAATTGAATGTTCTTCAGCAAAATTTGTGATTTTATTTCGAAGCTCATCACCTATTGGGATTCCGACGAATACTCTGCTCATGGCCTAATAATATGTTAATATTTAGAACCTGCAAAGGTTTTGAAAGTATGTAAAAATGTGTAATAATCTACGCGTATAAAATCAAATCTTATTAGAAAATAAAAAAACATGACGAATACTAATTATCCTAATAAACCTGTACTTTTTAGTCGAGATAATATAAAAATAATTTTTTAAGCGGGATGAGAACAAAAATAGTAGCAACGCTTGGTCCGGCATCCGATTCCGAAGAAATAATCGGCGAGTTGGTAAAAAACGGTTTAAATATCGCACGATTTAACTTTTCTCACTGCACTTATGAAGAATTCAAATCCAGAAAAAACAAGTTGAAGAAAGTCGCTAAAGCGGAAGGTGTAGAGGTTTTGGTTTTGCAGGATCTTCAGGGCCCAAGAATTCGCGTCGGAGAAATCCCCGGCGGATCAAGAATTTTGAATAAAGGAGACGAAGTTATTTTCTCGACTAAAAAAGAAAAAGACGCAACGATTGTTTATATTGACGATCCATATCTTCACTTGGACATTAAACCGAAAGAGCTTTTATATCTTGCTAACGGCGAGATGGAACTTGAAGTTAAAAAAATAAGCAAAGAAAAAATTTACACCGAAGTAAAGAGGGGAGGCATACTTTACTCCCGAAAAGGAGTAAACGCCCCACATACTAAATTAACCAATTCCGGACTTACCGCTAAAGATAAAAAAGATGTGAAGTTCGCCCTAGCCGAAGGGGTTGATTATATTGCCATTTCTTTTGTTCAGACTGCGAAAGACGTTTTGTCGTTGCGGAAGCTGGTCGGAAATAAAGTTAAAATAATCGCGAAAATAGAAACTGCTCTAGCCTTGAGACACATCGACGAAATTATCCGAGCTTCCGACGGGATAATGGTGGCGAGGGGAGATCTTGGCATAGAGGTTCCGGAAGAAAAACTGCCGTTCATCCAAAAGAATTTAATTCGCCAGGCCGCTTGGCATGGAAAATCATCCATAACCGCAACTCAGATGTTGATTTCCATGGTAAATAATCCAAGACCATCTCGCGCCGAAGTTTCGGATATTGCAAATGCCGTTCTCGATGGAACCGATGCAGTTATGCTTTCCGATGAAACCGCTTCCGGCAAATATCCGGTAGAGGCGCTACATACTCTGGTTAAGGTTGCTCAACAGGCGGAGCATTACTATTTTAATAAACCGAATTTGCTGTAATAGTTGTCCACAATAGACTGCTTTTCACTTCGGGATTATTCTTGTAACTAGCGAATAACGTAAAACTTATTTTGCGTCTCTGAATCAGCTACAAATTATGAAAAATCTCAAAAAAATGGACCCTCAGGTTTATCGGGCAGTCCGGGGTGAAGTAAAAAGACAGCAGGAGGGGATGGAATTAATTGCCTCGGAAAATTATGTTTCCGAGGCAGTTTTAGATGCGCTCGGAACGGTTTTTACCAATAAATATTCGGAAGGATACCCGGGGCGTCGTTATTACGGAGGGCAAGAATATACCGATATTATTGAGTCTCTGGCAATTGAGCGAGCTAAAAAGCTCTTTGGAGCAGATCATGTTAATGTCCAGCCACATTCAGGCGCGCCGGCAAACATGATTGCTTATAGCGCAGTTTTGAAGCCCGGAGACACCATTCTGGGGATGGATCTCTCTCACGGGGGACATTTGACTCATGGGCATCCGGTCACACTTTCCGCAAAAATTTATAGGTTCATTGGCTATAAAACCGACGCAACCGGGAAGATTGATTATAAAGAATTAGAAGCCTTGGCAATTAAAGAAAAACCCAAGCTGATTTTGGCGGGATTCTCGGCATATACGCGCCAGCTGGATTATAAGAAGTTTCAAGATATCGCTAAGAAAGTTGGGGCAATAACCATGATAGATATCGCGCATATTGCCGGGCTAATCGCCGGGAAAGCAATCCCGAATCCTGTCCCATATTTTGATATTGTAACCACTACGACACATAAAACTCTTCGTGGGCCACGCGGCGGCATGATTATGTGTAGGGCCGATTTTGCGAAAGCAATAGATAAGGCGTGTTTTCCCGGATTTCAAGGTGGCCCGCACATGAATAATATCGCCGCCAAAGCGGTTGCTTTTGGCGAGGCGTTAGAGCCATCTTTTAAGGTTTATGCTAAGCAAATATTAAAGAACGCCAAAATTTTAGAATTAGAATTAGAAAGATATGGTTTTAAAATAATGTTTGGTGGCACGGAGAATCACATGATACTTGTGGATGTTTACGGCAGTAAGGGAGTTACCGGCAAGGAAGCCGAAATAGCATTGGATAAGGTAGGAATTACTCTTAACAAAAATATGATTCCGGATGATTCCAGAGGCCCGATGGATCCAAGCGGAATCAGAATTGGAGTACCGGCAGTAACAACTCGAGGAATGAAAGAGAAAGAAATGAAAATTATTGCCGAATATATTTATGAGACAATCGATAACTATCAAGATGATAAGGCTTTAAAACAGATACATAAAAAAGTCGTTGCCCTATGCAAAAAATTCGTGATATATAAAAACCTAAAATAAAAATGGAAGAAGTAAAACATCCAAGACCATCGTGGGACGAATATTTTATGGAGATAGTCAAAATCGTCGGCTCACGTGGAACTTGCGACAGAGGAAAGATCGGTTGCGCAATTATTAAAGATAAAAAAATAATCAGCACTGGGTATGCCGGCGCTCCGGCGGGGCTGAAGCATTGCGATGAGGTGGGGCACGAGATGAATACGGTAATTCACGAAGACAGTCACGAGTCCAGACACTGCATTCGCACAACTCACGCGGAACAGAATGCCATTGTTCAGGCCGCTCGTTTCGGCTCATCCATAGACGGCGCAACTCTTTATTGCAAAAGCACTCCATGCTACGCCTGCGCAAAAATGATTATTAACGCCGGCATTAAAAGAGTAGTTTGTGAAGAGGACTATCACGCCGGAGAGAGGAGTAAGGAGGTTTTTCAAGAAGCCGGCGTAAAATACGAACTTTTGAATAATCGAGTCACCACTTACGAGGATATGGGTAGCGAAAAGAAATAAATTTATGAATAAAATAATTCTAGGGTTGGTTGGGGAAATAGCTTCTGGCAAAGGAACTACGGCAAAATATTTACAAGAAAAATACAACGGCAACACCCATCGTTTTTCAACAATGTTGCGGGATGTCGCCGGACGAATGCATCTTGAGGAAAGTAGAGAAAATCTACAAAAGTTGTCTACTGCCTTCAGGCAATATTTCGGTGACGATATTCTTTCCAAAACAATCTACTTCGACGTGTCCGGCGACAAGGCGGGTCTAGTGATAATCGATGGCGTCCGGCGGATTCCGGACATTCAATACTTGAGCGCATTGCCGGGATTTAAGTTGGTATATATAGAAGCAGACATAGAAAACCGTTATAAAAGAATAGTTGAGCGCGGAGAAAATGTTGACGACAAAAATAAAACCCTGGAAGATTTCAAAAAAGATCATAATTGGGAAACCGAAAAAGATATTGTTGACCTAAAAGAAAAAGCAGACTTCATCCTCGACAACAACGGCAATCTCAAAGATTTATATGCGCAGGCCGATAAAATTATTGGTGAATTAAAAAATAAATAAACAAACAGATGGAAATTTCAGAAAAACATTCAGTGGAAAATTTGGCAGGCGGAGGATTCGTTTTAGTGTTAAACACCGAGGCAAAAATCGACGGACAGGCGGAGGCCATGCTTCAGGCGCTCCATTCCCGATCGACGGGCGGAATTCAAAGTCACTTGAAAGTTCTCGAGGAAAAAGGCGCGGAAAACTTTATGGACCAGTTTTATGTCGGCTATGGGCATAAATCAATCGGCGATTGTGGCTCTGCGACCGTGTTTGTGGAAGGAGTTTCTATGCTTACCGCCAAAGCTATCCAGGATTGGCGTTTATATTCGGGTCAGGAGACTTCGACTCGCTATGTTGATTTTTCTAAACGCGAATTTATAAATCCACTGAGGATCGAATCCGGAAAGGAAATTCTCGAGAACTGGAGAAAATTTTATTTGGAAATTCAAGAACCATTGAGGGAACATTTACGAAAGCAGTTTCCTCGCCAAGAAGGGGAGGATGAAAAGGTTTACGAGAAAGCGATTAAGGCTAGGTCATTTGATATTGAGCGCGCATTTTTGCCGGCAGGAGCTACGACCAACTTGGCTTGGCGAATGAATTTCAGGCAGTTTGCAGATGAGCTGATGCTATTAAGACAGCACCCCTTGGAAGAGGTGCGCGATGTTGCCGAGAAAACCGAAACCGCTTTACGAAAAATATATAAGAGTTCGTTTGGACAAGAGCGATTTGCAAATACCGAGGAATACAATAGAAGCTGGATGCAGGGCGAATACTATTATCGCAACGACAATCTTAAAGATTTTACTTTGTTATATGACAACGTGAATCGAGAAATGCTTGCCGAATATCGAAAATTTCTTGAGTCCCGTCCGATGAAAACCGAACTTCCTTCAACGATAGGCGAGTGCGGAGTGGTGGCCTATGAGTTTTTGCTGGATTTCGGATCGTTCCGGGATTTGCAAAGGCACCGAGCGGTTGTTCAAAGAATGCCACTTTTAACTAACGTCCATGGATTTAACGAATGGTATTTTAATGCGATGCCGACTGACCTGAAAGAAAAGGCAAAAGTATTTATTCTGGAGCAGGAGAAAAAGATCGAAAAACTTGAGGCCAGTGACGAGATTAAACAATACTATTTGGCAATGGGTTATCGTGTGGCGTGTAGATTATCCGGAGATTTGAAGGCGCTAGTGTATCTAACCGAGCTACGCTCAACAAGATTTGTTCACCCGACTTTAGTGGAACAAATGTTAAAAATGATTACCAGCCTTAAGGAACTATTTTCCAAAGATGGCTTAGTATTCCATCTGGATGCCGAGCCGAACAGGTTCGATATTAAAAGAGGCGAGCAAACCATAACCGCAAAATAGTGATTCAATGGCTATAAAAAAAGGGAAGATGATCGTGCTCTATGGGATAAATAATTTGGGTAAAACAACCCAGGCTAAGATTCTGGTAGAGGATCTCAAAAAGAACGGGTATAAAGCGGAATATCTTAAATATCCGATTTACAGCCTTGAGCCATCCGGTCCGATTCTTAATAATTATTTGCGAGGCGGAAACAGCTATAATCTTTCCGGACAAGATGCCCAGTTTATCTATGCGCTGAATCGAATGCAATACGAAAAAGAACTTTTTAAAAAACTAAATCGAGGGATTAATATCGTTGCCGAAGATTATACCGGTACCGGAATTGCGTGGGGAATGGGAGCGGGGGTTGATGAAAAATTTCTAACCAACATAAACGCCCATTTGGCGAAGGAGGATTTAGGAATTCTTTTTGACGGCGAGCGATTTATTAACTCAATAGAGCCTAATCATAAACACGAAAGTGACAATTCTTTAATGAAGAAGGTTCGCGCGATACATCTATATTTGGCTAAAAAATATAAGTGGCAAAAAATTGACGCTAATCTGCCAATTGAAGAAATTAGAGAGATTATTTGGACCAAGGCAAAAAAGATAATCTCAAAATAAGAAGGATATCGCCATAGCTATTCGAAGTCTATTTTTAAGGTATAATCTATTTAGTCTCCTAAAGCTATAATCATGCAAATGAAGAAAAAAATAATACTATTCGTAATAATATTTTCCGTGGCCTTTGGTCTCTTGAGAACAAGTTACCGAGGGGAATTAATTTTAGCAGAGTCTCTTAAAGAGTTGGGCGGGGTACCTTGGTTATATTCAACTATGGGTTTGATGTTCAGCGTATTAGCCGCTTATATTCTGGAAAAAGAGTGGGGCAGGTGGGATAAGCTAATCCAATCGTCCAAAGGAGAGCTTAATAATGTCAGAGAGCTTTGGTATTGGTCATTTTATTTAAAAAATAATGATAGTCAAAAGAAAATTCGAGATTTGATTATCGCATATTTAAAAACTATCGGTGAGGAGTGGGACAAGGCTGAAAGAGGAGAGCACAGTAGCTCCGTCGATTCATCGCTTTATGGCTTAAGAGAGGTTGCCGCCTTGGCTGTTAATGAAGGCGAAAAGAACGCTGGAATATTTAGGTCTCTTTTCATTAAACTTTCCGAACAACGTGAAATTCGTTTGTTCTATAGCGCCCTGCATATTCCAATTTCTGTAAGAAGAGTTTTTACCCTTGCAACTTCAATTATGATTTCCTTGTCGCTACTAATTGGGGTCAAGAGTGCCTGGTTGGATTACGTTTTTACCCTTTCAATCGGTATATTGGTTTATTGTATATATATTGTTATTGACGACCTAAACCATCCGTTTAAGCCGGGAACCTGGCATTTAACGCCAAAAAGTTATGAAAGACTCCTTAAAGAGCTTGATCAGCATACAACTAAGCCAGAGGAGAAAAAATAAAAAATTTATTTCCAAGCCATAAGCAAAGCTCCACCAACCATCAAAACAGTGGCTACTCCGGATTTTAAAGTTACACCCTCTCCTAAAAATATTGCCGCCAAAACTACCACGAAAACTATGCTTAATCTATCCAGCGCAACTACCCCCGTCACCGGGCCGGTTTTTAACGCGTAGAAATAAAACAACCAAGAAAGCGCTCCGGCAACCCCCGACAGTATTATATAGGTTAGAACTTTCCCGTTAATCGTTCCCAAAAAATCTGCTTTTCCCAGCGCGAAAGAAGTGATGATTAAAAATCCCGCCATCACCACCGCGCGCACCGTAGTTGCGAGCGTCGTATCTATCCCTTGGAGCCCAATTTTTCCAAAGATGGCAACCAATGCCGCAAACCCGGCCGAAAGTAATCCAAAAATTATCCAATTCATGAATATATTATATACCCTTGTGGCAAAAATGTTTACAGAGTATATTTTGTTAAGCATTTAAGAAAGGAGATGGAGTAATGCGCGCCTTCAGGTGTGAGGTGATAATATCTATAATTAAGGCCGGGGTTGTCTCGCACAGCCAACCGGTAGTCTGGGTTGTGCGGGCCGACAACGAAGAAGCCGCCGAACGGAAAATCTACCGACATTTTAGGGAATACGGAATGATTGGGAATTGTAAGAAAATTTATTCCATCTCATTTAACGAAATCATCCTCCATAGAGATATGGATCTCGAAGAGTATTTGGAGGTGATAGAGGATGCGACCATCTGTGTTCTTTTCTAAACCACTCCTTACGAGTGGATTTTTTTACTGGACACAGGCATGTGTCCGGTAATCCTTCGTAGTCTAGTACGAATAAGGGTATCATCCGGAATCGGCAAACCACGCAGTGAATCAAATACAAGTTTGCGCTTGGCGAAAAAAACCCGCCACAGGAGTGGCGGATAGGATCAGGGGGTGTGATGAGTGTTAGCGCATCATTCCCAAGAAATCTCGGCGGACGCGTTCCTCGAGAGTGCGACTCGTGGGAATGGGTGGCGCTTCCGCGACAGGCTTTCCGAGAAGCGCCGCGTTGGCGTCGAGGAACTGGTCGAGAGCCGCTTTCACGAGCTCTTCGATGCGGATTTCCCGGCCAGCCCGCTCGGACATGATGGTCCGAATTCGGTCGAGCTTGCGAGCATCCTCGAGAGGAATCGCGAACCTGTCCAAATCGAGGTTCGCAA
>JAHFLJ010000019.1:9324-12213 GCA_023244935.1 Candidatus Liptonbacteria bacterium
TTAAGGATTAGAAATAAATCTCTTCCATCTTCATCTTTTCGTTTTAGATTTCGCTTAATTAGCGAAAAATACTGCGAGCAATATTTTTAAATTTCAACAAGTAAATAACATCAGCCTTTTCTAGTCTTTCCGGTATTTATGCGACGTGATATGATTAAACAAATGGAGCCACAATTATTTAAGATATCTCAAGGCGCAGTATTTCAGAATGACGAAGGCGCGATTTTAATTCTCCGACATAAATCAGGAAAGTGGTTGCTTCCTGGTGGGAAAATAAATAAAGGAGAAACTTCGCTTGAAGGTCTCAAGAGGGAAGTGAAAGAAGAAACTGGAATAAATAATTTTAAGGTTAAAGGGCTGGTTGATTTTGAAGCCTGGAGTGAAGGAGATTCCGGAAAGTGCGTTGTCACGTTTTTGCTGGAGCCAATCGGGGACAGTAACGTCGTCCTGAGCGAAGAACACGACAAGTACGAGTGGGTATTACCGGCAGACTTGAGTAACTACGAATTTTGGCATTCAAGTATTTTGGAGAGAATTAATAAAGCGCTGGCGATATAAAGCTAAGCCTGTGTTATAATATTTAAATATGGAAGAAAAAAGTTCCAAACTAACATTTTGGCAGTTTCTCGGCACGCTTAAATGGCTTTTCGCATATAATATAAAGCTTTCTCCGTTTGCGGCAATCGGAGAGATAATTACAACCCTCTTTTCGGCGCTCAGTACTTTGATTAACGCTTATATCTTCGCCCGTCTCTTGGACAAAATAATCAAAATCGCAACAAGCGGTTCAAACCCGACAGAGATAATCCCGCTTCTCGGAATTTTATTTGCCTATAACTTGCTGAATTCCGCCATAAGCTATGCTAATGGATATTTTAGTTCAGTAATGGGCGATGCGAATGCGTATAGAGCCCCACAAATTCTATATAAACACGTAAGTTCACTAGGGATTCAAACATTAGAAAATCCGGAGGTCGCCAATAAAATTCAAAGAACTCGCGAAGTATTCATGATGCTAAATAGCGATTTCGACAGAATGATTTTGTTTTTCTCCAGAATAACAACACTAATTTTCGCCGCATTAATTGTAATCAAAGTTATGCCGGTGGTCATCTCTATAATTTTCGTATCGATGCTCCCAGGGCTAGTTTCAAATAGAATTCATATGAGGAAACAGTGGAATTTGTATCGAAACGAAACCGAGAATAAAAGAAGAGCAAACTTCGTATTTTCATCATTAATTGAGACTTCTAATCTACAAGAAATATCTGTAACCTCTGCCTACGGGTATTTAAATAATATTTACAGAACCTTTGCCGAAAGATACATGCGGGAGGATTTGAAAATAATTAAAAACTGGCAAATTTTTGGGTTTTCATTCGGGGCAGTAACTTTATTTGCTAGCATTTTCGGATATTTCACCATATTAAAAAACCTATTTAAGGGAGTTATTACGGTTGGAGATGTTACATTCCAAATGAGATCATTGGATGTATTTATGAGCAATCTTTCCATGGTAGGAAACTCATATGTTTCGTTATACGAGAGAAGTATCCGTATCAATGAGGTCAAAGAGGTCTTTGATATGAAGCCTATGATTTCTGATGGTGACATTCCAATGGAGAAAAGAACTACTCCACCAAGTATAGAATTTAAAAATGTATATTTTAAATATCCAAATTCCGAAAGGTATATCCTTAAAAACCTAGACATCGAGATTAAGCCAGGTGAGAAAATTGCGATTGTCGGAGAAAACGGAGCAGGAAAGACTACACTGGTGAAATTGTTATGTCGATTCTATAAAGTAAATAAAGGGAAAATTTATTTGGACGATAAAAATATTAACGATATTAATATTAATAGTTGGTACAAGAATTTAGGAGTTCTATTCCAAGATTTTAATACAAATGGGTCATTGACCTTACGGGAAAATATACTCTTGGGAGACTCGGAGGCCACGCCAAACGAGAAAAAAATTAAGGAAGCCGCAAAAAAAGCAAATGTAGATTCCTTCGTGGATAATTATGTTAACGGGTATGATCAAGTTCTTAGCGAAAAGTTTAAAGGAGGAGTTCGTCCAAGCACCGGCCAGTGGCAGAAGATTGCCATCGCCAGATTTTTTTATCGCGATTCACCGGTTGTGGTTTTTGATGAGCCCACAGCTTCAATCGACGCAGTCTCCGAGGCGGAGATTTTCGGACAGATCTATGATTTCTTTAAAAATAAAACTGTGATAATAATCTCTCATCGATTTTCCACTGTCCGAAATGCCGACAAGATATACGTTTTGGCTGATGGTAAGATTGCCGAAAGTGGCACCCACGCACAGTTAGTCAAGCAAAGAGGTAGGTATTATAAGGCGTTCAGTGTCCAGGCTAAGGGGTATAAATAGGGGAAGGTAGACTTTTCCACAGGATTGGTGCGGGGGTTTACTTTTCTAAATAAATATGGTATAGTCTAAATACCCTGTAAATTTGCATTTGCAAGAGCATATAAAAAATTTACTAATTTCAATTTGTTTTCTTCGGTGCGGCAGTCGAGCAGGGAACTTAAAAATAGATGAACAAAAAGCTTTACGTAGGAAACTTACCGTACACTACAACTGCAGATGACCTTAAGGCCATGTTTGCAGAAGCAGGAACTGTAGAATCCTCAGCTGTCATCACCGACAAATTCTCTGGACGATCCAAGGGATTTGGTTTCGTTGAAATGAGCAGCGCCGAAGAGGCAGAAAAAGCCATCCAGATGTTCAACCAGAAAGAGGTTGAAGGAAGAAAACTCACCGTAAACATCGCTAAGCCGAAGGAAGACCGAGGCGACCGAGGTTTTGGAGGAGGAAATGGAGGCGGATACAACAGAGGTTACTAATTAATCTTTGAAAAACTCCCC
>JAHFLJ010000002.1 GCA_023244935.1 Candidatus Liptonbacteria bacterium
GAAGATGGTTGCCGAGAATAGAAATTTGGAATTGGCCAAGGTAGAGAAATTGGCGGACGGATCTAGTATGCCGGGCGAAATGGCGCTTCAGAATGGCCTCATAGACGAGATTGGGAGTTACAAGCAGGTCAGTGACTATCTAAGAGAGAAAATCGGTGCAGAGCCGGCTTATTGCTGGCAGTAAAGCTTGTATAATAACTTTATGGATGAAATATATGACTTAGGAAATGGCGGTGCTGGCCGGATTAACAAATTGATCTGGGTGGTTGTATTTGCTTATTTATTCCTCATGGTTCGCCTTGTGGAGCTGATGGGCGTTATTCCTACTGATACTTATATTGCTTATTAAAATATAGTTAAATGATTTTAAAAATTAAAAAAGATGAGACGGGTGGAGAGAAGTCTGCGGAAATAACGAAACCCAAGAGAAACTTGATGCAGTTTATTTTTTGGGTTGTGGTTGTTGCTGTTTTGATGGTAGGCGGCGCATTTAAAAATAAAATTGATGATGGATTTAAATGTCCAAATGACTACGGATCTGCTGAGGAGTATCTGAATTCGGTTGCCCAGATGATAAAAACGGAAACTGATAAAAATCCGGAAATTAGTTTTGACGAGTTAATGAATTTAAGGAATGAAGAGTTGGACGCGCATAAATGCGAACCATCCAAGTGGATGGATGACGGTAGTTAGGTGTAAATACTTGCGTGTTGTTATAAAAAAATCGCACAGGGGTGCGATTTTGAGTTATTAAAACAGGGCAAGGGATCTTCGGAGAGTTTTGCGCTTAGGACCTTGGAAGGTTATTATGTTGGTAATTAAACCACATGAAGATAAAAGAAACTGTACGGCGGGATGGGTTGAGGATTATTAGCTGCAATATACCTACGCAGACTAGGGTTTCGGTTGAAATTTCAGCCTTGGTTGGTTCGGCTTACGATCCGTCACATAAACAGGGCCTATTCCATTATTTTGAACATATGGCTTTTAAAGGCACTAAAAAGCGAACCGTGAAAGAGATTAGCGATTTTGCCAATAGAAATCTTTTAAATTTCAATGCAAGCACCTCTCGTTTGCGTACAGAATATTACGGAGTTGCGGTTTATAAAAAATTAACTGAGGCATGTGATGTTATTTCTGATATTTATGTGAATTCGAATTTTCCTACCAAAGAAATTAAAAAAGAAAAAGGTCCAGTTTTATTGGAAGCTGCGCGAAATAAAGATGGTGACAGTTACTTGTCAGATTTAACTTTGCGCGAGCTGCTTTATGCTAAAAATCCGCTTAGACAATTCAGCACCGGAACAGAGGAAGGGATTAAAAGTATTACCAGAAATGATCTTGTCAGGGAAAAAGACAAGTGGTACGTTCCATCGAATACTATTGCGCTTGCCGTAGGGAGAGTTTCACATTCTGCATTCGTTCGGGAGATTGAAAAACGCGTTCCAATCAACGCTTCCGTTGTAAATCATCCTATTTGGGATAGTGAGTTGAACTTGTTTCCGGGAGAAGTGCGCAAAGTAATTGAGCGCAAAGACAGGAATCAGTCTACTGTTGTTATGGGTTGCAAGGTTCCTGAAAAGGTCAGCGACCGAATGGATGTGGTTGAGGACTTTTTGTTAAGTCTATTAGTGTCAGGCTGGAGCTCTCGTCTTCGTCATGAGGTTCGAGAGAAAAGAGGATTAGCATATTCTGCAAGAGGAGGAATAACCAGAATGTATGGTTTGGGCGCGTATTTTAGTTCGTTTGTACAAACCAAGCCCGGAAAAGAAAAAATTGTGGAATCTTTGATGCGTAAGGCAATATTTACCCCGATTACAATCAAGGACAAAAAGATATTCGAAGATACGCGCGAAACTATGAATGATCATATAACCGCAGGGTTTGGAGAAAATTTGGACAGATGGGGAGATTTGATATACGAAAAAATTGTAAAAGGCGAGTCGCTGTCCGGGATTGAAAGATATTTCAAAGAGCAACGCGCCATTGTTAATTCTTTGTCATTAAAAGAGGCCGAGAAAATGAGGAAGGAGCTGTTTAGGCCGGAAAGATTCGCGACGGTTATAATCAAACCGAAAAAATAATAAGGAATAAAGGATGTAAAAAAAAATCGCACAGGGGTGCGATTTTTGGATTTACGGAATAACTAGAACAGGGCAAGGGCTCTTTGGAGGTACAGTTCGGCAAGTAATTTTAGCTTGACATAATTTCGGTAATGTCCTACCTTGAGGTTAGTATAAATCTGACATGGGGGCTAGAAGACCATGCCAGAAACAAAATCTCTTCTAGCAGACTGTGAGGAAAAGGCCATGGATGGAAACATCAGAAGCTGTCTCAGTGTCACCAGCCCCAACGCTGCTCCTGTCCCCGTAGTCATCAAAGCTGCGCTCTCTCGATTCAAGCGCGCCAAGATGCTCTGCGATTACAACGACGGCGGCAAGTACGGTGACGGTTACAGCGACGCAAAGTACGGCGACTACAGCGACCACGAAAAATACGGCGACTCCGGGGATTGAAACCGTGGGGCAACTACAACTAAGCTAGTTGCCCCATTTTTAAATCCCAAAAGAAAGTAGGTGAGAAAGTGAAACCGATTACACTTATTGTAAAGCCCGTTTCGACTGGCTGTAATTTGGCCTGCGACTATTGCTATCACGGTGAAGCTAAGAAACGTTTACAGATTCGGCGAATGGGAGACGAACTGCTAGAAAAACTGATTTCGGAATTTAGCTTACTCGACCAGCCTAGGAGTAAGTTCCTCTGGCACGGTGGTGAACCGACGCTTGCTGGACAAGATTTTTTTGGAAAAGCCGTGTCATTGCAGAAGGATTATTTTACTGACGAAAGAGTTGCCATGAATTCAATTCAAACTAATGGCACCACAATCAACGAATCTTGGATCAGTTTTTTCAAGATGAACAAGTTTGGCGTCGGTATTAGTTTGGATGGACCAAAAGACGTCCACGACCGACATCGCAGAGATTTCTCCGGCAACGGAACATTTGGAAGAGTAATATCCCGTATTTCTATGATGGCTGCTTCTGGTCTTCACGCAGGAGTTGTTTGCACGGTCACAAAGCCAGTAGTAAACGACGCTAGGCGGTTACTCCAATTTTTCGTAGAGAATGGCATGACTAAGCTTAACTTCTCTCCGGCCGCAGATCTCTGTGCGGGAGGGATGTTGGCTAAGTATTCTCTTTCTCCTGAAGAGTGGGGTTATTTTCTCCATGAGCTGTTTGACGCCTGGGTTGAGTTGGGCAATAAGGATGTTGAAATCCAACTCTTCGAAAATTTACTTCAGGTTGCATTCGGCGGAGAGGCTAAGCTCTGTACTATAAATAGGAACTGCGGCGAATTCATTTCAGTGGACGCCGATGGATTGGTTTACGTTTGTGGCAGATTTCTTGGTAATAAGGATTTTTTGGCTGGAGATTTGAAAGATACATCACTCCAGGAAATTCTCAAGAGTTCACGCTGTGAAAAAATTGTTTCTGCGATGACCTACCTGCCGCAGAGATGCGAAGATTGCGAAGCGCAGAAATTTTGCAATGGCGGGTGCGCATACTATCGCTTTTTGGACGGAAAACAGCGGAACGATCCGTATTTCTGTGAGTCCATGAAGGCGGCGACAATTCATATAAAGGAGTTCCTTCTTGGTTGTGGAGCCCAAGATTCAACAATCTGGGCGAAGCCATAGTAAATAGGCGAACTGTCAAAACAGTTCGCTTTTCTTTTTAAAATATGCTATTTATTTAAACAATGACTCAAACAGAAGCGACGCCAAAAATTAAGGATATTGTTTCTAGTTTTAAGACCCAAGGATTGGATGGGGTATTCGAGGCGCTGGAATGGATACATAAAAATCTTAAAAGAGATTTGGATGAAGAATACAAAAGCGAACATTTTAGGAAGCGAACTGCAACTGAAATTATAGAAAGCGGAAAGCTTACCGGATGTACAGACTATGCTTTGGTGTTTTTGGCACTGGTTCGAGCAATCGGAATCGAGGCAAAATACGTAGAGGCCATAGAAACTGATTGGCTGAAAGAAGGCGGAGAACATATAAAAGGACATATTTTTGCGGAAGTAAAAATTGGAGATAGCTGGTATATCGTTGACCCTCAAGCCGCAGTCATTAAGGCTTGGTATGGCAGGCGTTATGAGATATATGCGAGAGGCGAGGATTCTTGGGATGTTGGTATTAAAAGCTTCGAAGATATAAAGGAAAAATTTAGGATCTACAGAGAAGAATATCTTAGCAATCAAAAAGCCCCCTAGTGCGATTTTTCGATTGTTATTTTGAATATAAACTATTAATTATTTCATAATATATTTGTAATAATATTTATATGGACTATTTACTTTTACTTTCAGACGAAGAATATCAGGATATCTTCGAAAAAGGACACGACTCACCTTATACCTTTGAGGTTCTTGGTAATGGCAAGGCAATATTTTACTTTGGGGTAGAGCACAGCAGAGATCCTAGAAATCTACAGTGGAGTAAGCTGGAATCTTACTGGAATAAATTTGTTAGCGAGACAAACGGAAAACGAATTGTATTTTTGGAAGGACCCGGAGGGTTTAAAGTTGATGGACTCGCGAGGAATGAAATTATCGAAAAATTTGGAGAATCTGGATTGTTGATGTCTTTCGCCGGATTGGAAAATATTTCTTTTATTTGGCCAAACTTGTCGATGCAGGAGGAGGCTAAACAGTTAGAGAATGGTTTTGATTCTGATTTGGTGAAATATTATATTTTTGCGCGAAGTGTCGGGGCGTGGCTAAAGATTGGGAATATGGGTACTTTTGATGAGGTTATTAGTAAAGCAATTGCATCTACCGCAAAGTGTATTTCTGGAGCGTCTTCAGAGTTTAGTTTTTACGATAGAATTCACGAGCGAATATTTGGGAATAAGATTACTGTTTCCGAACAGGAGAATTTAATGAAAGCTGCGGTGCCGATTTATCATGATTCGGTTATTAATGATATCGCGCGCGCTTCAAGCCGACTACGCAATGAACACATTGTTTCAGAAGTAGAAAAATATTGGAATGATGGATATAGCGTATTTATGTTGTTCGGATCCGCTCATGCTGTAATTCAAGAGAAAGCATTAAAAAGCTTAGGTAAGTAAATTTGATGTCAGCGGAGAAATAAAAAAAATCGCACAGGGGTGCGATTTTTGGATTTTCAGAACAATCAGAACAAGGCAAGGGCTCTTTGGAGGTAGAGTTCGGCCATTCGCCAGTTGATTGAGAATCTTTGAGAATAGATTAATATTAGGAATATGGATGAAATATGTGAAGAAAAAAGGGGTAGGTTTGATAGAATGGACGCATTAATTTGGATAGTTACATATGCTTATTTACTTCTTATATTTCGTCTTCTTCAGTTGATGAGCATTATACCGACCGATAGGTATTTTGTTTATTAATAAATTGCAGAAGCAAGCAGTAGCTACTCTAAATAAATAACAATTATGAAAATCGAATTTATCGAAGATGTTAGCCGAGATGTAGAAAACTGGCAAAAGTCACTGACAAGTCGCAGTAACTATGTTTCGGATCCATCAAAACGGATACCGGAGGATGTCGATAAAGAGAGGCTGGGTGACGCCGAGTATTTAAAACAATATCTATTCGATAATTTTTATCAGACGGGAAAAGTTGCTTCATTTAAGAATTGGTTAATCGCAAATACTAATTCCGCGGAGATTCAGGGTGATATTGAGGATTTAATGCAGAGGAAGTTTAAGACTGCAGATATTACAGCATATATAACTGTTTTTGGGCTCGGGCGTTACGAACCTGCAAACAACGTCTTTTTTGTAATTTTCACACGGCTTGAGGAAAGGTATAAAATAAAAATTTCCAATATTTATCATGAGCTGATGCATTTTTTGGTTCACGAATATTTTTGGGAAGAGTGTAAAGCGTCCGGGTTGTCGGAAGCGCAGACTCACGACTTGAAAGAATCTTTGACTGTTCTGTTGAATCCAATTTTAGAAAAGAGAGGATTGCCCTTGGACGAGGGTTATCCCAAACATCAGGAACTTCGAGCTAAGTTGAAAGCTCTATGGGAAGAGAAGAACTGGAAGTTTGAGGATTTTTTGAAAAAGGTTTTAGAATTAAAGTTGGTTAGTTAAATTACGGTTGGAGTTCCGGATTTAAAAAAATTGCCCCGCGTGTTGCGGGGCGATTTTGGATTACTAAAACAAGGAAAAGGCTCTTTGGAGGTAGAGTTCGGCCATTCGCCAGTCGATTGGGTCGAGGGCGTTTCCGCTCGGGCGGAGTTTGCTTTGGGCGTCGATGCTCAGATTCGGAAATTCCTCGAGGAGTGGCCTCAGAAGGCGAAGCGTGTCCGGTCCCAGTCCACCGGCAACGGCGATTCCAACTTCCGGAAGATATCTGGCGATTGCTCTCGCAAAGGGGAGTATCGCTTTGGCTTTTAGTTCGAGACCTCTTCCCATGCTCATGTCGAGAAGAACGTAATCGATCGCGTCGCCGTATTCAAGAAGTCTTTTTGTGAATGCGACAGGATTATTGCCTACTAAATCCATAGCGTCCGAGTTCCCCTGAACAATAACCTGAATCCACGGATAGCGGTTGCGGAATGACGCGATAATTTTCGGGTCGGGCCAAATCATGTCTAGCTGAAGTGCGTGCATGTTCGGACCGCCTAGCGAAGCGGCAAATTCGATGTTCTCCGCAACCTTAATGCCGTCATAGTCGGCATAGTGCAAGGTATTGAAGGCGAGGGGATGAGAAATAAAAATATCTTTGATGATTTCTTTCGGCGGGAAAGCAGTAGTCCATTTTGTTGGAATGCCGTTCAGAGTTTTGTAGCTCATCATCACGCCGACCATCAAGCGTCTGCCAATTTCTTGAGATCCGCATTCACCGAAGAATTTGAGCATTCGCTCGGCTTGTTCGGGGTTCACGAAGTCGGTGATTCCGATGTAGGGAGTTTTCACGGTGCCCTCCGTTTTTTAATTTTCTATGGATAGATTAGCATATTGTTACGAAATCACAAATTTGTGCGAATATACGAATGATAAAAAGGACATTTGCTGTAATGGGAGAGTTGTTAGGCGAATAGTTTTTTCTTCGTCGGTTATTATTTTTGGTTCGGGATTTTCGCCGGCAGCTTTTTTCTCGGCATGGGCGTTTACTTCATCTCTGAATTTAAGAAATTTTTCCCCGCCGGAATATATCCAGAAACTGCCATGACCATCCATTAATGATAGGCGAGTGCTTGGGTCGGTATTTCTATCAGAATAGAATTCGTTTAATAGGGACTCCACTTCGGCTTTAATTTTTTGTGGAGCGTGAATTGAGACCCAGGGACCGGGGAAGCCGTGGTCGACACGGCCTTCGCAGGAACCGGAAGTGGGGATTTCGAGACGATTTAATTCGGAAACTAGAGGCTTAATTTTTTCGTCTATTCCACCCCATTCATCTTTTATGTTGAGGTCTGTCATTTAGGTATTCTAACACAGCGAATGCAGTGCTCCCACCCTCCTTCGCGCGAGGCTTCGGATGGGCAGGCAAGAATATCGGACCTTGATCAATTTCCGCCAAAGGCGGACAGGGCTTACGCTCGGCAACGAATTAAAATGAAAATGAATTGTTTTGCACAGTGTGCTCCCACAAGGAATCGGACCTTGATCAATTGCTTAAAAGGCAACTGCTTTACCACTAAGCTATGGGAGCACACTAAGCACAACGCAAACCATTCATTTTCATTTTTAATGAGCGAACCGAGCGATGAGGCAAAGCCTCATAAAGTAACTGCTTTACCACTAAGCTATGGGAGCTCTGTGAACTAAAAAATTGTAATATAAAAATTCGAAATCGTAAAGATAAACAGAGAATATGGATTCCCGCCTTCGCGGGAATGACAAGAGGAATAAAGTACTGGATCCCGGATGAGTACTCCGGGATGACAAGATAATAAATGGATCCTTCGCGTAGCTCAGGATGGCAGATAGGGGAGGGTGAAGCACAAAAAGAAGCCCCCGTGCGTGGCGGGGGCAAGATGTCCCGCCAAGGAGGCGGGATTGCGAAATTTAAACCTCGGGCAAACCCTCGGTTAATTTCGGTAAGATGACGACAGGTTACTTCTTGAAGAACTTCTGGATTTTGTAGATGACCTTTTCGGTCATGCCGATTGAGATGATGACGAAGGTGAGGATGAGGGTTTTGCCGAGGTCGATGTCGTCAATGTCTTTGTCTTCCTTCGGGTACATGGCGTGACTCCTTTTTGCTGATTAGGATTATGACACTTTGGATAAAAACGTCAAATTAATTTATGACAATCTGGATTCCGGCTCGGAGGCCGGAATGACAAAACGATAAAGAGATCCTTCGCAAGCTCAGGATGACAGATGATTAATTACTAATAACGCATTAAGCGCAAATTAAATTTTTGACTAATAACTTAAATTCTAGTAAACTATTTCGCAATGCAGAGATATACAACGCTCGCTCTCATATCGATTGTTCTTGTAGCTGTTTTGGCCGGTTTCTTCGTCTATCCAAAAGGTTTCGGAGAAAAAAATATGCCTTGGAGGTTGGGGTTGGATTTGGTCGGTGGAAGTCACCTGGTTTACAATGTGGACCTTTCCGGCGTTCCGTCTAAAGATCAGGCTTCGGTTCTAAACGGTCTAAGAGATGTTATTGAGCGTCGTGTCAACTTGTTTGGGGTTAGTGAGCCTCAAGTTTATCTCGGAAAGTCCGGAGATCGTTCCGAATTAATAGTGGAACTCGCCGGAATAAAAGATATTGGTCAGGCGATTGATATGATCGGGACAACTCCGATGTTGGATTTTAGAGAAGTGTTAGGCGAGGGAACCAGCACTCAGTTTTTGCCGACCAATTTAACCGGCAGATATATTTCCGGCGCGGAGTTGACTTTCGATCCGACCACTCAAGCTGCGCAGGTGTCGATTACTTTTAACGAAGAGGGAGCAACAATCTTTGAAGAATTAACCGGAAGGAATATCGGAAAGCCACTTGCAATTTTCTTGGATGGTGAGCCAATTGAAATTCCTACGGTTCAGTCAAAGATTTCCGGAGGGAAAGCTCAGATTACCGGGAAATTTACGATTGAAACCGCGCGACTATTGGTGGAGAGGTTTAATGCCGGAGCGCTTCCGGCGCCAATTACGCTTATCAATCAGCAGACAATAAGCCCTGCCTTGGGTGCAGGTTTTTTGCGTAGCGCAGTTGTTGCCGGAGCAGTTGGAACAGGGCTGGTAATTATTTTTATGTTAATTTATTACGGGTTTTTCGGAATTTTTGCGGCTATCGCGCTTTTGATTTATGTCGCTCTTACTTTGGGAGTGTTTAAATTAGTCGGAATAACGATGTCTCTTGCAGGCATTGCCGGTTTTGTTATTACTATCGGAATGGCAGTAGACGCAAATATTTTGGTTTTTGAACGTGTTAAGGAAGAGCTAAAGAAAGGATTATCCCGAACTGCCTCGGTTGCTGAAGGTTTTAAGTTGGCTTGGCCTTCAATTCGCGATTCAAACACTTCTTCGATTATTACTGCGGTAATTCTTTACTTCTTTACCAGCAGTTTCGTTAAAGGATTTGCTCTGACTCTTCTTATCGGAGTTTTGGTGAGCATGTTCTCGGCAATAACCACTACCAGATTATTGTTAAAGGTTTTCGTTAAAAATAATAAAGTTAAATAAACATGGTAAATGTAATTGGACACAGAAAAATATACCTAGGAATTTCGGTAGTCTTGGTTGGAGCGGCAGTCTTCGCATCTTTGTTCTGGGGATTTAAACAGGGGATTGATTTTACCGGCGGAACGCTTTGGCAGTTTAAATTATCCGGCAACGAGTCATCTTCTCAAGTCGAAGAATTTTTCCGTAATGATTTGGAAGTCAACGAGGTAAAAATTAACACGGACGAGGAAGGCGGAAGTTTATTTGTTAGAATTCCGGATATTTCGGAGGCGGAGCATCAGAAGTTCTCTAATGATTTAAAAACTAAATTCGGAGTTTTCGAAGAGATGAGTTTTCAGTCAATTGGTCCTTCGGTAGGAGCTGAGCTCCGACAGAAATCTATCACGGCTATGATTTTGGTATTGCTTGGAATTTCGTTGTATATTGCCTATGCATTTCGAAAAGTTTATCAGCCGATTAGTTCTTGGAAGTATGGAGTGGTGACTTTAGTCTCCCTTTTCCACGACGTGGCTATTCCGGCAGGAATGCTTGCGGTTTTGGGACACTTTGGAGCGGTTGAAATTGATGGAAACTTTGTGGTGGCGCTTTTGGTGGTAGTCGGTTTTTCGGTCCACGATACGATTGTGGTGTTCGATAGAATTCGAGAGAATCTATTAATTAGTCGCGGGAAGAAGGAATTTGGGGAGGTTATTAACGAGAGCGTAAACGAGACTTTGGCACGTTCGATTAATACTTCTTTGACTCTTATTTTGGTCTTATCGGCGCTTTATCTTGTGGGACCGGTAAGTCTTCACTATTTCGTTCTGACCTTACTCGTTGGAGTTACGGTGGGTATTTATTCTTCAATTTTTGTAGCTAGTCCGCTTTTGTATGTGTGGCATAAGTTGTCCACAAGGTAGAAATTCTTGACAAAACGGTCAAATAAATATATAAATAAGCAAGATAAAATACATGGCAGAAGCTACAATCTTAAAGATATATAACGTTTTAACTAAGGATCTTGTCGACCGACAGAAAGATGTAATTGCCGGTCGTTTTGGTGTGCCATCCGGGGAGCCACAAACCTTGGAAGCAATCGGTAAGAAGTTTAGTGTTACTCGAGAAAGGGTTCGTCAGATTGAGGCAACCGCTCTTTCGGATATGAGCCAGAAGCTTTCGGCTGTGCCCGCTTGTATAAAATTACTTGATAAGGGTAGGAAGTATTTAAAGTCTTCGGGAGGGGTCGTTTCTACGTCAACTATGGTTGATTATTTAAAGTCAGATGTTGCAGGTTTAAACGAAAATTATTTGGCGGTTTTGCTTGCGGTTTCAAAATATTTTAGCGCTTACGGCGAAGACGCCGATTTCAAATCTTTTTATTATAGCGATAAAGATTCTCTGAACAATGCCATTAAATTGGTTTCTTCCTGGATTTCCGAAATGAATTCTTCTAAAGATAAAATTTTGATCGGAGGATACGATACCCATTATAAGAAATTTATTAAAGAAAAAGGTATTCCTGCCGTTTATATGGAAAATTGTCTTTCTATTTCCAAAAAAATTCACTCCAATCCGTTTGGAGATAAAGGACTTGCCACCTGGCCGGAAATCAGACCGAAGACAATCCGGGATCGAATTTATTTGGTCTTGAAGAAGTCCGGAAAGCCGGAGCATTTTGCAAATATTGCTTCTTTGGTTAATACGGCTAAGTTCGATAATAAAGTTGCCCTAGCTTCTACGGTTCACAATGAATTAATTAAAGACGAAAGATTTGTTTTGGTTGGCCGAGGAATGTATGGACTTTCGGAGTTTGGTTTTAAGCCGGGGACGGCTAAAGAGGTTATTAAGGAAGTTTTAAAGACTGCAGGTCCGCTTCGCTCCAAAGATATTGTTTTGGCCGTTCAAAAGAATAGATTTTTCAAATACAACACTATTTTGGTTAATCTTCAAAATAAAGATTTATTCTCACGAGGCGCGGACGGTAAATATACGGTTCGCGAGGTCTAAGGGTTCCAGGAGGGCGTAAAATTAAGCTGTTTGTGATATAATATTTTTAATGTCATTTGATTTTTGGGGAGAGATTAAAGATTTTTTGATTAGTATTTGGTGGCTTATCATCCCACTGGTTTTTTTGCCGATTTACGGATCACTTTCCACTTTTGTTTCGCAAGAAAAGAAGAAGCGAGAAAAGAAGTGGGTGGTTTTGGAAATTAAGATGCCACGTGATTTGCAGAGAACTCCGGCTTCAATGGAACAGGTTTTGTCGACTATCCACGGATGGGGTGGAAAATCAAGCGATCGAGCAATCGATTGGACTTCTTTAGAATTGGTGAGTATCGGTGGACAAGTTCATTTCTATATTAGAGTGAAAGACTCTCTTAGAAATATTTTAGAGTCTTCACTTTTTTCGGTTTACCACGATATTGAAGCCCGCGAGGTCGAAGATTACGTTTCGATGATTCCTTCGAATACCGGAATTTTACACGCTCAGGGAAAAGACGTTTGGGGAGCAGAGTTAATTTTAGATAAAGAAGGGGCGTATCCTATACGATCGTATACGGAATTTTCTTCCGGAGGAGATGAAAAACACTTTGATCCAATTTCGGTAATCATCGAAATTTTAAGCCGAGTTAAAAAAGACGAGATTATCGGAATACAAATAATGTTGATGCCGGTTAAGACTAAAGACATCAAAAATCAATATAAACCAATTCTGGATAAGCTTAAGGGACAAGATAAAGATTTAGGCGAGGAGACAAAACCAAAATCAACGACCGAAGCTAAAATTGCGCGCGCGATTGAAGCAAATTTTTCTAAGCCGTTTTTCGATACTTTAATTCGCGTAATTTATATTTCGCCGAAAGCTATTTTCCAGGAGAATTACGCGAAGACCGGATTGCTCTCTTCGTTTAATCAATACTCTTCGCCGGATTTGAATTCATTTAAAGTAAATGACGGAGTGGCTGTTGGTGGAGCTAAGTCGGATAAATTTCCGTTTGTTTTTGCTGAGGCAAGGAATCGAGACCGCAAAGAGTTTATGTTGCACAAATATCGTCATCGAGAAATTCCACAAAATACTTTATGGGGGGTTTTGCTTACTTCCACTCCGTTCCATATAAATAACAAATCTGCGTTTATTCATCTTTCGATTGAGTCTTTGGCGACGATTTATCACTTGCCGACGATTGCAACGCTGACTGCGCCGTTTATTAAAGGCGTTGAAAGTAAAAAGGTTGGTCCTCCGGCCGGATTGGCAATTTTTGGAGAGGAAGGCGGAGAAGATTTATTCAAATAAATGGAAACTTTTATTACAAATATTACAAATTTAGAAATTGTTCAGATGCTGGAATACGCGCGATATTTTTTGATGGGTTTTTCTTTAATTTTGGTCATCTTGACCATTCGAACTTTATTGGCAGGGATTAAGATGCGTCCGAAGTTCGCGCATGATAATTCCGCTCCGCTGATGACCATTAGGCGCGCTGAACTATTGGAAAAGTGGATTCAGATTAGGAATAAATATGATTCCGGAGATATGGATAATTCCAAAGTGGCAATAATCCAAGCGGATGCATTGGTAGACATGATTTTAAAAAATGCCGGACTTGAAGGGGAACACATGGCTGACCGACTCATGAATATCGACCGAAGTGAGCTTCGTAGTTTGGAGGATATCTGGACTTCGCATAAGATTAGAAATAACGTGGTGCATACCGATGGTTTTGAACTTTCCGTCGATTTAAGCGATAAGGCTATGCGTGGCTACGAGAAATTTTTGAAGGAGCTAAATATTATTCAATAAAATGGAAGAATCCAAAAAAGATGTAGTATTTTTTGCCAAGACCGACTTCCGGAATGCGGATAAGATTTTTGGTATAAAAAGACTGGATCGTCGTCAGCATACTTATGTCATCGGAAAAACCGGCACCGGTAAAACTACTTTAATTGAAAATATGGCCGTGCAGGACATTGTGAACGGGGAGGGTATTTGTTTTGTGGATCCACACGGTGAAGTTGTTGAGCGCTTACTTTCCAAAATCCCGAAAGAACGTTTGAACGACGTGGTTTATTTTAATCCTGCCGATCCGGACTTTCATGTCGGATTCAACCCCTTGGAAATTTCTGATCCGCAATATAAACATCTGGTTGCTTCCGGTCTCATGGGAATTTTCACAAAGATTTGGTCAGGAGTTTGGTCGGCGAGAATGGAATATATTTTGAATAACGCGGTCTTGGCGCTTTTGGAGACGCCCGGGTCAACCCTATTGGGCATTAATCGATTACTGGTAGATAAAGAGTATCGACAAAAAATTGTCGCGAATGTTAAAGATCCGGTAGTCAAAGCGTTTTGGGTGCAAGAATTCGAGACCTGGAAAGAACAGTTTAGAAACGAAGCAGTTACACCGATTCAAAATAAAGTCGGACAGTTTTTGTCTACGCCTTTAATGAGAAACATTTTGGGACAGCAGAAGAGCACCATTGATATTTACGAGATGATGAATCAGGGGAAAATCTTTTTAGTGAATGTTTCTAAGGGAAGAATCGGAGAAGATAACTCGGCGCTTTTGGGCGCTATGATTATTACGAAAATTCAGCTGGCGGCGATGGATAGAATTCGAATTCCGGAAGATGAGCGCGCCGATTTTTATTTATACGTCGACGAATTTCAGAACTTCGCTACGGATTCTTTCGCGAATATTTTATCGGAGGCAAGAAAATATCACTTGGCTTTAACTTTGGCTCATCAGTATGTCGGACAATTGGTTGTGGATAACAACACTAAGATTCGCGATGCTATTTTTGGTAACGTTGGAACGATGATTATATTTAGAGTGGGGGCGGCGGACGCGGAGTTTATGGCCAAAGAAGTTGAGCCGGAGTTTACTTCCCAAGATATGGTCAATCTTCCAAATCGAAAAATATATTTGAAGCTGATGGTGGATGGATTAACATCCAGACCATTTTCGGCGAGTACTTTGCCACCGGTTAAAATTAGTTTTGAGGTGCCATCGGAAGAGGAAGTTATTAAGGCTTCGCGAAAAAGGTATGCTCGTCCGCGACAGGCAGTGGAAGAAGAAATATTCGGCTGGAGTGGAGTTATGAATAACGTGCAGATTTTTAAAGAGCCAGGTTTCGTGGCGGGTCAGGTTGAACAATCGACAGAACGGCCAAGATCTACCGTGCCACAAATTTCACTTTCCAGTTTACAGGTAGAAGAAGAGAAAGACATTAAAGATAAACCAAAAGAAACGTCGGTCGATATCGATTCATTCAAATTGGCGATTTTAAATAAGCTAGGTATAAATAAGACAAATGAAAAAAAAGAAGCTGACGATTCAGATAGTAACGGCGTTTCCGGGGCTGATTAAAGAATATACGACGGACTCGATGTTCAAGCGAGCGGTTTCCGCCGGGCTTTTGGAATTTAAATTTATCGATCTTAGAAAATTCGGCGAAGGCGTTCATAAAAAAATTGATGAACGTCCTTTCGGTGGTGGGCCAGGAATGGTTTTGCAATTTGACCCGATTTGGCAAGCTCTTAAATCCGTAAAAACAAAGGCGAAAACCAAGAATGAGAAAGTAATTCTTTTTTCACTTCGCGGACGAAAACTTACCGGAAAAATTGCGGAAGATTTTTCCAAACTTAAGAAAATTACTTTGGTCTGTGGAAGGTATGAAGGAGTGGATGAACGAGTAGCGGAAAACTTGGTAGATGAAGAGATTTCGATAGGAGACTATGTTCTAAGCGGTGGTGAATTGCCCGCTTTAGTGCTTTCCGAGGCCGTGGCGAGGTTTTTACCGGGGTTCTTGGGTAAACAGGAGTCGCTGGAGAGTATTCGCGGTTCTTACCCCGCATACAGCCGACCGGAGAAAATTATTAATTATAAAAAAGGAAAGGTTTTGAAGGTCCCTGAAGTTCTTCTTTCGGGAGACCATAAAAAAATAGCCGAATGGCGGCTCAAAAATTCTTCTTTATAAATTTCGGGTTTATTGTGGGTGTTTTAATCAGCGGTTTTTTTGACTCATATTACAAAGTAATCTTTTGGCTGGCGTTTATGATATTTTTGTCAAGCGCTGTTTTTTTACGAAACTATTTATATTTATTTTCATTATTTTTTAGCGGGGTTTTTGTGGCTATTTTTTATTTCGGAATGCGAGAGGGGATTGTTCTAAACGGATATCCTAAGCTTACTGGTGGAGATTTTGAAGTGATGTCGGTTTCGGAAACTATTACGACCGATAAAAGTCGGAGAATTGTTGCCGAGCTTAGAGGCGAATATCGCGGAGAGGTTTTGGTTTTCTACCCGAGTGAGGATATTTTCAAATATGGAGATGTCCTGAAAGTTACGGGTGATTTTGAGTCGGCAGAAGTCAAAGGAGGTTCGCCGGTAATTTTTGCGGAAAGAATTGAATATGTCGGAAATGAAGGAAGTGAAATTAATAAGCTTTTGTTCGGGGTTAAAGATAAATTTGTTTCGGTTTTAACTAAAAATCTTAGTCCAAACGCCGGCGCGCTCGCTTCCGGACTTTTGTTCGGAGAGAAAGCCAAATTTAGTTCGGAATTTAAGGAGGCGATGAAGCGGAGCGGAACGACACACATTGTCGCTCTTTCCGGATACAATATTTCAATTTTGGTTGGAGCTTTGGGTCTAGTCGTGGCCGTTTTTAGTAGGCGGATTAGAATTTTTTTGTATTTTTTTGTTATTATTATTTTTACCCTAATGGTTGGGGGAGATCCGTCAATTGTTAGGGCAGCTATAATGGGCGGAGTTTTTTTACTTTCGAAGGAGTTGGGAAGAAACATTACTCCGGCTTATGCTCTAAGTTTTGCCGGAGCGCTTATGTTGTGGTGGAATCCGTTGGTTATATATTCGATTGGATTTCAATTATCGTTTTTGAGCTTTATGGGAATAGTCTATATCGCGCCATCACTTACAAGTATCTTCAAACTGAAGGGCGGACTTATCTCAAAGCTCACCGTGGAAACCGCATCGGCGCAACTCGCAGTTTTGCCGTTAATTGTTAATTACTTCGGCGGGTTTTCGGTTGTATCGCTTATTTCAAATATTTTTATACTCGGAACAATTCCAATTTCAATGTTTTTTGCATTTCTGCTTTTGGTTTTTAATTTTATATTGCCGTTCCTTTCATTTTTCATAGTATGGATATGTGAGATTGTTTTGGGGTACCAGATATTTATAATTAATTTATTTTCAAAACTTTATACACCGTCGGGCAGTTACTTTAGAAACGGAATATTTACGGCAGTTTATGTAGTTTTACTTTTGGGGATTATAATATTTTATAAAGACGACAATCCTAATGAAAACAAGTAAATTGATTTCGTTTATTGCTATTCTTCTGGCGCTAAATATTTATTTGTGGGTTTTCGCGCTGGGCGAGAAATTGTCGATTATTCCCGGATTTTATTTTCTCAATGTGGGGCAAGGGGACTCGGAGATGGTTGTTTTGCGGGGTGGGGCAACGATTCTTACCGACGCCGGACCGAACTATGAAGTAGTTTCGGAAATGCAGAAGATTTTGGGATTATCCGCGAATTACATTGATATTGGAATAATTACTCATGCTCAAGCCGATCACTTTGGCGGATATTTGGATTTAATCAAAAAATATTCGTTTGGAGCGGTGCTTTGGAATGGGGCGGAGCCAAGCGGTTCCGGTAGCTGGCAAAATTTGAAAGAAAAACTTGCGGAATTAAATATTCCGCTGGTAGTTACGGGCGCGGGAACGATTATTTCACAGGGAGAAGATAATATTAAAATATTGTCGCCGGATTATAAATTTATCGAGGCGAAGGATTTGAACGATACCGGAATTGTGGAAAAAATTACCATAGGTGAAAGGACGGCGTTATTCACGGCAGACATCAGTAAAAAAGTGGAAACATATTTATTACAAATATATAGCGAGGAGCTTAAAGCCGACATTCTAAAGGTTCCGCATCACGGATCGAAGACTTCGGCGGGGAGCGCGTTTATCTCGGCGGTAGATCCTTCGATTTCAGTGATAGAAGTCGGCCTTAAAAATAGATACGGCCATCCGACAGCGGAGGCGTTGGCATTACTTTCGTCAATATCGTCCAAGATTTTACGGACTGACCTTGATGGGGGCTTGTTTTTACAGCCGGCGGATGGGGGATTTAAGGTTTTTACAGAATAGAACCTAGAACATAGTCCCGACTTCGTCGAGGATCCTCGATTCCTACGGAATCGGGAAAAATAGAATTTAGAATAGAAAGCGTGGGTATAATATAATTTCATAATAGGGTTGTTTGTTGTATAATTATCGGATAAATGACTTTACTCATTAGAAACGTAAAGGTTCTTGGGGGTCTAAGGGAATATCCGGATTTCAGCGATATTTTTATTGTTGGGGATAAGATTTCGGCTATCGGAAGTTTTCCGCAAAAAAAGGCGGATGTTGTTTTTGACGGGCAAGGCGCGTATCTGACTCCCGGGTTTATAGATTTAGGCACAACCAGCGATCATTATTTGGATATTTTGGAAGATCCGGCACAATCGCACTATTTGAAGCAGGGAGTAACGACCGCTATCGGCGGAAATTGCGGATTCTCGATGGCGCCACTTCTTTACGGACGTTTAGACTCACTTAGAAAGTGGGGAGATGTCGGCCGAATAAACAGTAATTGGCGAACTACCAAGGAATTTTTAAACGGATTTAATAAATTTAAGCTAGGCGTTAATTTTGGAACGTTGACCGGACATATAACAGTTCGAGAGGATTTAATCGGAGCGACTCCTAGAGAACTTTCGGTAAATGAGCTAAATGTTTTTAAAAAGATTTTAAGAGATGCCATGCATGACGGAAGTTTTGGGGTTTCTTTCGGATTGGAATATAGCCATGGGAAGGTTGCGAGTTACCGAGAAATCAAAAATCTAGCTACCGTTGCTTCCGAAGAAAAAGCACTGGTTGGAGTTCATTTACGAAGTCACTTGTCGGAAGAAGTTGAACAAGCACTTGAAGAAGCTTTAGGATTACAGTCGGAATTAAAATCGGACCCGAATTTTTTGATTTATCATCTCGCTCCGTCCAAGCAACTTTCCAGACGGTATGGAAAAATTCTGGAACTTCTGGAAGAGGCGGGAAAAACCAGAAATGTTTATGCAAGTGTGCGACCGTATTCGGAAAACGTTATGCCGATATATTTTTTGTTGCCGGAATGGGCGCAGAGCGGTTCGGTTGAAGAGATGTATGGGCGAATGCAGGACGAGTGGTTCGCGGAACGGGTTAAAAAAGGAATTCGGGAAGTTGTGCCCGAAAAAATAAAAATACTTAAGGCCATTGGGGACAATTTGGTTGAAGGGAAAACTCTGAAAGAATTTATGGTAGCGAGGGAAATTGCCGATCCGTCAGAGGCGATATTTAAACTTATGATGATGACTAGGCTCAGGGTTTCAATTGCCGATAATGAAATTAGCGAAGAGTTACTTACTAAGGTTATGGATAATCCGAGGTTTTTGATTTCTACTCATGCTCCGCAAAATTCCGAGTCATATTCATCCGCATTTACAAAATATTTATCCCGAGCGGAAAATCTCGGCCTTACCGAGCTCTCGGAAGCGGTCAGCAAAATTACGTCGCTCCCGGCGAAGCTTTTGAATCTATCCGGTAGAGGAGTGGTGGCGGAAGGAAACTATGCCGATTTGACTATATATCGCAATGGAAGAGTTAAAGGAGTTATTTTGAACGGAAATATTGCTTTTAATGACGGTGAAATTGGAGAGAACTTTGGTCGACCACTATTTAGAAGTTTTCATGGCAGGAATTAAATTATCCGGCGCGAAGTCCGGCCATGCTCCCGATTTTTTTCTTATCGCGGTTCTGGTGGTCTTGATATTGCTGGGAATTTTGGTTCTGGCAAGCGCTTCGTCGGATTTGGGCCGAATTAAATTCGGCGATAGTTTTTATTATTTAAAACACCAGTTATTTAACGGACTTTTACCCGGATTGATTGGGGTTTTGTTGGCTTATTTTGTTCCTTATCAAAAATACAAAAAAATTGCGCTTTTCGCTCTGATTTTTAATATACTTTTGTTGATTGCGGTTTTTGTTCCTTCTTTGGGATTGAAAACCGGTGGTTCCACCAGATGGTTAAATTTAGGATTTTTTAGTTTTCAGCCCGCGGAATTTTTGAAGATATTTTATATTGTTTACGTTGCTGCTTTGGTTAGCGGGACAAAGTTTACTTCTAAAATTGATTTTAAAAATAATTTCTTGCCGTTCTTTTTAGTGACCGGAATTCTTGCCGGTCTTTTGCTAATTCAACCGGCGACAAGCACGGTTGCTATTTTGGTAGCATCGGCGCTTGCGGTTTATTTTATGGGAGGCGTTCCATGGAAATATGTTATCGCGGTTATGGCAATCGGATTAGTTATTGTCTCATTGTTAATATTGCCGAATGGCTATAGAAGAGATAGAATTTTCGGCTATTTAAATCCGGATTCCGGTAGTCAGAGTATAAATTATCATCGCAATCAAGCGCTGATTGCTATTGGTTCCGGCGAGCTTACCGGAATGGGCTACGGGAAATCTATTGCCAAGATGAATTACTTACCGGAAGTTGTCGGAGACTCTATTTTTGCGGTGTTGGCGCAAGAGCTTGGGTTTATCGGCGCGGGATTTGTGGTAATGCTTTTTGTTATGTTGATTGTGAAATTATTGTTAATTGCCAAAAACACACGAGATAAGTTTGGTCGTTACATTCTGATTGGTTTTGCGGCGGTTATCGCTTGTCAGACATTTGTGAATATGGGGTCAATTTCCGGAATTCTGCCGATGACCGGAGTTCCTCTACCGTTTTTGAGCTACGGTGGCACGGCTTTGGCGATATTTATGACCATGGGAGGAATCGCGATAAATGTTTCTAAATATTCAGGTTAAAAGATATAATATAAATACATGAAAAGAATTTTACTTGCGGGAGGAGGAACCGGCGGACATATTTATCCTTTGCTCGCGGTTGCCGAACAATTTAAAAGAGATTATTCGAGCGAAGAAGTTGAGCTACATTATATCGGGGACCCCGGAGCCTTTGAAGTTGAGTTTTTAGGTCTGGGGATAACGATTCATAAAGTTATGACCGGGAAAATTCGCCGATATTTTTCACCGCTTAATTTGATTGATATTCCAAAAACATTTATCGGACTACTTCAGTCTTTTGGAGTGGTTTATTGGCTAATGCCCGACGTTTTATTTTCTAAAGGTGGTCCCGGATCGGTCGGGGCGGTTATTGCAGGTTGGTTTCATAGAGTTCCTATTTTAATTCATGAGTCCGATGCTGTTCCCGGACTTAGTAATCTAATCTCGGCGCGGTTCGCTAAAAAAATTGCGATAAGTTTTGAATCCGCGGCTAAATATTTTATTCCGCCGAAAGTAGTCCGCACCGGAAATCCCATTCGTCCGGGAATGCTTGCGCAGAAAATGGATAGTTCAAGCGCGAAAGAAACACTTGGATTTTCAAAGGAAACACCGTTACTTCTAGTATTGGGCGGTTCTCAGGGTTCCCAAAGAATTAACGAATTTATAATTAAAATATTGAAGGAATTGGTTCCTCAAACTCAGATTTTACATCAAACCGGTTTAAAGAATTTCGCGGAAGTTAAAAAATTGGCGGATGCATCATTTTTGGATATTGACGTAAAGTTGGAAATAAAAAACCGTTACCAGCCGATTGCATATTTTGATGAGATTACAATGGCGAGGGCGCTTTCGGCGGCGGATTTGGTAATCGCGCGCGCGGGCAGCGGGACTATTTTTGAAATAGCTAATTTTTCCAAACCTTCAGTTTTAATTCCTTTGCCTTCAGCGGCCAATGATCACCAGAGAGAGAACGCATATGCATATTCTTCTGCCGGTGCAGGGATTGTGGTGGAAGAAAGTAATTTTTCGGCTCCGATTTTTGCGAATCAAATTTCTAAATTTCTAAGCAGTCCGGATTTAATGATTAGAGCCGGAGAGGCGGGGTTTAGGTTTGCTCGTCCGGATTCCGCCAAAATATTAGCGGAGGAAGTAATGAAACTTGCCGATAATAACTAATCACTAATAACTAATCACTTTTAACGATACTAATATATGAATAACACTAATAAAGCAGAATATGGAATTTGAAATATCAAATAGTGTATAATTATACTAAGAGATAGGCAGGAACTAATGACGGATAACTTATCACTTTTAACGATACTAATGTATACCAATAAAAACTTATTCGATTGGTCATTCCCGCGAAGGCGGGAATCCAGAGAGTCATTCACCCTCATCGAACTCCTGGTAGTCCTCGCCCTAGTCGCGATTTTAAGCGTGGTTGTGGTGATGACTCTTAACCCGGCGGAACTTTTGAAACAAGCACGAGATTCAAATCGTCTTTCTGATCTCTCGACAATCAACACCGCGCTTAATCTGTTTTCTGCAGATGTCTCCACAGGATTTATGGGAACGTCAACTGTGGTTTATGTATCTATTCCATCAACGCTTTCGGATTGTTCAAACTTAGGACTCCCGACCTTGCCAGCGACATACACCTATAACTGTGTAACGACAGCCAATCTCCGCAACACAAACGGCACCGGATGGATTCCGGTTAATTTCCAAAAGATATCTGCAAATTCACCTATTTCCCAATTACCGATTGATCCGATAAATACAACCTCCACCGGAAACTATTATACTTACGTATCTGGAGGAAGTTGGGAATTAACTTCCAATATGGAATCGAGTAAGCAAAAATCAGTGACTGGAGCAACGGGAACTGATGGGGGAGTGTCATTGTCCAGTTATGAATTTGGGAATAATCTAAGACTTATTCCTTCCGGATTATTAGAATGGAAAAGAGATTCTTCATTAGTTGGTTATTGGACTTTTGACGAAGGGAGCGGGACAACCGCATACGATTATAGCGGATATGGAAATAATGGAAGTTGGCACGGGAGCGGGAGTCATTGGGTATCTGGGAAATTCGGTGCTAGCGCAGCAAGCTTCAATGGGATGGATGATTATTATCTACTAAATGAAAAGTTTAGTTTCATACAAAAAACCGCAAATTTTACCATTTCCGTTTGGGCCAAATTTTATGACTATACAATAGTTACCCAATATATTATGGGTAACAGTCCGGGCAATAATGAACAAGGATTTTTTCATGGCACAGTGACAGGAAAACTTAAAAGTATAGCATTCACCGCTTCAGGAGGAGGATATGTATTCGACTCAACAAGCAATCAATCTATGCCCGTAGATATTAACTGGCATAATATATTAATTACTGCAAACGGTACTTCAGCAAAATACTATATTGACGGAGTAGCTGATTCCGCGATCACCAACATAACCGCCTTTTCTAATGAACAAAGCACAAGGAATTTAACCATAGGTAAAATAAATACTTACAATGGTGGTTTATTCAATGGAAATCTAGACGATGTACGTATTTATAATCGCGCTCTCTCCGCTGCGGAAATATCCGCATTATACAATTCAACAAAATAATGCAGATATTCCGGTCCCGACTATGTCGAGGATACTCGATATTATAAAATTCGCTTCGCTCATATAATATCGGTAAAGTTTTGTCTCTTTATAACGCAACCAAGTAGAAGAAATTGTGTATACCTCGCATTAAAATTGAAATACAATTTCTCTTTGCTTGGCAGGTAAAATAGACAATGGAGAGGCTTTGGAATTTGCTGTTTTTATGGTATAGTCAATCCATGGCTAAAGAGCCGGAGAATAAGGAAATACGGGTCCGTTTTGCTCCGTCGCCGACGGGGCTTTTCCACCTGGGAAGCGGGCGAACGGCTTTATTTAACTGGGTTCATGCCCGAAAGCATGGAGGTAAATTTATATTGAGAATTGAGGATACCGACAAGGAGCGCTCCAAGCTCGAGTTCGAACAGGGTATCTATGACGCTTTGCGATGGATGGGCTTGAATTGGGATGAAGGACCGGATATCGGCGGTGAGTTTGGTCCATACCGGCAGAGCGAAAGGACGCATATTTATCGTGAGTATTTGGAAAAACTAATTAAAACTAATTGGGCCTATTATTGTTACTGTAGCAAAGAAGAACTGGATGAAGAACGCGAGGCGATGATTGCGCAAGGGTTACCGCCAAAATATAGCGGACATTGCAGTCATTTGACCGAGGCGCCCGTCGGAAAAACTCCACAACTTATTCGGTTTAGAACTCCGGACACGCGAGTTGAATTCAAAGACGTTATTCGAGGGACGGTTTCTTTTGATTCCTCATTATTTGGCGATCTTCCGATTGCGAAAGATTTGGACACTCCTTTGTATAATTTTGCGGTTGTCGTCGATGATGAACTGATGCATATTACTCACGTCATTCGCGGAGAAGATCATCTTTCAAATACTCCCAAACAAATTTTATTTCAGAAAGCTCTTGGCTTTCGAGAAGTTGCGTATGCGCATTTGCCGTTAATTTTAGCGGCCGACAGAAGTAAGCTTTCCAAGCGCTATGCGGAGACGTCTTTGTTTGAATATAAAAAACAAGGCTATTTGCCGGAGGCGATGGTTAATTTTTTGATTCTCTTGGGTTGGCATCCGAAAGATGACAAGGAAATATTTACGTTGCCGGAATTGACCGAGGTTTTCGAGCTTTCACGAGTTCAAAAAGCCGGGGCGATTTTTAACGAAGAGAAGTTGCTTTGGATAAACGGTGAGCATATTAAAATTGCCGATCCGAAAATGATTTCAGAATTTTTAATAGAAAAAACCACGGAGCTTTACGGGAAAAAATTTGATTTTGATTTTGCCAAGATTTTTGAACTTGGGAAGGGGAGAGCTAAGACGTTAAATGAGTTGGTGGATGTCTCCGGTTTCTTTTTCGATTTGCCGGAATATCCATGGGGACTGCTGACCTGGAAAGATGAGACTTCGGAATCGATAAAAGAGAAACTTTTGCTTAGCAAAGAAGCCTTGCTTGCAATTCCGGATGAGCTTTGGAGTTACGAAAAGATTTCGGAAGTAATCAACTTGCTCGCCGAGCGTCATGGTAAAGGGCTAATATTTTCGCCTCTTAGGGTTGCGTTAACCGGGCTAAAAGCTTCTCCGGAGCCGATTGCGGTCGCCGAGATACTTAAAAAAACCGAAGCCGTGAAAAGGATTGACCACGCCTTGAAGAAAATTCCTTAAATAATGAACACTAATATTTCAAAATTTTTAATATTGTTTTTTGTGACCGTCACTTTATCTTTGAATATTAAAATTTCCGGAGCCGAAGAAGCGACGGTAGTTAGTTCAAATACCCGAGAAGTAATTCAGTCCAAGATTCAGGAAAAAAATCAGGCGTTGCAGGATATTAACGCGGAACTCCAGAAGACTCAAACTACGTTGAACGAAGTTGTAAAAGAAAAGAATACCTTACAGACTCAGGTTAAAACTTTGGACAGTTCGATTAAGCAGATTAATCTGGGGATACAATCGACTCAGACTACGATGCAAAAAGTTGGTCTGGAGATTGAAGATTTGAATTACGATATTTCGGACATCGAATCGTCAATCGATGATAAAAAAGTTGCAATTACCAGTTTGTTTAGAGAATACCAACGCGAGAGCGGAAAAAGCACGCTTTTGTTGTTGCTGGAGAATAAAACCCTAGAGGAAGGATTAGCGGCTTCGCAAGCAGTGGATAATGTTCGAACTCAACTTACTGCCGATATCGGAGAAATGCGCATCTTGGAGGAAAAGTATTCCGGAAAAGTTAAGGCTTTGAGTTCCAAAAAAACCGAGCTTGTTTATCAGCAAGAAGATTTGAAAAATAAGAAAGTTATTGTTGAAGATACTAAACAAGAAAAAGCACAGTTGCTTACGCAGACCAAGAGTAAAGAAAGTGTTTATCAAAAGCAGGTTGCGGAACTTAAGAAGCTTCAGGAAGATGCCGCAAACGAAATCGAAGCCTTAGACGCTCAGCTTCGCTTGAAAATCGATCCGTCTCTTTTGCCGACATTGTCTTCCGGGGTTTTAGGAATGCCGATAATCGGAACACTAACTTCACAAACGCGCGATTGTAAGCTTCAAAATTGCACTCAAGGGTATGGCGCAACCAGCTTTGCAGTTTATGGCTACAAAGGGAAATGGCATAACGGAATTGATTTTGGGGTTCCCCTGGGAACTCCGATACTCGCGGCGGAGTCCGGCGTCGTTCTGGCGGTCGGAGATCAGGATAAGTTTTGCTACAAAGGCGCATACGGAAAGTTTGTGTTGATTAAGCACGACAATAACCTAACGACACTTTCCGGTCACTTATCAAAATATTTAGTTTCTGCCGGTACTCAAGTTACTCGTGGACAGATTATTGGTTATTCCGGAAAGAGCGGATACGCAACCGGACCTCATTTGCACTTTTCGGTTTTCGCAACACCGACTATTCCTCCGGCTTCTGCCGGATTTAAAGAAGGAACAAAAGCTTCAAAAAGTTGCGGGCCGATGCCTTATGGTGGAGACTTAAATCCGCTTGGTTATTTGTAGGATTGATTTATAATCAAGGGATGAAGACTTATGTCTCTCAGGTTTTAGTTTTAATCGCGGTTATAATTGTTATTTATATTTTTTGGGGAGTTGAGATTAAAAATTTTCTTTTAAGCAGGGGAGTGGTGGATATTCCGACCTTCATTAGTTTTTTGTATACTTCCGGTGTTTGGTTAATCGGAAAGATTTTTTCAATCGCGACTACTGTCGGTGAATATATACTACAAATATTTAACAATATTTTGTCAAATGTGATGAGAATCGCGGATTTGGTGAGCGGAATTTTAAATGTGCTTAAAAAGATTTAGTTTGTTTATAAAGAACTAATCACTTATAACTAATAACTTGTAAAGCGATACAAATCGCGGAAGCTTGTAATAGTATTTTTTAGGTTTAAACTACAACTAGTATTTTTGGAGGTGAAAAATGATCTCGCGACCGAAGGCCGGGTCGGAAAAGATTAAGTTTTCTCCGAATGAAGATCGAGTTGCCATATCTTTATCTTGCGAGTGTGGAGCTTCGGTCAGTAAGCTTTTGGGATTTGGGGTGTTGCGTGGCGATAGTCATGTATCGTTTGTGGCGTGTGAATGTGCCTCCGGACATCGGATGATAATCGAGCTTGCGGATGTTGCCAATATGGTTGAGATGCCGAATGATATGATTCAGTAATCAGAAATTGATTCTGGGGCCAATTAGAGGCCCTTTTTTTATTGAGAAACCGATGACTAATCACTTATAATTAGAAACTAAATACCAGATTGATATCAGGGGAAGTGCTATATTCGAAGCCTGCAATAAATAACTTATAACTTAATTCAAAAAATATTTAATTACCGGTAAGGTGTGTCGTAGGGCTATATTTACCAACAAAATAGTTTTGTTGGTAAATATAGTGTATATCTTTTTCGACATATACTTATGTCGTAAAAGATATATTGGACGACAGGAGGATAAGCTTTAAACCAGTGGTTATTTGGGATTTGATGTGTTTCCTACCTAGTTTTGGGGCCATAAATTTTAATATACAAAATGCTAAATATTTGATAAATTTATAATATATGCCAAATTCACAAGGTTCATTTTCGATTGAAGAAATTAAATTAGGTTTTGAAAAATTTGAAAAAGAAAATGGATATTATCCAACTGCACTAGAAATAGATAAATGTGATTATCTCCCCTCTTCTCGTCAAATTCAAAGACACTTCGGCGGTCTCGTAGATTTAAGAACAAAACTCGGACTTTCGGGTTCGACAAATTTTACCGCCGGTGAATACAGGTCTAAGGTATCTAGCGAGGGTGATTTACGTGCCAAAAAGTATGAGGCTGAATTCTATGATTTTCTAATATCGAATATTGACGAAGTTAAGGTTCATGAACATAAGATTATTCGACCAGGAGGTGTGGCAAGCGATTTTTTTATATATACAACTGCTCATGCCGGATTTTTTATCGATCTTTTTTATGCGAAAGATATCCATAGCCTAGCTGGGATTGTCACCATAAAGGCAAATAAGCCATTGCCGAAGAATATGCCCGTTTATTTTATACTTGTAGGAAATGAAGCAATTTCGCAGGATGTAATTGATAAGATAATTAAGAATAGGAAAAATATACTGGAATCAAATATACGAGTGATAACCGAAGATTATTTTAAGTCAAACTTTAATGAAATTGTGAAAGATAGCTCTCATGAATAAAAAGAAAATTTATTTTATTGGAATTGGCGGGATTGGAATGAGTTCTTTGGCTAGGTTCTATAAGTCTCAAAATTGGGCTGTTTACGGCTCGGATGGGTTCGACACTATAATTACCAAAGATCTCAAAAAAGACGGTTTTAAGGTCAAAATAGGCCAAAGTTCGGCCAATATACCGGCCGGAATAGACCTTTTTGTCTATACTCAAGCTGTTCAACCGCAGAATGAAGAATTTGTATTTGCGAAGAGTACCGGCCGGGAGGTTCTTTCCTATCCACAAGCCTTAGGTAGACTTACATCTCGTTTTAGAACAGTTGCAATTTGTGGAGCGCACGGGAAAAGCACAACGACGGCGATGGTCGGAAAAATTTTAATCGACGCTAAGATCGATCCGACAATTATTTTAGGAACTAAAGTTGACTACCTGGACGGTTCGAATTTTCGATTGGGTCAGAGTAAGGTTTTATTGATTGAGTCAGATGAGTATGGGGCCGCCTTTTTGAACTACTTTCCGGAAGTTGCGGTGATTTTAAACATCGACAAAGAACATCTGGATTTTTACGGTAATTTCGCGAAAGTTAAAAGCACGTTTTTGAAGTTTGCCGAGAATATTAAATCAGGCGGAGTTTTGATTTTAAATCAGGATGATAAGACAGTTGTCTCTTTGACTCCCAGATTCGAAAAAATTGCGAGGAGAAGAAAGTTTAAAATAATTAAATTTGCTCTGAATAAAAAGAATAGTCCGGAGTTGAAGAAAAATATTTCTCTTTCCGGAGTTCATAATCTTTCGAATGCCCTGGGAGCAATTAAGGTTGCGGAAGTTCTAGGAGTAGATTTTACGGAATCGTTAAAGTCGCTTTCTAAGTTTAATGGGGTTTGGCGGAGGATGCAGTTTCGTGGAAAATTCGCCGGAACGGACGTGTATGATGATTACGCGCATCATCCATCGGAAATCAGCGCTTCCCTTTTGGGGCTTAGGCAGAAATATCCTCAGGCAAAAATTATTTGTGTGTTTCAGCCACACCAAGCGAAAAGAGTTCAATCGCTATTCAAAGAATTTATTAAGTCGCTTTCTAACGTGGATTTTGGAGTGATTTTGCCTATTTACATGGTTGCCGGGAGAGATTTGGAGAAAGTAAAGTATGACTCCCCTCTTTTGGTAAAAAGTTTAGTTAAAAAGCATAAAAACAAAAAGTTTATTTATTTGGAAGACAAAAATAATTTAGCCGGAGAGTTGAAAAAATATGTTTCGGAAAATAAAAATTGTGTGATTGTAATGATGGGCGCCGGAAGTATTTTTGAAGCTACCAGCGAGCTAGTAACCGGCTGATTACCGATGACCTATAACTTATAATCCATAACTTAAAAAAAGTTAATGGAATATTGGTTATCGGTGGATAATTATAAGTTCTTAGTTACAAATTCGTCACAACCACTTCATTAATTTTCGGAGGGTCGATTGGGCGGTCGTCCTTTCCCGTAGGAAGGTTGCCGATTTTATCGACGACTTCTTGTCCACTGACAACTTTTCCGAAGATGGTATAGTTCTTTTCTAATGGAACATCTTCCAGCATTATGAAAAACTGACTGCCGTTGGTATTCTTTCCGGAATTAGCCATGGCGACAACTCCTTTTTTATATCCTGCTTTATAGCTTTCGGTTGACGGATTGAGTTCGTCTTCAAACTTGTATCCTGGCCCGCCCATTCCGGTTCCGGTTGGGTCGCCTCCTTGAATCATAAATCCTTTAATCACGCGGTGAAAAATTACGCCATCGTAGAATTTTTTGTTGGCGAGGTCGATAAAGTTTTGGACGGTTTTCGGGGCATCACTATTATAAGTTTCAAAGGTGATATCTCCCTGACTGGTTTTTAAGGTTATTTGATTTTTCATTTTAGTATTTTGGTTTGATGTATTTTGTGTATTGTCGACCGGTTGTGGGTTGGTTGGAAAGGCCATCGAGATTCCCTGCAGGACGAAGATGAGAACCATGCCGAATATCAGTATGTTTTTCAGATTAAATTTCATGTGTCTTATTTTACCAGAAATTTTGAAAAAGTGAAATTCCTGCTATAATCATCTTATGAAAGAATCGCTTTTGAGCGCTATTTCCGGAATTTATCGTTTTATTGCTTATAATTTTGTATTCTATTTTGATTCGGAGTTAACACATGAAATTGCGCTTTCGGTTGGAGAATTTTGTTCAAAAAATAGGTGGTTGATTGCCCCATTTGCATTTTGGTTAAAGCCGAGAAATTCGAAATTAACCCAGGTTATTTCGGGAATTACTTTTAAAGGACCTGTTGGGCTTGCTGCCGGTTTTGATTATCGGGTCAATTTGCCACGCCTACTTCCCTACCTGGGTTTTGGCTCCGGCACGGTCGGAACATTTACGGATAGGCCGTACGAAGGTAATACTCGTCCAAGACTTGGAAGACTTATTAAGTCCAAAGCCTTATTGGTTAATAAAGGATTCAAAAATGATGGAATTGATTTTGCGGTAAGAAAATTATTGATTGATGATTTTGAATTGCCGGTTGGGTTGAGTATTGGGAAAACAAACATTGCCGAAGTTTGCACTCAGGAGCTGGCAATTGCCGATATCGAGTCCGCATTTAAAAAAGCAGAATGTTCCCCGGCGAATTTTAATTATTATGAGCTGAATATCAGTTGCCCAAATTTGAATGTGGATGTGAGTTTTTATCCGCCAAAAAATTTGGAAGAGCTACTTTCTTCGATTGATAATCTCAATCTAAGTAGGCCGGTATTCGTGAAAATGCCGATTGAGAAAAGTGATAGTGAAATTTTGGAGATGTTAAGGGTCATTGTTAAACATAAAATCGTCGGGGTTATTTTGGGAAATTTGGCGCGAGACAGGAATAATCCGGCGTTAATTAAGGAAGAGGTTGATAAAGCCGGCAAGGGAAATTTCAGCGGAATGCCGACTCAGAAAAGATCGGACGAAGTGATTAAATTGGCATATGAGAATTTTGGGGAAAAGCTGATTGTCGTCGGGTGTGGTGGAATTTTTACTCCGGAAGATGCTTATCGGAAGATTCGGAATGGCGCGAGTTTTGTGCAGATGATTGCCGGGCTTATCTTTAACGGACCATTACTGCCGGCGCAAATTAATTTTGGCTTGGCGAGGCTACTTAAAAAAGACGGGTTTAACCATATTTCCGAGGCAATTGGCGCGGATACGAAAAAAGGTAAGATTAGCGACTTGTAATTATTTTTAGGTTTAAGCGTCATATATGGTAACGGGTGGGGCGCCGATTGTGAGGATTGGTGTTCTGCTCTCAAAATATAAACAACCCGGACAGTCCATGGACTGTCCGGGTTGTTTTGTTGTGATTTAGCGTCATTACCCTACTTTGCCCTATAGTCGGCAGGGCTTCCCTACTTCTCCGCCAGCTGGCGGATTTGAAGGGCGCGGCGCGGGATTGAAATAAAATAAATATCTTGTTTATTTTATTTCAAATTATACGAGGCGCGGACGGTAACCATCACCTGCTTTTCAATTTTGGATGTATCGTAGGAGCCATAGTCGTTAACATCAATCGAGTTGGCGGACATTACCTGGACTACTCCCATTGAAGCTGATTTTAGCGAACTGACTTTCTTTCCACCGGATTCGGCGATTGCGGAAGCTCTCGCTTGGGCATCTTTCATTGCATCAGGTAACATTTCAATTCTTAGATCGGAAAGTTTTGTATAAAAGTATTCAACTCCTTGAGTAGAAACTAATACTCCTTGGTCTATAATCGGTTGAAGGTTTTTCGATAATTCGGTTATCTTGGCAATGTCGGTTGAATTTATTTCTACGTTTTGAGTAAGCGTATATTCTTTTGGAGCGTTTGCGCCTTTGTCGTAGTAATAATTCATATTCATAAAGACCGGAGAAACGGTCATCTGCTCATCGGTTACTCCGCTATCTTTGAGGAATTTTGTAACAATTCCCGAATCTTTCGCCATTTGCGTGTACCCTGATTTTAGATTTTGAGTTTCAACAACGCGATTGAAATTTAAAACCCACTTTGACGAATCAGAAGTTATCTTTTTTGTCGCGGAACCGGTTACTGATAAATAGTTATCAAGTTGTCTCGCGCTGTAAAAAGAATAGGCGAAAACCGAAAACGCTATAACAATACATAGCCCCAGTATCAATGCGGGAAATTTATAATCGTTGTTTTGCATTTAATCTAGAATTTTAATTATATTTATTTAGCGATATCTTGATACTACTTTTTTGCCGGCTTTTTTATTGTGCTTTTTCTTGGCCACTTTTCGTTTTTTATTCATCCCGTTAGAGGCAGATCGCGATTTCGTTAATCTGCTTATTTTGTTTATTTATTCGACGTTATTTTGTTTATAATAGTTCTATTAATCTCGAAGAAGCAATCGCGGCCTCTAACGGGATTCATAAGTCAATTATAGCATAAAACCTTTTTTTCTGTCATTGTCCAACTCGATTGGACAATCTAGTATTCTTTGGTCCAACAAATGAAGATGGATTTCCGCCTCCGCGGGAATGACAAACGGGGATACTAATCATTCTTACTAATGTGTCATTCTGAGTGGAGAGAACCTGCCTGCCGGCAGGCAGGGAATCTGATTTGAATCAGTCGAGATCCTTCGCTAAGCTCAGGATGACAAGGCAGATTGATTAGAATAATCTGCCTACGTCTTTGATTGTGAGAAAAATCATTAGCCCTAACAAAAATAATAATCCTGCTCCATTAACTATAGCCTCAATTTTTCTTGGAATAGGTTTTCGGATTATTGCTTCGATTGTGAGGAATAAGAATCTTCCACCGTCCAGAGCCGGAAACGGAAGGATATTCATTATGGCCAGATTAACCGAGATTATTGCCAAGAGATAAACAAAATAGATAAATCCGGCTTTGCTGGTTTGACTGGCAATGCTGAATATCCCCACCGGACCAACTGCACCATCCGGAATTGTCGCATGCGCGAAAATCGATTTAAAAAATCCGATAACGCCGATAAATGTCTCTTTGGTTACAGTTGCGGTTTCTTTTAACCCTTCATATGGGGCTTTGTAGAACGGGACTGCCGGGATATCCCCGGTTTGACCGAGCATTACACCTAAAATTCCGCCATCTTTATTTTCTTCATTAGGAAGGGCTATCTCAACCTTAATCTTTTCGTTACCTCTGATGACATTAAAAGTTGTTTTTTCGCCAAGGTGAAGTTTGGCAAATGCTTTCAGTTCCTCGGCGTTTTTAAAATCGCTAAAGATATCGTCATTTTTAATTCCGGCAATTTCCGCCGGTGAATTTTTGGCAACTTCGCCAACAACCGCCATGGGAGTAATTCCGACAATCAAAACTATGCTAATTAGTATCCAGCCGATAATAAAATTCATTATTACGCCGGAAGCGATGACCAGCATCTTTTGATACATCGGACGGGAGGTGAACAGTTTTTCTTTGGGAACGTCATTGCTTTTCTCTTCGGAATTATCCGGTGTGTCCCCTTCTCCGGCAATTTGGACGAAGCCACCAAACGGAAGCGCGTTTATGGAGTATTCGGTCTCACCTATTTTTTTCTTGAATAATCGTGGCGGAAATCCGATTCCGAATTCTCGAACGAACATTTTGGAAAGTTTCGCGGCAAAAAAATGGCCGAATTCGTGGCCGATAATCAAAATTGAAAGTCCGATAATAACTAAAATTGCTGTCATGTGTTTGTTTTTTTTAATCCCCCAATTCTTTAATTTTTGCCTCTAAGCTTTTTTCAATCTCGGCGTTGTATTTATCAACGACCTTCTGAATAGCTTCTTTGCCTCTGAAAACTATATCTTCGCTGAGCGATCCCTCCTCTTCCGCGGATTTCAACCCTTTAATTGCTTCCTCGCGTTTGTTGCGAATCTGAATTTTGAAATCTTCGGAAATTCTTTTGACCAGCTTCATAAATTCTTGTCGTCTTTCTTCGCTTAGTGTCGGGAGCGAAGCGATAATATTCATTCCGTCGTTTCGGAGAGACAGACCGATATTTGCCTCCTGGATCGCGGACATAACTGCCGGAATTATGGTTTTATCCCAAACGCTAATGATTATTTCTCGCATTCCGCCTACGCTTAGAGTTCCAATTTGATTTATCGGCATTTGGCTGTCATAGCAGTTTACGCGAATATTTTCCAAGAGTTCTGCGGATGGGCGGTTACTTCTTATCCCTTTGATTTCTTCTTTAAATTTGGCGAGGACAATAGATAAAGAATCTTCAATTTCTTTTATGTATTTTTCCATGTTGATAGTATCTGATTTAAATATTTTAATTGTATTTTCTGATTAAGGTTATAATACTCTAAATTTTTGAAAATTTCCATGATTTCGTGCCAATTTTCGGTATTTTGTTTGGTCGTCGCCTTTTTTGTAAGCAATAGGACAATAAGTTTCAAAAATGCGCTCATGTCAAAATCTTCGACATCAAGCATTTCTTTTGCCATTTCAGCTCTTTTCGCGGGATTTACGGAGAGGTATTTCTTGATTCTTAGAATTTCTTCTTTGAATTTTTCGTTGTTTAAGTATTCGAAAATCAGTCCAACTTTAGTTCCGAACATTTCTAGGGCTTCTTTAAATTCTTTTTTATTTTCTTTTTCGAAAAAAGTCAGAACCTTTTTCTCGGATGGTTCACTAAAATATATATTTTGGAATCTGGAGTTAAGCGTGGGAATAAGCGATTCCGGGTTTTGCAAGGTCATTATCAGTAGCGAGTTCTTCGGTGGTTCTTCGGCGGATTTAAGTAGCGCATTTTGGGCTTCGGCGTTAAGTAAGTTCGCTGATTCGATTATTACGGTTTTACGTTTGGCGATTATCGGTTTCAATGAGAGATATGATTTTAATTCTCTCATTTGGTCTATGCCGATTAGCCCGTTCTTCGGAGAAAACACTCGAGAGTCTTGAAGTGGTTTTTCGGAAATTTCAAATTTTCCGGTTTCGAGATAATCGGCAAAACCTTTAGCCACGGTAGTCTTTCCAATATTGTCGGGACCGTAAAATATATAGGCGTGCCCCAAGGCGTCTTCTTCGTGAAGTTTTTTGAGCAGTTTTATTTCTGCTTCGTGTCCTAAAATAATTTTCATTTATCGCTTGTTTAGAAGCGTTTTTTTGTATGAGTCCAAGTGGTTTAAAATCAATCCGGTTCCACGAGCAACACAGAACAGCGGATCTTCCGCCAAGTATGCCGAGACCCCGAGATATCTTTCAAAAAATTCCGGTAGATTATGGAGTTGGGCGCTACCACCGGAGAGAATTATTCCCTTTTCCATTATGTCGGCAACGAGTTCCGGCGGAGTATCGTTAAATACGTTTTGAACCGATTCGGCGATTTCAACCAGGAGCGGTTGGAGCGCTTCGGCGATTTCGTTGGAGTTAATAATTATGTCTTTTGGAAGTCCGGTCGCGAGGTCGCGTCCGCGGAGTTGATATTCCATTTTGTTTTTAGTGACCAAAGAAGAGCCGATATTTATTTTTACGTTTTCGGAAGTTTGTTCGCCGATGGCGAGACCATATTTCTTTTTGACGTAATCACTTATCGCCGCGTCGAATTTATTTCCGGCAACCCGAAGACTGGTCCAGGCAACAATATTTCCTAAAGCGATAACCGCAACTTCAGAAGTTCCTCCACCGATGTTTACAATCATGTGCCCGGAGCGAGCGTTAATTGGAATTCCGGCGCCTAGCGCGGCGAGAACCGGTTCTTTGACGATGTAGGCGTTTCTGGCGCCGGCTTCCCGAGCGGCGTTAATAACCGCGCGTCTTTCGGTTTGGGTTATTCCTGCCGGAACGGAAATTACAACTTCCGGCTTTAACGGGCTAAACCATGGAATAGCTTTGCCGATAAAATAAGTGAGTAATGCCTTGGTTACATAGTAGTCGGCGATGACGCCGTCTTTAAGTGGTCGATAGGCAATAATTTCTTCCGGAGTCCGGCCGATCATCTCTTTAGCTTCGGAGCCGACGGCAAGGACAGTATTTTCAGGATAGCTAAGGGCGACGATGGTTGGTTCGTTGATGATGAATCCTTTACCGGGCACAAAAACAACCGTGTTTGCGGTGCCTAAATCTATGCCGATTTTGCGATTAAAAAATCCCATAATTTGTATTAATAGTTAAGCGCAAAAGAGATGTTCTGACAAGTGGCAAATAACTAATGACTTATCACTCATCACTTATGACCAATGACCAGTGACTGATGACTTATGACAAATAACAACAGCCCATTACTAAATTGGTTCAGGCTGTTTTCGTTATTAGTTATAAGTGGACAGTTATAAGTTATTTTGATTATTTTGTTGCATTATATAATGCGGATATTTCCGCAGCGGAGAGGGCTCGGTTGTAGATTCTGACGTCGTCGATAAATCCATTTATATTAAGTCCATCGGCGCTTTCCCAATAAAAGTATGAGCACCACTATCAATCGAAGAAGTTTTTATTGGTATACATTAGTATCGTTAAAAGTTATTAGTGATAGATTGATTATATCACATATTTTCGAAAAAAGGTTGTTCGTAATTTGTTATTAGTTTAGAATTCTATCCATGTTCCAGGAATATAAAAACGAAGTTGATTACAAAGAGCAAAATGGATACGACCTTGGTGGAGTTTGGTATCCGCGCGTTACCAAAATAGTTGGAATTAAAGCCAAGCCGGCACTTTACCGATATTACGGCGATGCTGAAAGTTATGCATCGGCTAAGGCGTCTACGGAGCGATCCGCAGAAGAAGGAACGGCCGTGCACGAGGCGGTTGAAGCTCTCCTTTTAGGAAAGACTCCGCAAATTGATTCGGGGATATTGCCTGCCGTGAATGCTTTTAGTGAATTCGCTTTAAAGAAACATATTTCCACCGAGCCGGAATTTGTGGAGCGAAGAATTGTTCATGGAGAGCATCGTTATGCCGGAACAATTGATGCACTTGCCTTTATAGACGGAAAATTTGGAGTTTTGGATATTAAAACTTCTTCCGGGATTTATCGGGACTATAATTTGCAAACTTCCGCTTATGTCGAGGCTTTGCTTCGGGAATTCCCGGAAATAAATACACGTTGGATTTTACGTTTGGATCAGATTGAAAATTGTTTGCGGTGCGGAGCAACTCGTCGAGTTAAGGGCGGTAACGAAAAGATTAAAAAACCATATGGCTGGGGTGCATGCAAAATCCACGAATGGGGTGAGGTCAAAGGCATAGCCGAGCTGAAAGAATTTCCGGAGTGGAAGTCAGATTTTGAGGCTTTTTTAGGGGCTAAGCGCCTCTGGGAGTGGGAGAACGAATCGTGGCTAACGAAGGTTGGCTATCTATAGCTAAACGGTGTCGTGGACGATTCTGAGCCCTTGAAGGCTCAGCTGGGAGTGGTCCCGACTCTTTTCTTAGGATGAAAAGAGTCGAGGATCCTCGATTTTATTGTCCCGCCAACGGCGAGACTAAAATCGGGAGAGAATGAGACATGGTTAAGACGGGTCGGCTATTTGGCTTGAGTGCCGACCACGGGGCAGTTTTCGATGATTATCGGGGTTCTTTGGGCTTCTCCGGCAGAGAGCTTCCCGATTGCGAAGCACGACAGACCGACGAGCGCGCAAATAACGATGTAAAGGATATCTTTTTTGTTGGTTGAAACCCAAACTTTAATATCCTCAATTAAAATTGACATATGGCGAATTATACCATAAAATCAGTAAACTGTTGGTGACTGAGGAGAACATTTCCCGCACCGATATATTAAACCACTATGGCACATACAAAAGCGCTAGGCACAAGTAAATTAGGTCGCGATTCACGAGCACAACGCTTGGGAGTTAAAGTTCAGGACGGCGGAAAAGTTATCGCCGGGCAAATTATAATTCGACAGCGTGGATGCAAGTATTTGGGAGGTAAAAATATTCTAAAAGGAGGCGATGATACTTTGTTCGCCAAAAAAGAAGGAGTAGTTAAATTCGGAACCACGAGCAAAACTCGTTTTGACGGATCAAAGAGAAAAGTTACGATTGTGGATGTAGTCTAATCTTCAGCTTTCCGCTAATTCCCTTTCTTAAAGAAAATTCAACTTCATGATCCCCAAGTTCCTTAATTGGTTTGGGGATTTTGATTTCAATTCGGTCGTTAGTGATTAAATTCGCGGAACGAAGTCCGGTAAGTATCTCGTCTTTATTAACTGAACCAAATACGCTTCCGTGTTTGTCGGTTTTTAGATAAAACTCCAGAATATTCTCGGAAATTGTTTTGGTTAACTGCTTAAGATGATGCTCGTCTTTTTCTTCGTAGCTGTGTTTAACCTCAACATCTTTAAGTCCGGAATCAGTGGCGAGTTTGGCGAGTCCTTTGGCAATTAAAAAATTTTTTCCATAGCCATCAGAAACATTTTTAACATCATTTTTTTTACCAAGATCGCGGACGTCTTTAAGTAAAATTACTTTCATTTTTTATAGTTGTTTTATTACTTCCAAAGCCTTGTCGAATTGCGGGTCCTTTTTTGCCTCAATGTCGGCGTCGGTCATTTTAACTTCATAATCTGGTTTAAGACCACCATCTTCTAAGATTTTACCGCTTGGCAATACCCAGTGCGCTATGGTTACTTTAAATTCCGAGCCATCAGGAAGTTCTTTGAGTTGCTGAACGGTTCCCTTTCCGAAAGTTGTTTCACCGATAAGTTTAATTCCACGAAGATCTCGCAACGCTCCGGCAAGAATTTCCGACGCCGACGCCGAACCCGCGTTGACCAGAATTACCATCGGCATATTTTTCAATGCGCCATTTCCGCTGGCTTTGAGGCTGTCGATTGTCTTTGTTCTGTCATTTTCACTAACGACAACACTTCCCGGCTCAACAAAGTAGCCGGCTAGGTTGACGGCAACTTCCAGATATCCGCCGGGGTTATTTCTTAAGTCTAAAATTATTCCCTTGGCATTTTTATCAACAGCTTCTTTGACGGCATCATAAAAAACTTTGCTGGCGTTAGCGTTGAAACTATAAAGAGAGATGTGCGCGTATCCGTCTTTCATCACGCTGTCCAGTGTCGGCACTTCAATTTTTTGACGAACTATTGAAAAATCTTTTGCCTTATCCCAGCCTTCGCGATAAATGTTTAACGTGGCAGTTGTTCCTTCCGGTCCACGAATTAAAGTAACCGCTTTTTCGGTAGACATTCCTTCGGTAGAGGTAGAATTAATTTTTAGAATCCAGTCCCCGGACTTTATTCCGGCCTTTTCCGCCGGTGAATTTTTTAGCGGAGAAATTATGCTAAGTTGTTCTTTGCGGATTCCGATTTCCGCTCCGATTCCGCTAAATACTCCTTGCACATCCTGTTCAAATTTTTTGGCTTCTTCCGGGGTAAAAAATTGGGAGTAAGGATCGTTAAGCGAGCCGACCAACCCTTTTATTGCTCCGTAAACTCGATCTTTTCCGGATACTTGGTCACTACGGAGATAATTTTCGTCGATTAATTTCCAAGTCTCCCAGAAAGTATTAAAATCTCCGTTCTGAGTGCGGGAGTCTATTCCGGTTACTCCTTGGGCTATTATTTTTCGTGGGTTTTCCGCGCCGGTTCGATAACCCCAGAAATATCCGCTTCCGGTTAACGCTAGAACCGACAAAATTACCGCAATATAGGATACAAATTTTTTATTTAACATTACCTTATTCTACATTATAGATATTCTTCGGCAAATAGGGTAAAATCTTGGGGTGGATGTACCGAAGCAAGGATATCTGGATATGATGGCAAAGCGCTCGAAAGAGTCGCGTGCGTACCAGAAGCATCAATCGATAGGCTTGGAACTTGCCGAAATATTAGGCGATCGAGAGCATAAATCGCTATATATTAAGCTGGCCAAGGAGAATTCTGCAACCCTACTTCTGTCTTTGGCTAAAGATGTTTCTACCAGGAAAGATGTTAAAAATTATGGCGCATATTTTATGCGGGTGCTTACGGAAAATAAATTAAAAAATAAAAAAACCAATGGATCACGTTTGGAAGCTGGAAAATAATGAAGAGCGAAAACTTTTAAGAAGCAAAGCCAAGCCTTTTGATTTTTCGAAGATGAGCAAGGCTCAGATTAACGAACTTGTTTTGGGCATGCGAAGGTTAATGAAGAAAGCCAACGGAGTTGGTCTTTCGGCGAATCAAGCCGGATATGACTTTAATATGTTCGTCGCTGAAGTTCCGGACGGTAAAAAAGGCGGAAGGAAGTTCTACTCAATTTTTAACGGCAAATTGGAGAAGCTTGGTAAAGAGCAAGAAGCGGTTGAGGAGGGATGCTTGAGTGTCCCCGGAACTTTTGGACCGGTTAAGCGACACGTAAAGGTGCAACTTACCGGATTTGATAAGGCCGGCAAGCCGGTGAAGATAAAAGCTTGGGGGCTTTTGGCGCGAGTTTTTCAACACGAGACCGACCATTTGAATGGAACTGTATTTATAGATAAAGCCGACGAACTTTATACTTTTGAGCCGGAAGATGAATCCGGCGAACGAACTAAGGCAAAATAATGATTAAATACGTATTTTTTGGAAGTCCGCGCTTTGCCGAAATCGTTTTACGGAAACTCATTGATTCAAAATTCCCGCCGATTGCGGTGGTTTGCAATCCCGATAAACCATTCGGTCGCAAAAAAGAGATGACTCCCCCGCCGACTAAGTTAATCGCGGAGAAGAACGGAATCAAGGTTTTTCAGCCTGTAAAAATAGACGAAGATTTTATGCGGAAGATTAAAGAGTTAGCCCCGGAGATATTTTTGATCGCGGCATATTCGAAAATTTTGCCGGAAAGCTTACTTTCGATTCCAATTCTTGGGAGTGTTGGAGTCCACCCTTCTGTTTTACCGAGACATCGTGGTTCGTCCCCTATTCAGAATACCATTCTCTATGGCGATAAAATTGGCGGAGTAACTTTATATATATTAGATAAAGACGTGGATCACGGACCGGTTTTAGGCGCAGAAACCTTGGAGGTTTCGGAAAGTGTAGATTATTTAAGTCTTGAGGAAAAACTCGCCGAATTAGGTGGAAAAATGGCGCCGGAGATTTTAGTTAAATATTCAGCCGGTGAATTAAAACCGGTTGAACAAAATCATGAACTTGCGACGTTTACGAAAAAGTTTAAAACCGAAGACGGCTTGGTAGATATCGCTGATTTGAGCGCTGCTATAAATGGAGATTTGGATTTACAGGTGGCGATCGACCGCAAAATTAGAGCATTAAATCCGGATCCGGGAGTTTATACCGTAAAAAAAGGTAAAAGAATCAAGCTTTTGGAATCCGAAGTTCTTGAGGGTGGGTTTGTGATTAAAAAGATTCAGGTAGAAGGAAAAAAACCGACTTCTATCCTCGGAGTGATTCAGGGCGTTTTATTGGGTTAGTTATTTGACTTAGAGGGACTGGCGTTTTAATATCGCTTCAGAACATAAAAGGAGGCGGACAATGACGTATCCGCCCAAGGAATATTATTCGAGTCAGGAAGAGACGAAGGAGACTCAGAAAATTTCGCGGATTCTTTCTGTTCTGGGATTTGTGGCTTTGGTTATTGGAGTGCTACTGCTCGGAATTTAAAAACCCCTTTCGGGGTTTTTGTTTTAGTTAGTTTTTTTTCTTTGGTGAATATCTGTGAATTCCGTATTTATGGCGGAAGTTGATATACCAACCGGAAATTCCACCGATTAGAGATGCCACGATCATAATCATTATAAATGCCCCAACGTAAACATTGTTTGTTTTTATGGGGCCGATTTGAATCAGAACTCCTGGCGCAACGTTAAATTCGTGAATTCGAGAGTTTACACTAACAGCTCCTCGTTTATCGACAGCCTGCAAATATATCTTATATTTTCCTTCTTCGAGAGCTTTTGGCCATACAAAAGAGAATCTTCCGTCCGGATCGCTTCTTACGATACGTTTTTCTTCGTCTTCGCCAAGCTTTGTGACAAAAATGTATACACTGGAATCAGGGTACGTTGCGCCATCCAAACTTAAAAAGTCACCGCTTTTTAATGCATCGGAATACACGTTCATTTGCGGTGGATCAATCGGAAGCACGTTTATTTCCGTATAGGCAACAGTTTTGTTTCCTGCTCTGTCAATTGCCTGAATCAGTAAAGTGCGTTTCCCTGGAAGTTGCTTTGGCAACATAAATGCGTCTACGGCTACTGCGCTGTTCGAAATGTCGAAGAAGTCCCCATCGCCGATTTTAGCCTGATATTTTTCAACTCCCGAAACGCTATCTGATGTTACAAAAGAAACTATCGGACTTGGATCTGATAGTTCTTGACCATTTTGAACCGTGATTTTAAACGGAGCTGGAGGGGTCGTGTCCACGTTAACTCTAAAGTGTGAAATGGACCCTAATCCATTTTTGTTTTTCAGTTGAACGTGAAAATAAAAAGTTCCATCTGGAATATTTTCTACCGTCTTTTCGGTTGTGTCCGCTGAGTTCAAAATGGTTGGGAGAGAGTTTGCCGATTTATTAAGAAGTGTGCGGACTTGAGTTACTCCGTCCGGAAGTGGCCGCCAGCTGAAAGTAGCATTGTTTTGCGAATACCATTTGTTCGGATCGGGATGAGTCGGGGATATTATTTTTGGAGCAGCCGGAGAATTTTCGGCAATGGATGGGGTGGTTACTTCGGCATTAGCTGGAGTTTGTGGGACGGTATTTATGTTGTAGTGACCTCCGGATATTGCCTTTAAGACATTCGTACCGGTTCCGTCGTTAGCTAATATTGAAGCAGACGAGAACGTAGTATCTGCTAAGCCGTAACCTTTAGCTCTAAAGTTTACGGTAAGAATTTTAGCACTTGGTCCTGTAAACCCTGGGTTTAATATTACTCCTTCGAAATTAACTGTTCCGGCTTGGTTGGAGAAAGTTGGTTCCTGAACCCATAGGCTCATTATTGTGCCAGTTTTTGATATTGAGGTAACTTCCAGCGTGTCTGACGGAAAAGAAAGTATTCCTGAGACTGCATTTATTGCGGAGTCTGGACTCGAAACATATATACTTACCGAAAAACTCTGTCCCTTGCTGTAATTTCCTAAGGAAGGAGTTACGAAAATGTCAGCTGCGTTCGCACGCGAAAAACTTCCGACTATCAAAGCTATTGAAAATGTGAATATTATTTTAAATTTACGTTGCATTTTATCTAGACGCTTTTCTTCGTCTATATATTATTATTCCTATTAATAATAATAGCAGAACTATTAAAACTGAAAAGAGTGAATAGTTGATAATTTGTTTGTTTGTAGAGTTAGTACTTTTTGGTATTTTAACTACAATAAAACTTTTATCTTTCGAAACGGCTCGGACGTATATATCCCCTTTAATTTTTTGGTCCTCCAGTAAATATGGAGACTCCGCATTCTTCCAGACACCGACGTTATCCAGTCCAGTTTCCAGAACTTCGTAGTGGTCAATTCCTGAGCTCTTGTCGGTTGTGGAGAATATTAAAACATTTTTTCCAGAATGAATATTTGGATCAGAAATTATGATCGGCGAGAAATTTTCTGGAGGTATTGTTGCGGTTCTGCTGGGGGTTGTGGTAGCAATTAAAATAGAACTTTTAAATTTTAACTCACCCTTATTTATTGTGGTTTCGGTTCCTAACCCATCGTTTAGGAGCGCAGTGGCGTCGTTTAGACTGAAACTTGCCTCTCCGCTTCCTGTAACACGCAGATATACTTTTACTAATTGTCCGCGAGAGCCATTATATCCACCCGGGACTATTCCGGCGAAGCGTATTGTGTTTTTAGATATGGATGGTTTTTCTATCCAGAAATTAACCAGAGATCTCGCATCGCTTACATCTTCTAGAACTATATTGTTGGAAGAAAATGTTAAGGTCGCCGAAACCGTATTTATTTCTTGATTTTCGGTATCAATCAGGATATTTATCTCTTGTCTTCCGGTTCCAACTACATTCTTGTCGAGTAAAAAGTAGGCTGCATGCACACCGGCTGGTAAAATTCCCAAAAAGATGGCAATTATTAATAATTTGATAGTTGTTTTGTGTGTCATGTTTTTATTTTAGCCCGTCCAATAATAAGACATGATGCTGAAGTCCACTAGATTTATTTTTCCATCGCCATTCAAATCTACCTTGGCTATTGCTTCTTTAGTGAGCGTTCTTTTGTACCAATATGCTAGCACTGAAAAATCTACCAAATTTACTCGGCAATCGTCGTTCGCATCTCCGCTTTTAGGACATTTTTTCCCCGGAGCGAGGACATCTCTTGTACCAACCAAAAAATTTAAAGTGTCAGAAAATGTAGTAATGTCTCCATCCTTGGCGCTATTTGCTTTTACAAAGTGGCTGCCGCTTTCGATTTCGCTTGTATCAAATTTATACAGCCAGACACCATCTTTGTCCGCTGCGGTTTTTTTTAGCAATTCTTTTTCGGAATTAATGCGGATTGAGACTTCGGCGCTTGGAACGCTTTGTCCTAAGATGTTAAGAATTCCACCTCTTGCTACTTCGGTTTTATCAATGGAGATCGTCGGAGGAATAAATATTCCACTTACTAGGGTGGTGGCACCGGAAGTGAGCGAAATCGCAAATTGCTGAGTTATTGAGCGACCTCCTTTATAATCTTCTGCCCAAACTCCAAAATTGTACGTTCCTCCGGAAAAATCAGAAAGTGTTATTTGAAAGTTAGCGCTCGCATCAGCGACTGTAATTGCGACAACCTGTGCGTCTTTCAAGAGAGTGATATTGCTTTTAGGATATGCTCGTCCGCTAAAAACAACCTGAGTTGATGGTGGAGTATAATTATTTCCTCCCCCTCCACCTCCCCCTCCCCCTCCTCCACCTCCACCTCCGTTGCTGGGTGGCGGAGTATTGTTTGGAGTTGTGACACTTGCTTCGTTGCCGTATAGAGACATAACGTCGCCTATAAATGCAACGGTTCGGTAAAAATATGTAGTATTCGGGTTTACGCTGTTATCTAAGTATGTGGTGATGTTCGCGCCAACAGTTCCTATTTGTGAATATGTTCCTGCTGCTCCGATTTTTCTTTCGATTGCAAATCCGTCTTCTTCTGCGGAATTATCTGTCCAAGTTAGGCTTACTTGGCTTGGAGAAGGAGCGGTAGCAACAAAACCTCCCGGGGCGTTAGGAATAACGATAATTTTAACTAGACTGCTTATATTCTCTGCGTTTGCATAATTGCTACTGATGAGCGCAAAAGAGCCTATGAGGACTAACCCGAATAAGCGTTGAGAGATGTTCATTTGTAAAGTTATTTGCGACGCCTTTTTTTGAAAATAAATATTAAAAGTAAAACTACCAGAGCTAATATTCCATACGCATACACCTCGTGTCTTTTAATATAGTTCAATAGCCTAGCCACCGGGCCGTTTAGAGTTCCTGCTTTAAGTACGTTAAAAACAGTTTTTTGGCTGGCGATAAGAGTATCACCCTTATAAAACGCTACATTTGCCCAATATTGCCCGACTCCGACATAAAAATCTATAGGAAATTCAACTACAAACTCTTCTTCTTTAAATGCCGGTACTTCCGGAAAACCGTTAGTTTTTTGAATGTATGCCAATCGTACCGAGCCGTATTTATCTAAAAGTTCGTAGGTTGCGCCGGTAAATGCCTCCGGAACATTTCCGAGGTTATTTAATCTGACTAAAACTTTCGGATTCCATCCTTCTTCGATATCAAGCGGTTTAATAATCGGAACATTGAAGTTCTCGTAAATTTCATCGCCAACTCTTAAGTTCAAAATAAGTTGAGCTCCTAAGGCTATGGTAACTTGACCGGTCTGCGATGGTTTGGTTGTGAAACTAATATTTCCGTTATAAATCCCCAACTCGGTATCGTTTGGGACTTTGATGGTTATTTTTACCGGAAACTGTTTAATTCCTTGTGGAATTATAAACTCGGGTCCTTGGTCGATAACAATCCACGGTTTTATTTTCTCAGGTATTTCAAGGTTTGCCTTAATACCTAAATCTGACGTTGGTTGATCTTGAATTAGATATACGGTTTGAGTATATTCCGCTCCTTTAACTAAATAAGTCGCATTTAAAAACGGTGGAGAAATTCCAAAGGCCGCTTCGGCAATTTTGGTTTGAAAAGCGAATATTAATCCAAGCGCCAGAAGTAACGAGGATACTTTAAATTTCATTTGATTTAACTAGCATACACGGCGCTTTTGGGTTTGTAAATATCTGGATTTATTGGAATAAAGCCGTGAAAACGTTCGTACCGCTATAAGTTCCGGTTGCGGTTCCGCCAGGTACTGCTAATCCCCAAAAAGTTGTTTTGCTACTTGTTGCGGTCGAGGTTGGAGCAGTTATTGCAAATCCAGGTACGGTGGTTGGCGTGCCACTTAAGGCTATTCCACCTGCACCGTAGGTGAACGAGCTACTTGCATAAACCTGAGAGCTGGTTGCGATAATATTCGCACCTGATGTTAGGGTTGGATTTGCACTAAGTTGTATGGTGCTTGAAGAATTTCCTACGTTTTCTACTAAAACCTGCTGGTTGGTTGCACCGGTATTTGTATTTGCGGAAATAGTGCCGTAATTAATGGTTGTTGTAGCCAAGCTTATTGCCGTTAAAGTATTTAGAACTACTGTTGACGGAGAATCAGCTGAGCTGGTTGCGATTGAGCCATCTTGAACGATTACGGTCGCTATCCAAAATTGCCCAGGGAAACTCGAGGAGGCATCAGTTGCTTGAGAGAAATATTGAATATTAAAAGTCGTGGTAGCAACCGCAGTTGTTGATGTTCCGGTACAACTGTTTGTTTGGAAGGATTGCTTATAGCAGTTTACGGGATTTTGAGCGGAAATACAGCTAGAGGAAGTGAAGCCTGAGCGATAAAGATAAACAGTTGAAGTTCCCGAAGTAAACACGTCGGAACAGCCGTTGTTATCGGTCACTGTAGCGCCAACCGTTACCGTTGTAGTTCCGTTAGCATTTAAGGTTATTGGACTTACTCCGCCATTTACTAAAACTGCAGAGGCGGTCGGAGCTGAATTTCCGACCAAAACCGAGCTGGTTACAGTTGCAGCAAGAATTTGATTAAATATTAAAGCCGCACCGACTAAAAATACACCAATAGCAATATTTCCAATTAACTTTCGTGTTTCCTTTTTCATATGAATTTATTATATCACATTTAATCTGAAAAGAATGTGTATAACTTTTTTAATTCGTCCACACGGCTGTAATTGTGTTTGCCCCAGTATAGGTTCCTATTGGGCTTCCGGCGACAGCCGAAATTCCCCAATAAATATTTTTTTGCATTGCTACGGTTGAGGTTGGTTTGGTTAAAAAGAATCCGGTAACTGTTGTGAGTATATCGCTGAGCGCAGTATCTCCGGTATTGTACGTGAAAGTATTTGTAGCGTAGTGTTGAGAACTTGTGGCGAGGAAATTTGTATTAAAAGTTAGAGCAGTACCTGAAACTTTGAGGGTGCTGGATGAGTTTCCGGTATTTTGGATACCAATAATTTTATTTGTTGATCCGGTATTTTGCCCCGCACCAACCGTTTCGTAATTTAGAGTGCTAGTTGATAGATTAATTGCCAAAAGTGTATTTAAACTAACTCCGGTTGAGGTGGCCGTCGAGCTAGAGTTCCCTGTGTTGCTTACAGTGACTTGAGCTTGCCAGTTTTGTCCGGAGAATGTTGACGATGAATCGGTAGGATCGGCAAAATAATAAATCGGAATTGTCGAAGTTGCCGTCGCGGTGTTGCCGCTCACACAATCGTTCACTTGAGCATTAGTTATATAACAATTTTGATTATCCGCGGTGCAATTTGGCCCAACTCCGGAGCGGAAAATTGTGGTTGTTGCACCTCCTCCGGTAAAAACCGATGAGCATCCGCTATTGTCGGTTACCGTAAATCCAACGCTGATTGAAGTTGTTGAGTTCGAAATAAGGGTTATCGGATTTCCTCCATTAAGTAATACTGCAGTGACATTTAGCGTTGAGATAGCCGAGGGATAATATTGATAACCCGCGAGAACTCCAAAATTTGTGGAAGTGCTCTTGGAAATGCCAATCTGTCCTTGAGTGTCGTTTAACCGAAAATTTGTAGATGTGCCGAAGCCACCACCAGGCGCAATTACCGGATCTTTAACCTTAAAATTAGTTGAGGTGTAGTCTGTCGCCTTGGCAGTTGCTACTGTTAATAGTAGAAGGGCTATGAATATGTATGAATTTTTCAAGATTGGTCGCATTGGAGCAATATATTTAATTATTTTTTTCTTTTATTTGAGGTTACGGCTGGCAGAATTGCTAATTCAAATAATTTGAAAATCACTTTGTTTTCTTATGAGCTGGAGGCGTAGCTACTTTTTCATCGGTTGTGGTTGCTAGTCCTGTTGCTGTGGTGCTTGCAGTCGTCGGCTGTTCTGCTCCGGTCTCATCTATTGTAATTGGAGCGACTTTAACGATTCGATTTTCGGATGGATTGTAAAGAAATGCCTCTTTGGCATTGCTAAAAATGAACAACTTATCGTTTTTTTGAGCGTTAATGAAAAAAGGCTGATCTTTGAGTTGGCCAGGATCGATTACCGTAGCAATCGTTGGTGTCTCCCCTTTCGGGATGACAATTAACTTTGAGACTGCTGCGAGTAGAGATTGAGCGTCCATTTCAGCTTTTGGCTCTTCTGATTTTTGTGTATTTGTGACTAGAGTTATTTTTTTAATTTCGTCACGAAAAAAATACGCCGAGGTTAAGGTAAAAATTGCGAGGGTTATTAATAAAAACCTTTTATTCATAAGTTCGTGTTGAGATTTTTTTGTATATTCAGTCGTGGACTAATTATTGGCTTCCAACTTATTTATCGCCATAATTATATTCGAGTCGCTTCTTAAGTCTTCTATAAACATAATACTAGAGCGATTGATTTGCATTTGATTTGTCGGTCCGTGGAGTTCGCTCCCGAGTTTCACGAGATTTATACTTGAAGGGGTCTGTTCGCTACTTGTATCTGTAGATTGAGCAGGGTTGGTCTGTAGATAATATATGTCTCGAAGCGTAAGCCAGAGATTATTTTGATTGGAAAGTTTGCCGAAATAGACTTGCCCGTTAGTCATAAAGACCGCCTGATACTCTCCGGAATTTTTATTAAATAAACTAAACGGAAAAATTTCAAATTTAATAAGAAGACCTATAGCCATCAATATAACAACGACGATGATTGTTTTATTCCAAAATCCAATTTTCTTGTTTTCCATTTTATTAATATAACACAAATCGTAATTATCCGAAAATTTTACGGCGCTTCGCCTCCTCCACCATCAGCTCCTCCTCCACTAACAGTGCCTCCTCCGGGATTTCCACTGTCGCCACCATCAATTTCCCCTCCAAGGAGTGTTCCGGTTACTGGTGGAGCACCTTCGAATCCATCGTCGCCACCACCGCCAAAATATCTGAACGGCTTGGCATGATTAACTCCGGTTACAAATCCGGTTTTGGAATCCGTAGTGGTTATATTTTCTGTGTGGAGTAAGAGGTTTAGGTAATCGGCATAACCAATATTTATAACGTTGAGTTGAAGTAATACTTGGCTTGTTGTCGCTACGGTCCAATTATTTCCAAAGAATATACTACCGGTGCCGTTTGTAATAGTGGTTGTTCCATTGGATCCTAGTTGCGAATCTTCGATATCAACGATTCCATTTGCGTTTGAATCAAGATAAAGTTTTGCGTTTGTAATGTCGGCGCTTTCAAAACCACTTTGAGCTGAAATTGTTATTGTGGTAGCAGTTATGCTTATGCTTCCACTGCTTGAAGTTAATTTGTATCGGAATAGCGTAGAGGATGTAACTTGTGTTTCGTTTATATCGAATTGGTTTGTTTGTTGCCCAACAATGTGATCGCTTAAGGTTAAAGTTTTAACTCCGGAGACCGGTGGCACATACGAGGTCGCGCCCGTCCACTGGAAAGTTGCCATCATAAAATCGATGTTCGGACTGAAATTGGTTGACGTGGGTGCGTCAACTGTAGTGCGGATGTTCATACTCATTCGGTTGTTGACTGTATCCACGTAGTCTTCGGGATTGGTTGTGAACCCGTGCAAGCCGCTCACACCGACACCTCCGATTGTAACGGCATCTTGGTAACTCATAGCCAGAGTTTGAGCTGCTCCCCAAGCTGTCCAACCACCTAAGGCTCCGGAAAGTCCGGAATAGTCACGGATACCAACTTGCATTGTGCTGGATGCACCGGGTGCAAAACGGGCGGCGTAGTAAAGGCTGGTGACTGCGGCACCTGACGGAACAGTAACTCCGAAATTGAAGTTCGCGGCGACAGCTTCTCCGATGGTCGCATTTGCATCGGTGTTTAGCGGATAGTAGTCGTTTCCTGTTCCCATATTGGCAGATTCATCTTCGGCAAGAAGATTCCAACTGTTTGTATCTCCGGTTGTATTAATATTCCAAGTAGAGGTCGGATAACTGTTTCCGAAAGTTGGCGTGGAAGTGGAAAGTAATCCGGTTGTAGCATTTCTTTTTTCAATTATCCATTTAGTACCGGAAGGCGTGGATGATCCGTAACCGACGGCGTAGAGATTACCCCCGTCAACAGCCAGGGCCATAAACTGGTCTTCGCTTCCTTCTTCGGCGGCAACGTGTCCGTCGCCGTCAAATGTGGTAGTGGCGACACCGGTTGTAATATCGTATTTGTCGATACGCAGACGACCGACAGTTCCGATAGTTAACGAGTCTACTCCGGCGAGATATACACCGGTTGCGTCAGTTCTCACTGATTGCCAAATTTCTCCGGTTGCAGCAGTATGATTCATTTCAACGATTCCGTCGGTATCAAAAGCAGTGACGAGTGCGCCGGTTGAGGTCGCACGTTTTTCAAGTCTTGCCCTACCTGTTCCACCATTCAAAGTTGAAGAAGCGTAACCGGCGAAGTAAAGAAAATTTCCATCGTTGGTCATGCTGTAAATTTCATCGACGAGAGTTGTCGGGTTACTTTCAAGAACACCGCTCGTTGCGAAAGTGCCGACGAAGGCACCGGTTGTAGCGTCACGTTTTTCCACGCGCCAACCTGTGTTTAACATTGTGGTTGAGGAGGCCGAACCGGCGACATACAAATCGTTACCGATAACATTGACCGTATATGGAGTATCAAGACCGGTACCGGGATTGCTGGAAGTTGTACCATTCACACCAAAAGCGGCAACTAGCGCACCGGTTGAAGTTGCACGTTTTTCAATTCTCCAAGAGCTATTTGCGGCACTCGAAGAAAAGTCGGTTCCTACTATATATAGATAGTTGCCGTCGGTAGTCATTCCGGTGGCTCGATCCAGTCTGACGCTCGGATTGCTGCTGGTTGCTCCACTGACACCAAAATTCGAATCCAAAAGACCGGTAGTCGCATTTCTTTTTTCCAGATACCAAATGCTGTCATTGGTACTACTTGCATAACCGACGGTAAATACAGAATCTCCGGCGAGAACTACTGAGTTGATTTCATCGTTGGTGATCGAAGGGTCGGAAATGGCAACACCGGAAGATGCGAAAGCTGTGACTAGTGCACCATCGCTAAGATTTCTTTTTTCAAGACGCCATCTTCTATCTCCCCCGTTTGAGCCAAAACCACCGACATACATGTATGTTCCATCTTCGGCAATATACGCAGGGCGGTCTTCACCAACTGATCCGTTAATCACCAATCTACCTGCAGTTGAAGTACCGAAAGAAACATCGGTTGAAGTCGGCGTGCTTCCGAGAGTCAAATATATGGAATCGATTACCAGCGAAGTTGTGCTGGTCGAAAGGCCGTAGTCACGAATCCAGATTTCACTAGAAGAAGAAATGTAATCACCGATAGTTGCAGAGTTTTTGGCAAAATAGTTCATAGGGCTTGCAGCAAGACAATCAATTGGTTGAGAAATATTTTCCCAAGTGCTTCCGGTGAAGTTGCGGATAGCAAATTGATACTGAAGATTTTGAGTTGCGGCTGAACAGTAGGCTTCGGTCGCTACAAGGATAGTGTTCATTCCGTTGTACGCTTTCACATTATCAAAAGTCAGATAGAAGTCAGAAGTAGTTGCTGCGGTTCCCGGAACGGAAAGTAAAATACCATCACCGGCAGTGTTGGACATTATTCCTCCTACTACGTTTCCGAATATTTGCGTGTTTGGATATATTCCAGTTACCGTACCTCCAGAATTTTTATTGAATCCGGCGGCGCTATATATCGGATCAACTATTGCGTTTACACGAAGGTAATCGACGGAAAGATTTCCTAGTGGAGTACTGGAAGCAAAATATCTCATTCTCATTTGGCCGTTGTTCACAAAATTAGAGAGAGGCGTGGCTATGGGGATGCCGCTCGTTGAATTTGTTGTCCAATATCCGTCGTAGATAGACCATTGCAAAACATCTCCTGCGCCTGCCGTGTCGTTATAGAAGTAAGGAGTGTTGTTAACAGTTCTGGAGTTCAAATAGCGCCAACCACCTCCGGTACACCTGGCGTCCGCTGCATGATCTACCGAAGAAGTGGATACAAAGTCACAAATTTCCAGGAGCAAGTTTGTAGTCGTAGTTGCGACAACGATATCAGTTTCTACAATCAGTTTATTGGCGCCATTCAATTGAAAGTTATCAAAAACAAGATTCATATCTATACCGCTTGCCGTGGTGGAGGCGCGCCAATGGAAAGAGTCGTCGGCAAGGGTTCCCTTCCAGGAACCGACGTTCATTCCGGTTGTGGCAGCTGCTCCTTCGGAGCGAATAGGCATTTCATTACCGGTTACAAGTTGGCCCCCGGTGGGAGTGAATTGGTAGGTTTCCGATGGATGGCTTCCGTCTTCCGTCCACTGTATCGTCGCCATCATAAAGTCTATGTTCGGACTGAAATTGGTTGACGTGGGTGCGTCAACTGTAGTGCGGATGTTCATACTCATTCGGTTGTTGACTGTATCCACGTAGTCTTCGGGATTGGTTGTGAACCCGTGCAAGCCGC
>JAHFLJ010000020.1 GCA_023244935.1 Candidatus Liptonbacteria bacterium
TCTTCATCTTCAAGATCATTCTCTTTTCGTCCGGTTTAAGGGAGGAAACTTCGAACTTGTATTCTTTCTTCAGTTCAAGCTCTTTTTTCATCTCGTCTACACTGCCAAATTCGGAAACGTGGATCATTCCTTGCAATCCATCTTTGAATTCCACGATAGCTCCGAATGGATTGAACTTGTGAACAATTCCCGTGACCGCATCTCCGGACTTATAATTCTTTTCGGCCTCAGACCATGGATCATGTTTCAAGGCCTTAAGAGACAAGAATACGCGGTTGTCGCGGATATCTATTAATTTAACTTTAACGCTTTCACCCAGAGTGATTACTTCTTTTGGAGAATCAATCAAGCGGTGATCGATTTCGGAGATGTGAACCAATCCTTCGATTTCCGGATTATCCACGAAACGGACGAAAACTCCGAAGTCCGCGATTCCGGAAACAACGCCGTCGATGGTTTGTCCGATGGTATATTTGGATAGTAATTCTTTAACGTTAGAGGAAGGAGTCGTGCTTTCTCTCTCAGAAATAATCAACTTATTGCCCCGCTGGTTTACGTTGATAACTTTTACACTCATCTCTTCGCCGATAAACTTCTTCAATTCTTCGGCAACTTTCTGTCGGTCATTTTCGGCAATCTGAGGCATTTTTTCCTGGCTCAGCTGAGAGATAGGCAAGAATGCTTTAAGTCCCAATAAATCAGCCATCAAACCTCCTTGGTTGGTAGCGGAAATCTTAACTTTAACAATTTCTCCGCTTTCTTCGAGTTCTTTAACCTGTTGCCAAAGCTTTTGCTTTCCTGCTTCGGAGAGGGATAGCTCGGCGTAGCCCATGAAGCCATCAATTGCTTCAACTCTGGCCGGAACTTTGTCGCCAACTTCCATGGTTTTGATTGCGCTTTTGGCGTTCTGCATCTCGGAACCATAAACAATGCCGGTTCCAAACTTGCCCATATCAAAAAATGCGTATCTTCGGGTCTTTTTTAATAGGCTCACCTCCAAAACATCTCCTTCGCGGAACTTGCTGATCCAGGCCATCTCCCCTTTGAGGAGTTGGGTTAATCCCGGGACAGTAATCTTGCTTAATGATTCTTTATTCATTACTTTTTGGTTTAAATTGGTTTATATTAACCTGCTCCGGCGCAACCAAACGCGGGTTCACAGGTCTGAAAATAATAACACTATTGGCCCAAAATACAAGATTGCGGGGCTGGTTTTACTCCATATTTTTTGTTACAATATTAAAGCGATAAAATAGGTTTTAATATACAAATGGTAATAACTAACTACGGTGATGGCTGTTTCAGGCTCCAAAGCGGAGAAGTTTCCGTGCTGGTTGATCCGGAGGGGAACAGACTGAAAGCTGATTTAATCATCTTCACTTCAACCGACCTGAAAGACGCTCCGGAAGGCGATGCAACAATAATTCGTTTGCCCGGAGAATACGAAGTTGACGGAATAGAAGTCGACGGAGCTCAGGCGATGGCTGACTCTAGTGGCAATAAAATAAAAACTTGTTATTTAATTCGAATGGAAGATATTAAGATTGCCGTGCTCGGGCAAGTTTCGTTGGAGCCGTCGTCCGACGTTTATGATCGATTGGAAGAGCCGGACATACTCATCTTGCCGGTAGATAAACAAAATTATTTATCCGGAGATCTGGCCACAAAGATTGCCAAGCAGTTTGACCCGGCCGTGGTTATTCCGACATTCGTAAAAAACGAAGCGGAGGTAAAAAAAGCCTTCGAGTCCAAAGCGGAGCCAATCGAAAAGTTTGTTTGCAAGAAAAAAGATTTAGTTGCCGGCAAAAAAGAATTGGTAATATTAGAATCAAAACGTGGGGTTTAAAGAATTTTTAAAAAAACTGCAAGGAGAGGATGACAATAGCAAAAAAAAGCTTATTATTTTGGTGAGCGCGGCAATTATGATTGTTATCGTGATAATTTGGTTAAAATTCTTCGGAGGATTTATGGCGATAAGGTTTCCTAAAATTTAAAAAACAAAAAGAAAATGGCGGATACACAAAAAAGAGGAATAGTTAAAGAGTTAAAAGAGTCATATTTGGACTACGCGATGTCGGTTATCGTTTCTCGCGCGCTCCCGGACGTTCGCGATGGTTTAAAGCCGGTACAGCGTCGCATCCTTTGGGCGATGTGGGAAATGGGACTGGATCACAGTTCCAAGTTCAGAAAGTGCGCCAACGTCGTCGGAGAGGTTATGGCAAAATATCACCCACACGGGGACTCCGCAATTTACGACACCCTGGTTCGCTTAGCTCAAGACTTTTCTCTTCGTTATCCACTCGTGGATGGACAGGGAAATTTTGGTTCAATCGATGGCGATTCCGCTGCCGCCTACCGTTACACCGAATCTCGCTTAAAAAAGATTTCCGACGAGATGTTGTTAGATATCGAAAAAGAGACAGTCGATTGGATTCCGAACTATGATGCCAGTAGAAAAGAACCTGCAGTTTTGCCGGGAAAACTTCCAAATCTCCTGCTTAATGGAACGCTCGGTATTGCCGTCGGTATGGCTACCAGCATTCCTCCGCACAATCTTGGAGAACTTGTGGACGCGATTTTATATTTATCTGACAATCCGGATGCAACCACTGAAGACTTGTTGAAATTTGTTAAAGGCCCGGACTTCCCGACCGGTGGAGTTATTTTTGATGAGAAAGCAATTAAACAAGCTTATATCTCTGGCCGTGGCGGAATTTTAACTCAAGCCAAAGCAACCATCGAAGAGCGCAAAAAAGATTACTACGATATTATTGTTACCGAAATCCCATATATGGTTAATAAGGCGGAACTTATTAAACAGATTGCCGAACTGGTGCAAGATAAGCGTATCGAAGGAATCCGCGATTTACGCGATGAATCCGATCGAGAAAATATGGTGCGAATCGTTATTGAGCTAAAGAGTGATGCGTCCCCGCAAAAAGTTTTAAATCAGCTATATAAACACACAAATCTTCAAAAAGATTTTCACATGAATATGGTGGCTTTGGTTAATGGAATTGAGCCACGGACTCTCTCGCTTCGGGATGTGCTCGTGGAGTATTTAGCATATCGAAAAATCGTAGTTCGCAGGAGAACCGAATATGATTTAAGAAAGGCTCAGGAAAGAGCGCACATTTTAGAGGGGCTTGCCATTGCGCTGGATACAATCGATAAAATTATTTCTACGATTAAAAAATCCAAAGATAAAGACGAGGCTCGAGTCAATTTAATGAAAGGATTTAAACTTTCGGAAATCCAGGCAAATGCCATTTTGGAGATGCGTCTGCAGACTTTGGCGGCGCTCGAAAGACAAAAAATCGAGGATGAACTCAAAGAAAAGTTAGCCATTATTAAAGATTTGCAAGCGATTTTAAAGAGCACCACAAAAATTTTGGAAATAATCCAGAAAGAAGTTAAAGATCTTAAAGAAAAATACGGCGATCCTCGTCGAACTAAAGTTGTTTCGACCGGCTTAACCGAATTAAAAGATGAAGATCTTATTCCTCAAGAAGAGGCGATTATTACTTTCTCTTCCGGAGGCTACATTAAACGTCTCCCGCCGGATACTTTTTCCAGTCAGAAGAGGGGAGGCAAGGGGCTGATTGGCTCCGACGTTCAAGAAGAAGATTTCTTAATCCAATTTGTAACCGCCGACACTCACGATCAGATTTTATTCTTCACCGACAAAGGACGCGTATTTCAAACTAAGGTCTATGAAATTCCCGCGGCCAGCCGAACTTCCAAGGGTAGGGCTGTTCATAACTTTTTGGAGATGCCAGCCGACGAAAAAGTGAATGCAATGGTTACTTATTCTCAAAAAACTGAAGATAAGTTTTTGGTAATGACCACTCGTGACGGAAATATTAAAAAGACTCCTCTTTCCGATTTCGAGAATATTCGTCGAACCGGAATTATTGCCATTTCTCTTAATAAAGGAGACGAACTTCGCTGGGTTGGACTGTCATCCGGCAGTGATGAGCTTTTAATTACCACCGCTAAGGCTCAATCTATTCGCTTCAAGGAGTCCCAAATCCGCGCCATGGGTAGAACCGCTTCCGGCGTTAGAGCAATCAAATTAAAGAAAGATGACCATGTAGCCGGTTTCGACATTATCCGCAAAGGAGTAGATGCCAAGATGGTCCAGGTTTTGGTTCTCATGGAAAATGGCTTCGGTAAACAAACCCCACTTTCGGAATATAAAATTCAAAATCGAGGAGGTTCAGGAATAAGAACCGCAAATATTACACCGAAAACCGGCAAACTTATCGCTAGTCGCGCAGTTTATGAAGAGCATGACCTCTTCGCGCTGTCCGCCAAGGGCCAAGTTATTCGCACTGAATTAACCGGCGTGAGAAAAACCGGACGTTCCGCGCAGGGAGTCAGAGTTATGAACTTGAACGCGGGTGACAAACTTGCCGCAATTGCTATACTTTAGATATATGCAACCAAAACTGCCAATGCCCCAAAACCGATTAATTCTAATCGGCGCGATAGCTCTAGTAGTAATCGGACTTTTCGTTGCTTTTAGTTTCTTTAGTAATCCATCCAAGAATGAACTCCCGCAATTAACTGTTTGGGGAACGGATTCTGCCGAATTTTTTTCACCAATAATTACCGGCTATAACTCCAAAGGAATTGCCAACGTTACTTACCGACAGTTTTCGGAGGTTGGTTTTGAGGATAGTGTTCGAGATGCGTTAGCGGCGGGTGAAGGGCCGGATATATTTTTTATTTCCAACCGAGATGTTAGAAACTTAGAGGCATCAATTTCGCCGTTAGTCTCTCAAACTTTTAATATCGGCAATGCCAGAGCTTTATTCCCAACTGTTTTTGAAACTGATATGGTTCTGAACGGTGTGATATACTCGCTTCCACTATATATAGATACGTTGGCTATGGTTTACAATGTCGGGATGTTCGATGGCGCCTCGATTGCTAATCCTCCGAAAACTTGGGAAGAATTTCAGGGTGTAATCCCTAAACTGCGAATAATTAATGAAAAAGGGCAGATAACTCGCCCCGGAGCCGGCATCGGCGGATCAGCTACAACCGTTGAACACGCCGCCGATTTAAACTTTTTATTAATGTTGCAAAACGGTGCCGAGTTAAGCAAAAGCGGAGCCGATTTTAATACGGTTACTTTTGGCGATAGCCAGAAGGCGCAAGACGCAGTTAAGTTCTATCTTCAATTTAGTGACCCGGTTTCCGAATATTATTCCTGGAACGAGACGCGCAAAAATTCTTTAGACGAATTTGCCGCCGAGGAATCACCAATAGCTTTCGCCTATCAGTCTGACTTCGCCAGACTTAAGGCTAAAAATCAGTTTATAAATTTCGGTGTATCTTCCATGCCTCAAGTATCTCTTCAGCAGTCGGTTAACTACGCAAAATATAAAGGACTTGCAGTGGCCAAGCAATCCAAAAATCAATTGGCCGCCTGGGATTTTGTAATTTTTGCGACTACCGATAATCAAACTACCGGTGACTATTTTTTGAGATCTCTTCGCCCACCGGCACTCCGCTCTTTAATTTCCTTGAACACCAATGATCCAGAATATTCCGTTTTTGTTAATCAGGCTTTATCCGCAAAAAGCTGGGCGGTAAAAGATTATTCCCGCGCGGAAGATTCCTTCGAAGAAGCGCTTGTTAAAATTATTTCCGGGCGGACGAGTATCTCGCAGGCACTGAAAGAAGCGCAAAACAGAATAAATACAAACAAGTAAATGAAAAAAATATTCGCAATTATATTTTTGTCGGTAGTAATTTTCCCGGGTATTGTTTCGGCCGCGGATACAATTTTAAACCCGTATTGGGGGCCGATAGTTTCCTGCGTCGGAGGGGCGCCAATTACCGGAGCGGACGGGAAAGAGATTCCAACTTGTACTAGCTTATGCGACGCTTTTGCTACAATCCAAAACGCTCTTCGCCTCGCCATAACCATCGGGTTATATATTGTTGCTCCTGCCTATGCGGTATACGCGGGTTTTAAAATTGCCGTCAGCGAAGGCTCGAGTAATAAAGTAGCAGTCGCCAGAAAGATGCTCCTCGAGGTGGTCATTGGAATCTTGATAATTATCGTCTCATTCACCATAGTGAACACTTTTATGAACGCTTTGGCCGGTATGCTCGGAAGTAAAGGGGAAACTTCTTCCTGGCTAAGGATTGATTGCAAGCGACCTGCCTGTGGCGGAAAAATTCAAGGAACCTGTTCGGACCCGACGCAGTCCTGCGTGGGAGCAGGCACGACGCAGAACCCATATAAATGTCAATCAGCCAGTGCTCCGGCTTCAGGAGGTGCCAATTGCACCCCGGCTTGTAAGGATACCGAGACATGCAAGCAGAGTGGTAGCGGTGTCTGGAATTGTGTTCCAAAAGAAACTCCGGTTTCCGGCACTGGAGATTGTCCGGTTACGCCAATCCCTCCAATAACCGACCCAGCTGCCTTGGCCTTAGAGGCAGCCGCCCCAAATCCAGTGCCGATTTGGAACAGCGGAGATCCGGCATCTCAGCGAAATCTAGATAGGCTTCGCATAGAATTCGACAAGCTTAAGTCGGAATTGGGCAGAGTCGACGCCTCTGCGAGAGAAACTTCAGTTTATCGCCCACTTTCTTATCAGCAGCATTTTTATGATATTAAACTTAGGTATGATGCGTTAATTGCTTTGAATACATCGAATCCAGAAACTTTCACAAAGTGTGATGCAATCTATAGGTCAGTGAAATTCGAAGCCGAGTCCAAGCACGGCATTTGTAAGTTCTCGGATGAAAAATGCGTCGTCAGCCCTGCAACTTCGAACGCGGTTCATACTCGCGGGACCGGCATTGATATTAAACTAACCGGGATAGAATACCCGGCGATTAATGCTTTCATGCAGTCCAAGGGGATCAAACTATCTTGGCAGGGGCTACCAACCGACAAGGTACATTTTAACTTAAGATAAAATGAAAAGACGAACAACTATAATTTTAATCATTCTTGGGGTGCTGGTTGGCGGATATTTTTTGACTAAGTCATTATTATCATCGAGTCCTAAGGCAGAGGAGCCTTCGCCAGAGGCTGGTTTATCGCCAACCGATATCACTACTCTTCCCGAGGCCGAAGTGCCACAAGGAGAGATAACCGTCCTTCCGGGCAATCCGGAAACTATAAATATTTTTTGGGGGGGATATGGTGATGCTTATGCAGATCCGACCGAAGATGCAAAAAAGACATTCCCAAAAGGGAATAAGTTTACTATATTTACAGACAACGGTCAGGTAGATTTAAATAATTTTTTTAATAATTTAGCCGGCTATTATCCGGAACTGGAAGCGGCGCTTATTACTCAAAATAATAGATACACATTGGAATATTTCCGGACCGAAAATAGATTCTCTCTAACTGTTTCTCCGATGTTTGTGGTGAGCGACATGGAAGATATCCAAGCGGATGTCCAAACCGCTCTCGGAGTTGATGGTACTAGTCTTTGTAAACTAAAAATTAATTTTCTGGTAGCATACGACGAAGTCGAGATTGAGGATTTTGGCGCATTGCCACTCTGTTCCTCTGTGGTAAAATAATATTATGATAAAAAAGTTGAGTCTATTACTTTTTGTCTCCGTTGCGTTTCTCATTCCAATTGTATCAGTCTTTGCGGATGATATAACTCCACCCGCCGAACCACCAGTCTCAAGTGAAGTAATTGATTTCGGAAGCTTAAATCCTCTCGGTTCTGCCTGTAAAGATTTGGAATGTATATTAAAAAAAATATTGGATTTCGCATTAACGATAGTTATGGCAATAATGCCGTTCATCATCCTATACGGCGCGTACCAAATAATGACCGCCGGAGGCGACCCTAAGCAATTTCAGACCGGAGGGAAGACTATTCTATATGCTTCAATCGGGTTCATTATTGCCCTTCTTGCTAAAAATTTAGTCTCAATTTTGTTGGATGTTGTCAATACAACCGTCGGTAGCTAATTTTCCACACTCTTCTTTTGCTTAAATTTGCCATGTGGTATAATAAAACAATGAAAGGTCGGTTTTGTTTAAGATCAAATGAAAAAAATATCTAAAAAACTTTCGTACCTTGGCTATATTGCTTTAGTCACCGTTCCTTATTTTGCCTCGGCTCAAGTTCCTCCGCCCCAAACTATTAGCGGCGTGTGGGATTTAGTATGTATGCTTTTCGGTTGGCTATTCATTCTTATAATGTTTGCCGCCGTGGTTTACATAATTTTGGCAGCTTATAATTATTTAACGGCCAACGGAGATGCCAAGAAGGTGGAAAAGGCAAATCATATGTTACTTTATGCAGTAATCGGAGTCGTTGTTGCGGTTCTAGCAAGGAACATTCCTAAAATAGCTGCAAACGTAGTCGGGCTAAATACCTCCTCTGGGCTGGCTGGAACGAATCAGCAGTTACCAGAGTGTCTTAGGTAGCGCCTTAAAAATCTCCCCATGGTTTCCAGCCTCGGGAGATTTTTTGTTGTTGAAAGCAATCTCTTGAACTCTATATTCTAAATAAAAAAACTCAACCTAGGTTGAGTTTTCAATTAGTGGGACTGTTCGCTCTTATGGGGGTATTGAGCATCTCTTCTAATTCTTCGGATCCTCTTCCGATTGCTGCCCGTGCAGTGCCGCTGCCCATTAAACGGAAACGATCGTATGATCCGTCAATCCTTTGTGTCGCTGGTTTTGGTACAATATTCGGAATATCTCGGTCAAAAATTCTTCCGTCGGAGAATAAAAAAATTAGATCATCTTCATCATTTCGAATATTTGCAATGAGGCGACCATTCAAAATATAGTCTTGAAAATCAAACATTAACCAGGCAGACCAGCACTCCTGGTTTAATTTTATGTCTGCCCTTGGATTATCCCCATATCTAAGAGTGATACTCTTAGATCCAATACAAACAGGAGCATCCTTCGCAACCTCTGCGCGACTTTTTGGTTTAGGAGTCGAGGGTATTTCTGGCTCTCTGGCGATTCTGGCAATCAGAACGCCATCTCTAGTAACATTTCTCTTGCTATCTGCGGTGGCATCATTCTTAGGCGTCGTAATCTGTGGTTTGAGAGTCGGTGTTAGAGTTGAGTTGGTGACTTCTAGCGGCCTTAGATTAAATATTTCTGGATGTTTTTTCGCAACTTCCGAAGTGAATAATTCCAGTTTTTGTCCGGTCTTTGGGTCGAAATTGTATCCAATATTATGCAAGGAAGCCTGACCATCGCTAGCTGTGCAATATTTATATTGAGGGGCCCCGGTAACTTTATTGAAATATTCGCCTTCTCTCGGACGAGAGAGAATAAATGTTCCCAAAAACCACAGAGCTGCCACTCCGGCGACTAGAAGCAATTTCTTGCGGTTGCCGGTCAGAAATGCGCCGATCGCGACTGGGAAAACAAGCATTAGAATGGCGGTCACGAGGATCGTAATCATCCCGGTGATTGAATCTTCGAATCCACCAAGTTTCTGAATCTTCTCGAAAATACTCGAATAGAAAGACCAGAAAAAAATTGCATCCATGATTCGAAAAAGGAAAAAAGTCCCACCAATAATTCCAGTGGCGATTCCCGCATATTTCAAAACAGAAAAAAGATTCGAATTGCGTGGAGGGGTGCTGGCGTCGTTCATCTACGTCTCCTTTCAGCCTGAGACTACTTCTTTTCTGGGGAATGATTTTTAGTTGCGTCGGTGTAAATCTTAAGAGAAAACAAAGCCAGAATCATTCCGAGTAGACCTGCGCCAAAAGCAAATCCAAGAGGGGATGGCTTGTTTGTCTTTTTGGCGACAAAGTAGGCCACTGTTCCTAACGCTAGGAACGCTGAGATGAGAACGATGACGATTCCGGTTGGGGTCATATTGTCTCCAGTTCCGCCTCATTTGCTCTATTTAGGAATAGATTGTCAAGGCGGTCAACTGCCTAGATTATGAATAGATTCAGATATTTGTCAAATAATTTAATCGAATTTGGCCATCAAATAATATTTTTAATAAATTTCTAAGGAGTATATAAAAAATCCCCCAAGACCGAAGTCGAGGGGGAGGATGCAAAGTGCTTAATCGCGCGAAGTGATGGTATATGTGGGGACTCCTTTTCCCCAAATACGGAATTCACGAGAGGGGACGGCTGTGCCGTCCGGTTTGGATTTGGGAGTCACGTGGCGGGTAGATCCATCTGAAAACTGATAGTGAATCTCCTCGTTCTGGCCCATCCCAGTATCGATGTTCGCCCAAGAGCCGTACGGAATTCGAATCCAATTCGTGGTGCACTCCATCGAGAGTGCAGTTCCGACAAGGCGATCTCCGACGCCAAGTCTTATCTGCTGAGCACCGGAACAAATTGGAGGTGTCGGCGGCTCCGGCCTGAAGTAGGTCTTATAGAGAAGGTATCCGAGCAGTGAGAGAGAGATTGACATTCCCACGGTCAGGATTACCTTGGGATGTTTGGACGGAGTGGGAGTTGGAGTGGCCATTACGAATCCTTCTTAAAGAACTTCGCGATAATCGGCCCAGCTATGTCGCCGAGTACCTTGAGGGTTTCGGGATCCACGCTGACGCGGTTTTCCTTGAGCTCGCGCTTCAACTTGCCCCGCTCAACCTGTACGGTGTCTCTGGCATCGCCAGGAGAGAATCCCATGTCGCGAAGCTCCTTGATTCGGTCGCGCACCGCGTCGAGCTGAACAGCTTCGGCGTCGCGCTTCATCTCCTCAACCGGCTTCAGACTCGCAGACTTTTCGATGTCTGCCGGGGGTTTGATATCTCCGAGCCCGAGTCGGCGAATCGTGATTCCGAGTGATGGCTTGGATAGCCCTTTTCCCTTCGTCACCTTCTTGATCGCTTCTCGGCGCGCTTCAACTCTTTTTTCTAGTTCGCCCTGCTCTACGGCCGACCGACTTTCGATGATCGTGCGCAGCTTTGACCAGCCGGCTCCCCACTTTGTCTCTTCGGCATGATAAGGCGGCTGTTGCGGCTTGGAATAGAATTTTAGAAGAGCAGAGGTCGGCAATTTGTCATCGACAGGATCAAGGGTCTCGTCGAGAATCGCCTTAACGAGAATCGCAATCGCCTCTTCGCGCGCCTGGCGTGCTTCTTTCCATCCCTGAGGTCCTTCTTCCTCCGAAGTTGACCACTCACGAATTCTCTCGTGGACGATGTCCTTGAGAATTTCCGTGACGCCATCTTTCCCACCGGAGTTGATAAACTCTCGGTAGTTTTCCGGGTCGAACCTGTAGACAAGGTTGACTTCCATCTCGAGAGGCACGCTATCCGGAGTATTCGCCTTCACGTTGAAGGTTAAAGAAACCTTAGTAGCGTCCGCTCCGATGAAATTGTATATGAATGGATTTCCGGGAAAGAAACGCCATCCGGCATCAAGAACTTCGCCGGTGAAGCTTCCGAGCCACGTAACGATTCCTTTCTGTGGCGG
>JAHFLJ010000003.1:0-42058 GCA_023244935.1 Candidatus Liptonbacteria bacterium
GTATCTCAAAGGCGTCGGCTGGGTTAGCTGGCGCTGGCAAGAACACGAAGACGGCGACCTTCAGAAGCCGTTCGGCACAGAAAAATTGATGAACCTCGATACGATTGTTTGGGAGATGCCCGGAGAGTTCATCCGCAACGTTGAGCTCTGCGAGCCAATCATCAGGTAGTTACTATCCGGACAGCGATGCTGTCCGGTTTTTTTATACTTGTTTTGTCTTTATAGACAAAAATACTATAATTGAAAGATGGTTATATACATCGGAGCGGATCACCAAGGATTTAATTTAAAAGAAGCGATAAAGCCATTTTTAATGGATCAACTTTATGAAACGGAAGACGTTACTCCTGTATTTAAAGACGGAGATGACTATCCGGACGTCGCATCCGCAGTTGCCAAAAAAGTTAGATATAACCTCGACAATAGCCGAGGAATCATAATCTGCGGTTCCGGCACCGGCGTAGATATTGTCGCGAATAAGTTCGATAAAATCCGTTGTGCATTAGGATTTTCTCCGGATCAGATTTTTGATGCTAGGAATGACGACAACGTAAACGTCTTGGCATTACCGGCGAGTTTCGTCGATACTGAGGCAGCAAAAAAAATAGTTGAAGTATTTTTGCAAACAAAATTTGCCGATCACGAAGATCGATTCAAAAGAAGAATCTCAAAAATTTTAGAAATAGAAAGAAACCGGGAAGGAGTGGGGGATAACTAAACGCGCAGCGCGCGACCTATAACAGATTGCTGATGACTAATCACGAAACCAAGAAAATTCGGTTTCTTTTTGGATCTTGTTATGAGTTATTTGTCAGCGGTTATAGGTCTTTTTCAGGAGTTGACAGATTGGTTATACATGGTATAATATCCTCACTTTCGCTTAAGGAGGTAACTCATAGCGAAGTAGAATTTTGAAAAGAAGGGAAAAGTCAGTCTATCAGGCCACGACCCACTCGAAGTACTAATCGTGCCAGAGGAGGGGCTATGCCCGAGATAACTGGGGCTGTCAGGTAGGCCGCAATTACCTGGGAGGTCGGCTGAGGTCATCGACGACCTAAGACCTCGAAGAAACGTTGCAGCTTCAGCAGCTGTGACACAACCAAAAATTCGACGCGTGTCACCCCGGAAAAAACGGAGGGATAATGACTCGAATGACTGGGGCCAGCTAGGAGGGCCAAAATACTCCTGGCCGAACCGGGTAGGGAAGTTTACTTCCACAATGGTTCGAACCTGCTTGACGCTGGGCTGGCTAGTCCTCGGACAAAGTCAGTGCCAGGAAAAACTCGCCGAGTGAAAGGTAAGCGTGAGAAAATTCGGTTAGGTTCGCCGCTGGTAGCGACGGCGTAAAACATTCGGTACATCATCCGCGAACTCGAACTCAGCCAGGGTGACTGAAGTCTCCGCTCGCGGCGGGGCCGCCGACATGCCCTCCCCGAGGGAGTCGTCACGCTGGTTCCGGTGGGTGCAGCTCTCCATCTAGATGCAAAAGCTGCAAGGATAGCACTTTGAAGAAACGTTCGGCGCTGGTACCGACGCCATTAGCAGCCTAGCCGGCTGTTCGGTACACCACATACCAGGGGCCCTCTCCTCGTCGACCGGCGAGGAGGTCAGAGCGATGCCCCCCAGACCAGCCCAAAGCTGGCCTTAACGCGAGCAACAGGAGTTTGAAACCATGAGGTTTGTCCCTCCGCGACGTATCCCTTTCTTCTGGAAAGGCGAATGGTCCCGAGAGACACCCTTGGTGGATATTCCACGGCCTTAAGAGGCTAAAGCTCGCAACCGCCCCGGCCCCCAGAAATGGGGGCTTTTTACTACTATTGACAAATAAAATGTATGTGCTATAATACTAATATCCTCAAAGAAAGGGGTGATGCCCACAAAGCATAAGCACTTTAAAAGGTAGATAAAGCAACCAGTCAAAGTCCGCAAGCTCCGGCTCAATCGAACGGCTCCATCCTCAATTAGGGATTGGACGCCGAGAGTCGGATGATCGTAGCGCCTTCCAAACGAAACGGAGGGCACGGGGTCAAGCCCGAGAAGAGCTCGAAACTCTACTTGGGAAGTCCTTCGCAAGTAGCGGGGGCAAGGCGTGGTAATGACTCGATTGACTGAGGCCGTCAAGCAGGCCTAATTGCTTGAGAGGTTGACTGGAGTCGCATACATTTGGTTCATGAACCGGTCGCGACTCTAACCTTAAAGATTTGCCTTGCGGGTCAGTCCCTGCATGCGCACAACCCTTCCACCGGCTGGTGTGGCGGAAACGCCTAAGTCAGCTGGAATCGAGGACCCCAACAGTTCGACCAGGGGCAAATGGTTGAACAGAAGGAAAGCATGACGCTTTCATCTTCGCCGCTCGCGCCGACGGTATAAAATATCGGTGCTTCAGACGCAAGCATGTGTACATGCCGTTTACCCCCTACGTCAATGGGGGTATTCTTTTATTCATTCGCCAAGCAGGCGTTTTTTTATTTCCACAAGTAGTATTTATATTTACCGTGGTAAACTAAATGCATGGAGGTAATTCCGGCAATCAATTGTCATTTAAATGATACCGAGTGCGTAGAAGCAAAAGTTAAAACTGCCGAAATTTTGGACGGCTGGGTTCATTTAGATATCGCCGATGGAAGATTCACATACAATAAAACATGGAATTCACCGGAGGAGTGGCGAAGGTTCGGTAAAAATCTGAACTTGGAAGTTCACTTAATGGTCGAAGAGCCACTTGAGGCGGCACGCGAATGGTTGCTGGTTGGCGCAAAGAGGATAATAGTTCACCTGGAAGTTTTAGATTTAGATTTAGCCGACAGAATTATTGCCTTGGTCAAGCAATACAAAGCTGAGCCGATTTTGGCGTTTAATCCGGAAACTAGAGTCGATTCTAATCCGGATATCGAGTCGCGATTTTTATCGTTTTTAGTGTTATGTGTCCATCCTGGCCTTGCCGGACAAAATTTTTTACCGCTCAATCTCGAAAAAATCTCCGCGCTAAAGAAAATGTATCCGCAAGCAACTATAGAGGTCGACGGGGGAGTGAATAAAGATACAGGAGCATTGGCTAAAAAAGCCGGCGCAAATATTCTCATCGCCGCCTCCTATATCTTTGAAAGTAGTAATCTGCAGGGTGCGTATCAAGAGCTAGTCTCACTTTAGTCAGCAACCTCATTTTTAAACTAGCCTTGTCTGACATACAGTATTTTTTATTGTTTTATGGTATAATAATATCAATAATAATAACCCCCAGTCCGGGTGAAAATATAAGGTTAAATATGTCGTTTATAAAAAAAGTTTTAGGCGTGTTCTTTGTTGGAATGCTTTTAGTCGGCGGTGTCGCAAAAGCGGATAGTATGGCCGATTTGCAAGCGCAGATTACCTCACTTATGGCTCAAATAAAGGTTTTGCAGGCAAGAATAGGTGAACAGGGTGGTGGGAGTGTATCTTGGTGTCATAATTTTAATACAAACATAAGGGCGGGAGATCAGAGTTCTGAGGTTTCTGAATTGGTCAGAGCGCTTGTTAAAGAAAATTTTTTGAATCAAAACGAAATGTTTCAGGATGGGCGAAGCGAACTAAATTTCGATGAGCAGATTGCTTCGGCCGTAACCGGTTTTCAACAGAAATACGCTAGCGAAATATTAACTCCAATCGGACTTAAATACGGAACCGGTTTTGTAGGCGTCGGAACCAGAGCAAAACTTAATAAGCTTTATGGCTGCGCCAATGTGATGCCTCCAATCGCATGTACCATGGATGCAAAACAATGCTCGGACGGAACTTACGTCAGCCGCACCGGACCAAGGTGCGAATTCGCAAGCTGTCCAATATATAAATCTTTAACCGTTGTTTCGCCGAATGGCGGAGAGACTTGGGTTAAGGGAACAACGCAGACAATCAAGTGGCAAGATATCTCAATCGTTCCACAGTGCCCAGCCGGAGCTGATTGCGTGAGCCCTGCTCCGAAGTCATATGACATAAAGTTAGTCGCATATGCCACTCCGTGTACCGGAAATATTTGCCCTATGTCTTTAACTCGTTTGCCATATACAATTGCGAAAAATGTTTCTGGCAGTTCTTATAATTGGGAAGCGGGTAGGATTTGGGATGACAGCCAATACGCGCCAGCCGGAGCATATTTAGTGCAAGTTTGTATCGCCGGTTCAGATGTCTGCGACTCAAGCGATTCATATTTCAAGATTACTTCTATTTCGAATATAGGATTGCCAATCGTTTCCGGAGTTTCCGGTCCGACAACATTGGCAGTCGGTCAGCAGGGAACTTGGACGGTTAGCGCCTCAGATCCTAATAATGGAAATCTATATTATTCTGTCGTGTGGGGTGATGAATCAAGCGTGCCATGCGCTTCCGGAGGTGCCTGCGCAACCGCAAGCGCTCAATATCAACAAACCGCAACATTCACGCATACCTATAGCAATGACGGTTACTATTTACCAAAGTTTATGGTAATGAATACAAGCGGTGAGAGTGTCGCTACAACTTTAAGTGTCAGAGTGGGATCCACATCTACATCTATTCCGACACCATTAGATACAATTCAGGTAACCTATCCTCAGGCAACGATAGAATTGCTCAGAGGGTCGATGGTAAATCTTTCTTGGACGCAAAGTAATGCTTCGAGGAATGTTGACTTGAAGCTTACCTCCGCCGGTGGTATGACTAATTTTGCCTCGTATAATATTGCTTCCGGGATAGCTCCGAAAACAATTAAAGATCAGACATATTCTTGGACTGTTGGGAATATAGTCTCAGCGGCTGTTAGCACAGCCTCAATACCGGACGGCGAATATTATTTCAAAGTTTGTTACTCCGGTACGGATGTTTGCGAATCCGGTAAATATACTCTTAAGATAATCCCTCTTAGGACCATACTTCCTCCCATACAGCAGTAATAAATAATTCAGCTTAAACCGCCAGCCTGCTGGAATCATCGATAAATACAATATTCGGGAATATTCTATAGACCATATTTTAAGACAGACTATTCGCTGGCAGGCGAATAGTCTGTCTTTTTATGCAATAATTTATAAAATATGGTATAATAACTCGAGATGGATTCTTTACACGATTATAAAATTAAACTCCTAGAAGAGAAGGCGATTAAAATCCGCGAGGATATTATTAAGATGCTTGTCTCTGCCGGTTCCGGTCACAGCGCCGGTCCACTTGGGATGGCGGATGTTTTTACGGCTTTATATTTTCACGCTTTAAATCACGATCCGAAGAAACCAAATTGGCCAGAGCGCGACCGAGTTGTTCTTTCCTGTGGCCATATTGCGCCGGTTCTTTACGCCACGCTTGCGCATGCCGGTTATTTCCCGGTATCCGAACTTAAAACTTTAAGAAAATTCGGCTCACGTCTTCAAGGACATCCACATCGCGGATCACTTCCGGGAGTGGAAACAACTTCAGGGCCCCTAGGCTCCGGTCTTTCGCAGGCTATTGGTATGGGGCTAGCCGCAAAGCTGAATCACGAACGACATAAAATTTATTGCGTGATGTCCGATGGGGAACAGCAGGAGGGCAACATCTGGGAGGCAGTAATGTTCGCCGGCAAGCACAAACTTCATAATGTGATTGCAATAATGGATAGAAACAATATCCAGATAGACGGACTCACTGAAAACGTCATGCCACTTGAACCGATTGCCAAGAAATATGAATCTTTCAACTGGAATGTCTTGCAAGTTGACGGGCATAACTTTGAACAAATAATTTTTGCGATTGCCGAAGCGCGCGCGATTGTTGAAAAACCGACCATGATTATCTGCCACACAATTCCGGGAAAGGGCGTCAGTTTTATGGAGGGAGATTTTCTTTGGCACGGCAAACCACCAAAGCCGGAGGAGGCGAAAATAGCATTAAATGAGCTTAGAACTCTCGAGGGCAAAATTAAAAGCGAACACGACTAAAAATTAAATTTAAAATGGATGAAATAAAAACAATCAGCTCCGAGTTTCCCCCCAACACAAATTTTGGGTTTTTGTCGTTCGCTTTTAGTTTTAGTGGTCTCGTGATATATATTGCAAATTTTGTTAGGTTTGCCATGTATTGGGACGGCGGGGCTCCTCACTGGCTAATCTTTTCAATGGTTTATATTTCTCCGATAATTTTAGTGCTATTTGCATTGCTAGCTTTTGTTTTTGGGCGTAAAAGTTTGAAGACGGAAGTCGGTTGGGCTAAGCGATTTGGAATAGGAGGTATTTGTTTTGCAATAATCGCCATTCTTGTATCTATATTTCCAATATATAAGTCAATCATGTTCATAGCGAGCAACCAGAAACTATAAAATGCTAAAAAAAGAAACCAACTTAAATAGTAAGATATTCGATGAAGATGTTCTCCAAAAACCAACCCGGGACGGTTACGGAGACGGAATAATTTTGGCCGGCGAAGAGGATAAAAACGTAGTTGTTTTAACCGCGGACCTTTCCGACTCCACTCGCACCGCGGAATTTGCGAAGAAGTTTCCGGATAGGTTTTTTGAAGTTGGCATTGCCGAACAAAATATGGCGACCATTGCTTCCGGTTTGGGTATCTCCGGAAAAATTCCGTTTATTTCTTCCTATGCTACGTTTTCTCCAGGCAGAAACTGGGAACAAATTCGAACAACTATTTCGTATAACGATTCTAATGTTAAAATCGCCGGGCATCACGCCGGAATTTCCGTCGGTCCGGACGGCGCGACTCATCAGGCGATAGAGGACATTGCGACTATGCGCGTAATGGCGAATATGAAAGTTATCGTGCCGTGCGATTCCATTGAGGCGCGCAAAGCGACCGTCGCTTCCGCCAAAATTTGGGGGCCGGTGTATTTGCGATTCGCTCGTGAAAAGACTCCGATAATGACCACTGAGGATACCCCGTTCATTCCGGGTAAGGCCGAAGTATTTTGGGAATCCAAAAAACCGGAAGTTTTAATAATCGGCGCCGGTCCGATACTTCACAACGCGCTTCTTGCCGCTAAGATTTTAGAAAAAGAAAAAATAGGAGTAATGGTTTTGAATTGTCACACGATTAAACCGTTGGATAAAAAAATCGCTCAACTTGCGGATAAAATCGGCGCAGTTGTAACCGTGGAAGAGCATCAGGTATTAGGTGGTTTGGGTGGCGCGGTCGCCGAGCTTTTGGCAAAAACCAATCCGGTTCCGATGGAATTTATCGGCATGCAAGACACTTTCGGAGAATCCGGTGAACCGGCTGAGCTCATTAAAAAGTATAAAATGGCTCCGGTAGATATTGTTTCCGCGGTTAAGCGCGCCCTTAAACGAAAATAAAATGGATTTTAATGTTAAAGAATATATCTTGAAATCCCGCGAAGACGGTATTTCGGACAATGTTATTAAGACCACTTTATTAAATTTAGGCCACAGTCGGGCAGAGGTCGAGGCGATTTATCAGCAAGTTGTAGGCGTTAAAGCTAACGAGTCCGAAAATTATTTTACTCCGACTACCAATATCCAGTTTGGAAATCAGCCATTAGTCCCTTCCGCCGAGGAAGTCGCTAAAAAAGAAGAGCAGACAGAGCAGACAAAGCAAAAAAACAAAAAAATGTTGCTGGTCGTCGCCTTCGTTGCTTTATTGCTGGCCGGTTCCGGTGGTGGATTCGCGTATTATAATTATGTTCAGAATCTTCCGGCTAATGTGCTTAAGAAATTTAATTTGGTTGTGTCCACAATTTTCTCGTTTAGAAATACGGTTAAGATTACTGCTTTAATTAGTGTAGAGGCGACGAAACAGATTAAATTAAATGCAGATTTTAAAGGGAGTTTTGACTTTTCTACTTCAACCGGACCAAGAACTTCCGGCGATTTTACGATTTCCTCACAGGATTTCGCCAAATTTAGCCCGATCGGTTTAAGCTTTGTGTCCACGAATAAAAATATTTATCTACGCTCATGGGATTTCAGCAAATTTCCGTTTATGGATTTATCCGGTCTTAACGGAGTTTGGATTAAAGCCGGAATAGATCCTGGAGAATACGAAGGAGATGATCCGTTTGATATCGCCTCGAATATAGAAAGAACCGAAGGTGTCGGGGATAGGTTTAAAGAGGGGATGCAAAATCCTCCGGTTAAGTTTGTTAAAGAACTTTCTTCGGAAGCAATTAACAATATCTCAACATATCATTATCTTTTCGAAATCGATCAAGTAAAAGCCGAAGAATTTATTGGGAATATAGGCAATCTGACACTTGAAGAAATTGAAACAGCTAAAGAGGCAACCGAAAGTAGCTATCCGAATATAGCCACCAGCACTTTGGAGCTGTGGATATATAAGGGAAGCTATCTGCCCGCAAAATTTACGATTTTACTTGAAGGCCGAGGGGCAGGCGAGTTTACCGATTCTATAAAAATTGATCATATTTTCAGCGACACTAATACAGTTTTAACAATTCCCGAGCCCAGTAATTTTAAGAACTTGCCGGAAGTTCTCAAGGAGCTCTCCGATAAAATCAACGTTAATATAAATGAATCTATAAGCTCAAGTAGCATAATTAATTCCTCAACTTCGACTGCGCCTACCGGCACAATTCCAATTAGATGATCAAAGAGCTGTCAATCACCAAAAAAATATTTCTGGGGCTATTTTTATCGGTAGTATTTGTATATTGCTTTAATGCTTTTAAAGAGCCCGATTCTTTTTATCATCTGAAAGCCGGGCAGGTAGTTCTGGAGACAGCGTCAATACCAAATTCCGACCCATTCTCATTTGTCGCGAATGGCGCGGAGTGGGTTGCTCACGAATGGCTGTCTGAGGCGATTTTATTTATTTCCTATAAGGTCGCCGGATTCTGGGGTGTGATTTCTTTCGTGGCGCTACTCGGAGCGCTAACCAGTTTTATTATTTATTTAATATGTAGAATCAGGGGAGTCAATTTCTATATATCTCTTCTGGGAATATTAATTTTAAATGCCTTAACTTTTGAATTATGGATCGGTAGACCGCAAATATTTTCATATTTATTCACGGCTCTTTTCGTATATTTATTGGAAAGGTTCAGGATCGACGGACGAAAAATAAACCTTATTTTGATTGCCTTAATTACCCTTATTTGGGCGAATATGCATGCCGGGTTTATCCTAGGCTTAGCGATAGTCTTTGCTTATCTCTTTGGAGGCATCTTGAATCACCATTTTAAACTTCAGTCGGCCCTGGATAAATTAAAACTTAGAAATTTATCCTTTTTATTTATCTCCTTGCCATTTATTGCCCTGCTAAATCCAAGTAGTTATAAAATATTCACTTACAGCTACGTTATCTTACCGGCAATAGAAAAATTGGGAGTAATGGAGTGGTATTCGATTTTAGACTATTTGTATCTGAATGAAACCGTCATCTATCTCGCTCAGATGGTCATTTTCGGACTTTTAGGAATCTATTGGTATTTATCCAAACGAGAGAATAGAGATTTTATCCTGGTCAGCTTAATCTTGGGCATTTCGGTTTTGCCGTTCATATCCATTCGCCACATCGGATTTTGGCCGGTAGCTTTAATTCCTTTTGTGCTGGAAGCGGTTCATAGATTTGTTTTTGTGAGAATTGAAAATAGAATTAATTCTAAAGACTTCGGAATACTCCTCGGAATCGTTTTATTGCTTTTTAGCACTCCCAAGTTCTTTTCTTTCCCAAAAGAATATTACAACCGTCTCAGCGTTCCGATAGGCGGAGCTGAATTTATTAAGCGCGAGAATTTAAAAGGTCCTATTTTCAATCTGTATAATGACGGCGGGTTTTTAATTTGGAATTTATACCCGAGCGAAAAGATATTTATAGATGGGCGTTCCGAAGTCTACAGTCAAGATAAGCTGGATGAATATCTAAGTATTCTTGGTGGAGGAGAAAATTGGCGGGAGCTGGTCTACGATAAATATAAGTTGCAGTATTTTTTCATATCCTATAGACGCAATCCGGAGAAGTTGCTTCCGCTGATTCGCGATTTGGAGAATGACAGGTGGCGTCTTGTGTACTGGGACGACCTATCCGTAATTTATGTTAAAGATGATGTTCAAAACAAAGAAATTATTAAAAAATTTGCCCTAAATTATGTCGGACCATTCAGGAACGCGCTAAATCTGCCGGAAGACGACAAAAAGCAGGCCTTTGCTGAGTTGCAGGGCTTACTCGGTAGGATAGAGAACTCGGAGATAATCCAGCAATATGCCAGACAGCTAATGCAAGGCAGGTAGATTTTTTATATAAAAGTTTTCTGCTATAATTCAAGACATGTTGGACTTCTTATCAATTGGAACCGGAGCCAGAGACATTTTTATTAAAAGTCAGCTTTTTAAGGTCATTAAAGATCCGGAGCATCTGGAGAAGCTCGGGTTTGTTACCGGCGAGGCGCAATGTTTTGCTTTCGGCGGAAAAGTCGATATCGGTGAGCCAAAATTTTGCGTCGGTGGGGGAGCGGCGAATGCCGCAGTAACTTTCGCGCGACAGGGATGGCAAACCGGCGCGCTTTTACGTTTAGGGGAGGATGAAAACGGCGGATCAATTATCAACACATTAAAAAAAGAAAAGGTAAAAACCGTTCCAATTTACTCCAAAGATAAGGGCACGGCTTTTTCGGTGGTTATGCTATCTTCCGGAGGAGAGCGGACTATCCTGACTTATCGAGGAGCCGGAGAGGATTGGCCAAAAAGCGAAATCCCATTTAAAAAACTTTCAGCGCGTTGGGCCTATATTGTCCCAAGTAAAATATCTTTTCAAACGATTTCTTTAATGGTTGCTCACCTTAAAAGTCAGGGCGCGAAAATTGCCATGAATCCGTCCAAATTTTATATCGAAATGGGTCCAAAACAGTTAAAGCCGATACTTAGCCGTTTGGATGCGGTCATATTAAATCGCGAAGAGGCGGCGCTTTTAACCGGAATTCCATACGAGCAGGAAGGGAAGATATTCCGCCGTTTGGACGAGCTTGTCGACGGGATTGCGGTTATGACCGATGGGCCAAAAGGGATTTTAATTTCCGATGGAGAAGTCATTTACAAGGCCGGAACGTTTAAAGAAAAAAGAATTGCTGATCGGACCGGCGCCGGAGATGCTTTCGGAAGCGCGTTTATAGCCGGACTTGCCGGTTATGAAAATAAAAATAAGCTCCCGAATAAAACTTTCCCACCTCAGGCAATTGAATATGCTATTCGCCTCGCTTCGGCAAATGCCACTTCGGTTGTGGAGCACGTCGGCGCGCAAGAGGGGATTCTTACGAAGAGCGAGTTCGAGAAAGAAAGACGTTGGAAGAATATTAAAATCGAATCAAAAAAATTATAACAATGGATAAATCCACAGAAAGAATTGCCAGACTTTTAAGGACAGATATGCACACTCTCGAAAAAACTTGTAATTATCTATCCGCTTTAACCGGGAAACAGAATGTTCTGGAGAAGATTATCGAAGAGAATAATCAATTGATAGCCGACAGATTACTTGCCCTGGGAGTTGGTAAGGACGCTTCTTCCAACGACATTTATGACGGGCTCATTTCGAAGATTGAATCGGATGACTTCAAAATCTATAACAGTCTCGGCAATCCCAACTGTGAAAGTCCGAATGACTGTCAAAATATCGGAGAAATTGCCAGAAAAGCAGTTAATCCGCCTAAGGGATATTTCTTGAAGCCGGACAAGGCTCGCGAGCTGATTGTTAATATTCCACCGGAAAATATTATGAAGTTTTTGGGTTATACTTCGGTGAAAGAGATGGTTCTAAAAGAAGACATTTTTGAAATTTTCAGCGCGCTTCGTTTTGTGGAGGGGTCGGAATGGCTAAACGCGGTATTTTTTAAACAATATGAAAATTTGAAGCCGGAAGACTTCGAAGAACGCGAGATAAAAATAATTGCGTTAAGTGAAAAATGGGACGTTGTTTCCAAAAAGTTTGTGGAAAAAAAGAAGCACAACGTAAGCCACCTGAAAGAACTTGGAGTTATTTTTCTGATTCCGGCTCTTCTTGGGGTTTCCGGAGAAATTCTCAGAATGTTTGTTATGATAATGCACTATCTCTATGAGATTCCATTCTATTCCTCGATAATTAAAGGTATTAGCGGATATGACGGAAGGTTTAACAGCAATTTAATTTCTCTTCTTCGCGGAGATGTTACCGAGAACCGATACGGAGATCTGGAAAAATCTCGTTGGTTAATAGTTCAGAGATATCTCTCTAAAGAAGATGTGAATGACTGGCGTCTCTTTGTTCCGCATATTAATCCGGAAGCAATCCATTGGATGAAGGCGGAAGAAAATCTTTATAAAGTCGGAGAACTTATGGATGGCTTCGCCGAGGATTTGAAGTTTTGGAATGGTCTAAACTGGGTAGGCGACTATTTTAAAGATGAAAGCGGAGTAGAAGTTTTAGTCAGTTTTAATATTATCGATACGATAATGTCCTTTGTTAAACAAAAAGAGATGGTTAAATATTCTTATCACCAAGAAGAAGCGTTTTGGAATAAAATTTTTATCGAATATTTTGGAAGGCCCGGACTGGAAGAATACTCCCGCAAATATTTATTGCAGGGGTATTTTGACGTATAGTCTTTGTCATTCCTTCGCGTAATCGGTCTTCTCTTGCCACTGGCGAGATTATTAGCCTTGAGGGGTGTCTGAGAAACCTTTTAGCTCGGTCCCGCCTATGGCGGGTAAAAGGTTTTGAAGACAGTTAGATTTTTCGCAGCCTGCCTGCCGGCAGGCAGGGAAAAAATCGACACGACCCCTCAAGACTAATAACCGAGCCACCTTGATTTTTTGCTCATAAATAAGTAAAGTTTTTAGGTATCCGAGGTATCCACATATCATGCATATTGATATTCGCGCTCTTAGCTCAGTGGTAGAGCGTTTCATTGACATTGAAAAGGTCGCAGGTTCAATCCCTGCAGGGCGCACTTCGACTCGTTCCACTCGCTCAGTGTAAACACACCGGCAAGCCGGGCGAATGTCGAAAAAGGTAACAAGAATAATACGGGCATGTAGTTCAGTGGTAGAACGCTGTCCTGATAAGACAGAGGTCGAAGGTCCGATTCCTTCCATGCCCACTAAGTGAAAAAAACTTTAGTTCCTAAAATAATTTACGAAGACAAAAATTTTCTGGCGATAGATAAACCTGCCGGAATGATTACTCACCCCACTGTCCATGGCAAAGATCAAAGCGGTCCGTCGCTGATGGATTGGGTTGTAGAGCGATATCCGGAAATTAAACAGGTCGGAGAAGATACCGAGCTTCGCGCCGGTATTGTCCACCGACTGGACCGGGACACTTCCGGTTTGGTTTTAATTCCCAAAAATCAAAAATATTTTGATTATCTCAAAAAACTTTTTCAGGAGCATAAAGTTCTGAAAACATATTTCGCGGTTGTTCACGGCGCGCCGAAAGAGAACAGGGGAATAATCAATTTGCCCATCGGGATTCGCTCCGGGAGTATTCGGCGAACCACCCGCGGCGGTAAGATGGTAAAACCGGCCGAGACTTATTACGAGCTAATCAAAACAAAAATTAAGGCCGGTAAGACTTATTCACTGATTAAAGCTAATCCAAAAACCGGTCGCACTCACCAGCTTCGAGTCCATTTCAAGGCTTTGGGGTTACCAATTTGCGGGGACGAAATTTATGGACTGAAAAGAGGAGATGAATTTAAGAGGCTGATGCTCCATTCCGCCGAGGTTCAATTTTCGATAAGCTCCGGGAAAAAATTGAAAATTATCAGTCCGCTCCCCAAAGAATTCGAAGCCTTTTCAAAGTAATCCACAGCCCTTTTGTGGTATACAATTTATCTGCTATAATTAATCCATATGAAAGGTCGTTTCAAAATTAAAATCTAAATGAACAAATCAGAAAAAGGATTTACGCTTATTGAGCTTTTGGTTGTCTTGGCACTGGTCGCCATTTTGTCGGTAGTTGTCATCTTGACCTTGAATCCTGCAGAGCTTTTGAAACAGGCTCGTGATTCTAACCGAACTTCCGACCTTTCAACTTTAAAGAGCGCAATTTCGTTGTTTATGGCTGATGTGAATGTTACCCCAACATCACTCGGAGCAGCTGGAACTTGTTATTATTCATACGTTGCTACTACTGCAACTGTAGGTTGTGGCGGAGCATTTCCTACTAGTACCACTAATGGAACAACAACTTACGCCGGGGTTAGAAACATTAATGGAACCGGTTGGATTCCAGTGAATTTCAGTGCGATTAGCTCTGGAGCACCTATCGGACAGCTTCCGGTTGATCCTGTGAATACTTCCGCGTTCTATTATACTTACGGGGTAGGTACATCAAGTAATCAGTTGTTTGAGATTGATGCGAAAATGGAAAGTACTAAATATAGTACTACTGGCGGATCTGAGTTATTGACTTCTGACGGAGGCAACAACAATGGTTGGTATGAAACCGGAACGACACTTTCTCTCTAGTTTAAGAGATAAAAACAAAAAAATTCCTTCCAATCTGGAGGGGATTTTTTTATGGGAAAACTTATGACTTATTACTAATCACTTATAACTTAAAATTTAACCGGTAAAAACAGGAATTTTTGGGTTAGGTTATTAGTCATTAGTTATTAGTGATAAGTGGCTCGCATTGGTGATAAGTCATTGCTTACTTTTTGTTAAAATTTGTTATACTGGTTATAGATGGGACTTCCAATACCGGCAAATCAATTGAAAGGGAAACTTTTAACGGAAGGGTTAATAACTCCGGAAAAGTTTGATGCGCTCGAACAAGAGGCCGGTTTAAAAAATCAAAGTTTATTGGACATCCTGGTGTCCGAACACGTTGCCGATAAAAATTATTTAAATCGACTCATCGCTGATTTTTTGGGCGTTGAGATTGTCAATTTCAATACAACCCCAATCGACCCGGAAGTTGTTAAACTGATTCCGGAAGAAGTCTCTCGACAGAGGGAGATTTTGGTTTTTAGTAGAGGCGCGGATGGTTCTTTGAACGTCGCCATGGCCGACCCGAGTGATCTTTCCACAATTACATATTTATCTCAACACCTTGGAACTAAAATTTCGGTATTTCTGGCCGATCAGCAGGATTTGAATCGCGGCTATACTGTTTACGGTTCGCAGATGACCAGCGACTTCAAGGCAATTATCGAAAAAAATATTCAAGATTCTATCCGCGCCCAAACTAAAGGCGGGCAGAAGGAAGAGGCCGAACTTCCAATTGTCGCGGTTGTGGATAACATCATGTCCTACGCGGTATCCCTGCGCGCCTCGGATGTGCACATTGAGATAATGGAGGACGTGACCATTGTGCGTTATCGCATTGACGGAATCCTTTACGAGATAATGCGTATCCCTAAATTAGTGCACACCGCGATTGTTGCCCGTATTAAAATTTTATCCGGACTTAAGCTCGACGAGCACTACGAACCGCAAGACGGTCGTTTTAGACATTCTGCCGCGAATCAAATGGTGGATGTTCGTGTTTCTATTCTGCCGACTTTCTATGGCGAAAAAATGGTTATGCGCTTGCTCGAAGCTTCCCAGAAACCGCTATCTCTTGAGGAGCTGGGGTTTTTGCCGGAAGCCGCTAAAACAATTCGGGATAATTTGAAAAAAACTTACGGAATGATTCTGGCGGCCGGTCCTACCGGTGCCGGTAAAACTACAACATTGTACGCGCTTATGAATATTTTGAATAAGCCAAACGTAAATATCGTTACAATTGAGGATCCAATCGAATATAACATGCGTTATGTTAATCAAGCGCAGGTAAATGCGCGCGCCGGGGTTACTTTTGCTTCCGGTTTGCGTGCGATTTTGCGACAAGATCCGAACATTATTATGGTCGGGGAAATCCGCGATAAAGAAACCGCAAACATTGCGGTTCAGTCTGCCTTAACCGGTCACTTATTGCTTTCTTCTATTCACACCAACGATGCCCCAACGACTATCCCACGTCTTTTTGATTTGGATGTCCCGCCATTTTTAGTAGGTTCGGTTTTGAACTTGGTTATTGCCCAGCGTCTTGTGCGTCAAGCCTGTAAAAATTGTATTTATTCCTACGAGCCGGATGAAGACACTAAGGCCATTGTAAAAAAACAGGTAGAGGAGCTGAATATTCGAGTTCGCGGATATACGCTTCCTAAGTTATTATATAAAGGCAAGGGATGTAATATTTGTAATAACACCGGATATCGGGGACGACTTGGTATTTATGAAGTTTTTGAGGTAACCGAGAATATTCGAAAAATACTTGTGTCTCCACAGTTTGATCTGGACGCGCTTCGCGCCAAGGCCGAAGAAGAGGGGATGACGACTATGTTCGAGGACGGATTAAGAAAAGCCGAGCTGGGGATGACCACAATCGAAGAAGTTTTGAGAGTTATCCGAGAATAGTTTTGTAATCGAATCTACCGAGACGTTCGCTCGGTCTGACGGAAATAAAGAAAATGAGGACAAGCAACAAATTTAAAAACAAGTCTCAAATAAAAATTACATGTGCTCGGGTATTTAAGATAGCTAAAATTAAAAACTAGCATGTTATACCATTACGTCGCATCCGACGCGGCCGGAAAATTGTATGAATCCGATATCGACGCCCAAAATCTTGATGGTGTATTAAAAAATCTTTCGACCAAGGGACTGCGTCCGATAAATATTCAATCACTAAAGGACGCTTCCGGAATAATTATATTTAAAGGGAGTATAAATCTGACCGATAAGATATTTTTAACCAAATATTTATCTTTGATGTTAAAAGTTGGTACTGACCTCCTTTCGGCAATTAATATTTTAATCGCCGATTTTGAAAAACCGGTTATGCGCTCTTTACTTATTGAGGTGCGCGAAAATTTGATGCGCGGACAGGCATTCAATCAGGTTTTTTCCAGGTATCCCAAGTATTTTTCACCGGTTTTTGTAAATATGGTTAAAGCGGCGGAAGCCTCCGGTAATCTACAACAAACCTTCGAGGATCTTAGTATCTCTCTCCAGCGGGACGGTGAACTTCAAAGTAGAGTTCGCGGAGCTTTAATCTATCCGATAATTATTTTAGTGGCTTCGGTCTCCGTGTTTGTTTTTCTTTCAACTTTTGCGATTCCAAAAATCTCCGCGGTTTTCCGAGAAGGAGGTATTAAAGTTCCCGGATTCTCCAAAATAGTTTTTGCGGTAGGAGACTTTATTAACACCAATATTATTTCACTGGGCATAGGGGTTTTTATTTTCGCTTTAGCTTTTTGGATATTTTTCTTTAAAACACAAGTCGGGCGTCAAATTATGGATAATTTTCTTTCCAATCTACCGGTCGTCAGAAATCTATACAGGGATATTGCCATACAACGTTTTGCTTCTACCTTCAGTTCGCTGATGAAAGCCGGTTTGCCGATTATCCAAGCCACACATATTACCGCAGACGTAGTTGTGAACAAGCGTTTCAGAGACTCTTTGTATCGCATAGCCGATGAAGGGTTGGCAAAAGGAATAACTATTGGTGATGCCTTCAGAAGAGAGCCGGTATTCCCTAGGGTGGTTACAAACCTAATCGCGATTTCCGAAAAAGCCGGTCACTTGGAAGAGCTGTTGGATACTCTTGCGGATTTCTATACCTCTAGAATTGATTCCAGCGTCAAAATATTAATCAGTGTTTTGGAGCCAGTTCTTCTTCTGGGCATGGGAGGCATGGTTGGTTTAATCGCTGTTTCGATTATCGTTCCGATTTATCAGCTTACTTCCACTTTCTAAAATTAAAAAACGTCGATTTGCTTCGCGGGTAAAAATTCCAGCATATGCGTATAAACATATTTAAAACTAAGAAAAACAAAAGAACCGGATTCACGCTGGTTGAATTGATTTTAGTTATTGCCTTAATGGTCGTTATTATTTTAATTTCCGTATTAAGTCTCGGAGGCAGAAAAGGAAAGACCGAATTGGACGGCATTACCAAGCAAATCGTTGGACAACTGCGCGAGGCCCAAAGTAAGTCCGCGTCCCAAGTTAATAGCACAACCTGGGGGGTCAGGATTGACAACGCGACCAGCGGAGCATTTTTTGGAACGTTTAGTAGCTCAACCTATACCACCACAACAAAAACAAGCTATACCCGCCTTCCGAGAAATATCAGCTACGTGACCTCCACATTGCCAGTCGGAGCTTATCGCGAGATATTTTTTACGCAGATAAGTGGCGCTCCCTCAACCACCACCATTATTTCGCTTCAATTAACCGACACTCCAAATGTTTCCACCACAATAAGCGTAGGGTTGGGGGGAGTAATCGGCTACTAAACATTGAACTGTTGTGATAAAATAATATCAGGAAGATGATCCTGCCAAGAAAATCAGGCCAGTCTTTGATAGAAATACTCGTAGCTATAGGTGTCGGGGTTATTATGCTTGTCGGCGCAGTTACCGCGCTGGTTCCGGCAATAAAAAGTTTGTCGGACATAAGCAGAACCCAAGGTTCAGCCTCAGCGTCTAAGGAACTATTGGATAACGTCAGAATTTTTGCGGAGAGTAATTGGCATAACATAGATACTCTTTCAACCTCCCAGAAATACTTTTTGAATACCGCAACCTCAACTTTCGCTGTAGCCACCGGAACGGAAACGGTAATCTCCGATGGGATTACTTCCGGATTAGTTGGATATTGGAAGCTGGATGATAATTTAGGCACATCGGTCATGGATTTTTCAGGCAACGGGAATAGCGGTTCGAAAGCTGGCAACCCAACGGCTACGAGCAGTTGCTGGGCAGGCGGTTGCTATTTATTCAATGGCGCCGGTGATTATATTGACATCGGCAACAATACAATTCTTGGAAGCAGTGCTTTTACTTTGTCGGCATGGATAAACCCCACTGCAATAAATAAATACTCCGCTGCGCTTATGATCGGAAATAGTGCTGCCGGGCAATCGGCATACATCGGAACTATTGCCACGGCCCAGGTCGGCACTTCAAACTCAATCGGTGGCGGTTTTTACGGTATAAATTACGGGTCAGGAGTTACATCTGCAAATAAGTGGGTTCATGTCGCTATGACTTTTTCCGGGGGAGCAGATGGCAGTGCGAACATTTATATTGATGGAGAAAATAAATTAACGGCAACTTCGACTCCAAACCTTGGGTCGGCAACTAGACGAATTGGAAGAATCGGGACGGATACTATATATGACTTTCCAGGAAAAATCGATGATGTCCGTATTTATAACCGAGCGCTTGCGCCGGCTGAAATCAATACAATCTATCGCGCAGATCTTTTTACCAGGAATTTTCAGGTAGCGGATGTTTATAGAGACGAAAACAATTCTGATAAAATAATTACAGGGACAGGGGGAACTTTGGATCCGTCAACCAAACGAATTACAATTGAATATGGTTGGCCAGGTAGCCAGCTCAAAACTTTTTCGGCATATTTAACCAGATATAGAAATAAATCTTTTGTTCAGACTAGTTGGCAAGCCGGCGCAAGTAGCACCTATACTTCGACCACGGCCAATTGGTTTACGACATCAAGCGGAGTTAGTTATTCGACATCAACCGGAATAAGAATTGAAGGATTATGATAAACAACATTAAAAAATTATGGTATATGTTGCCGATGGGCTTAATTTTAGGGATTGCCTTTTTATTATTCGGCAAGGATTTAAATATTTTGAAAATGGCGCGTGCGGCGACTAATATCAGCTCCAACGTTACCGAACACTGGGCCTGGAACGATGTTGTCGGTTGGTTAGATTTTTATAACACGTTGAATGTAAATGTTAATCCAGTGCAACTTACAGGGTACGCAAGTTCTTCTATTGGGGACGTCTCACTTGATTGCGCGACAACTCGCGCAGGAAATGTTTGCTCCGGAGCAAATGACAACTACAAAGTAATTAACGACGGCAGTGGATATCTCTCCGGTTGGGCTTGGAATGATAACTACGGCTGGGTTAGTTTCTGTGGAGGAGGGGGTGCGGATCCTAACTGCCCCGGGAGTACGGCATATCAGGTTTCAATAAATCCGAATACCGGTCTATTCAGCGGTTATGCTTGGAATGATGTTATTGGTTGGATAAGTTTTAACTGCGCGGACATTGGAGTTTGTGGGACTTCGGATTATAAAGTCTTAACTTCCTGGGTTGCTTCTTCAACAGCCGCAGTTATTGAGTCGGCAACTTTCGATACCGGAGTCAGTGGCGGAGCGCAAATCAACTCTTTTTATTGGGAGGGTGATCCGGGGACGAATACCGCGGTGTATTTTCAGTTTGCAATAAGTAATTCTACCAGCGGTCCATGGAATTATTTCGGGAATTACGAAGCGAACGAAGGGTTGCCAAGGACCAAAGTAAATTTTATTTTACATAATAATATGCGTTATTTCCGCTATAAAATAACTTTAGTTTCCGACCAAGGGCAACAAAGCACTCCGGTTATTAGAAAGGTGGTGATAGATTGGAGTCCGTAGACAACAAAATTCAACTAATAACTTATGACTTATAATTTTAAACAATCAATAAAAAGCAAAAACAATTCAAAAATGAGTTTGTTTTGTTTTGGTGATGAGTCATTAGTGATCAGTGATAAGTCCGGCGCTTCGCGCCGTGGCCAAGCCGCGTTGTCGCTGGTATTTTTAATCGGGGGAATTGCGCTTTTGGTTTCAGTTACCATAGCGGTAATCGCTATCAGTTTTTTGAATTCTACTTTTGCTTTTCAATCCGCAAATCGCGCCTATGCCAATGCCACTTCCGGAGCGCAAGACGCGCTTTTGAAACTTGCCCGCGATGATTCATTTTCGGATTTAACCGGATATCAAGTTCCTTATGTCATCGGAGGCTGTCTTTCTAATTGTGCTTTTGTCACAGTTAACCAGGTTGACCCCAGTAAACAAGTGGAGATTATTTCCACAGCGACAGTTTTCGCTTCTACGCGTAAGATTAAGGTGGTAGTCGCGATAGATCCAAATAATGGAGAAGTATCGGTTTCCTCATGGACTAATCTTGAATTGTAAAAATGAAAATTAATATATTAAACAAGCTCCTCTCGGTAATAAAGGCAACGCCTACTATTGGTGGCTTGGAGATTTCCGATTCATTTTTGCGGTTTTCCGTTTGGGACGGAGTGCAGTGGCTAACCACTGCGCTTCGGCTTCCTCCGGGCATAGTTGTCGGGGGACAGATTAAAGATCGCAAGAACTTCGTAGAGGCACTTAAGATGTTCCATAAACAAATTATGGGTAATAGGATGAGTAAATCTCGTGTTAGCGTGGTTGTTTCACTTAGCTCCATCGGAATATATACTCAAGTTTTCACTCTGCCGTTCATGGAAGGAGAAAGTCTTGATAAGGCTGTTCAGCTGAATATCCAGATGATATCTCCACTGGACTTTGCAACTGCGTATTCCGGATGGCAGTTTGCCCACCGCGACGCCGACAATCTCAGAATAGAAATTTTAAGCGCGTTTATAAACCGTAAAATTATTGATGATTTTTCGACATCTCTCAAAGAAGCTGGCTTTATTCCGGTTGCAGTGGAATCTCGCGCCCTCTCTCTTGTCAGATTAATTAAGGATGCTGTTGCCGACATCGACAAAGAAAAATCACATATTATTTTGAGCGTGGATAGTAGCGGTGTGGATGTTATGATCTCCAGATATGGAGAATTACATTTTGATTATTTCAATTCCTGGAGAGATATTCAGGGAGACGATCGGGAGGTGACTTTTGATGCATTTAACGGCGCAGTGATAAGAAATCTTCATCAAGTCATAAATTATTATAGTTCGCATTGGCAAGATCCGCTTTCGGAAATACTTTATTTATCTCCGGTTTTTCAAGACCAGATAAAAAAAACCATCGAGGAAAATTTTGGGATTTCGGCAAAAGAATTAAATATTAACTCGCAGTCTCCGATAAGTTCCGACTGGTTTGTTTCTTTGGGGTCTGCAATGCGGGGAATGAGTTCTAGAAGAAATGACACCGAAATAAGTTTGCTTGGAATCGACGCTCAGGACGAGTTTCAGCAGGAGCAAGTTGTAGCCTTTCTACGTTTTTGGAGATCGCTTTTGCCGGCTTCGCTTTTAGTTCTACTGCTATCGGTTATCGCGGTTAACTACGTTCTTGATGATATTAACACCTCGCTTGCCGAGAAACTTTCCAGACTGGCTAGCCCGGAGCAAGTTAAAGAAATGTCTCTGATTGAAACCGAGGCAACAAATTTCAACCGTTTAGTCGGATTACTTTCATCCTTGGACTCCATCCCGCCGAAGACAGTTGTAATAAAGAATATTTCCGAAATCGCCGATAAGAATCAAATTACGATTACGCGAATTTATAATCAAGCAAACAATGTGCCATATAAATTAACCGGACAAGCGCGTAGTCAAGATGAGCTTATAGCTTTTAAAAAGGATCTCGATTCCAATCCGGTACTGATTAATGTGGTTTTGCCTTTGTCTAATATCAAGGCAAACTCTCAGGGCGTTGATTTTTCGCTAACTTTTGACTTTAACTCCGCAAACGCTAAGTAAAGTTTTTCTAAATCAGTTTTTTTTATTTTTTTTAGGACAAAATCTTCCGCCTTTTTTCGGACAACTTCATCCGGATTCCTTATTCCTATTCTTACCCTTAAAAAGTTTTTAGTTTTTAAACATTCGATAATCGAAGACACTCCATTGTGACCGGCCGGTCCGGCGCCACGCGCTGTTTTTATTTCTCCAATTGGCAAGTCGCTGTCGTCGTGTATAATTACAAGGTCGTTTATCTCTCCTTTAAAAAATTTCAAAGCCTCGCGAACAGCTTTTCCTGAAAGATTCATAAACGTATTTGGAAACACTAAAATATATCTTTTATCGCCATCGATTAGGTCAAAATAGTCAAAATTCTCGCCTCTTCCGGTTTTTAAAATGGAGCCTTCGCCTTCCAGCTCATTTTTTAGGTAACCTAGGGCCAGCCAGCCGGCATTATGGTAGGTGGTTTTGTATTCCCTTCCTGGATTCCCAAGACCAATAATAATCAGTTTTTGCTCCATATCATTCAATAATAAACTAAAAATCGGCCATTAAAAAGAGCCATATTTTTTCCTTCTTCCGCTAGCAAGCCCTTTAATTCTGCGGGGCCAGCTTCGGCAGGTTCAGACGAGGCGAGTATGACGGAGGTACTTTTAGCGTTTTTCCAATATCTTTTTCCACTCGCAACCCCATAAAACCCAATTATCGAGCCTCCTTGCTACGAATTAATGACCACTGTATACTATCTATAATAAATATGAAAAAAATACTCGTTTCTATACTGGAAATAGGAGAAATCGCGATAATCGCCCTAGGCGCAGTTTTTATAGTCCGAAATTTTTTAATTCAGCCATTTTTGGTTTCCGGCTCCAGCATGTCTCCAAATTTCTCGAATGGCGATTATGTCTTAATCGACGAATTAACGTATCGAATGCGCGAACCGGCAAGGGGAGAAGTTATAGTTTTTAAATATCCGAAAGAGGAAAGCACGTATTTTATTAAAAGAGTAATCGGGCTTCCTGGAGAACGCGTGACTGTGAGCGGTGGAATTGTTAAAATATATAACAACGAGCACGCAGACGGATTGGTCTTAGGCGAAGAATATCTGCCGACCGGTCTTTCGACAAGTGGAGATTCGGATACTCGGCTCGGCAACGACGAATATTTTGTGATGGGTGATAATCGACAGTTTAGCTATGACTCTAGAGTTTGGGGAAAGGTGCCGAAAAAAGATGTAATTGGGATTGCCAGATTACGGCTTTGGCCACCAAGTGGCCTGACTGTTTTTGCAGCTCCACAATATCCATAAGAAATGAACAAAGAAAAAAAAGAGGAGATTCTAAAAACCCCGAAAGGGATGCACGATATTCTTCCCGAAGAAGGTCGTTGGTGGGATAAGGTCAGAAAGGCTACCGAGAAGGTGACTGAGTTTTACGGTTTTCAAAAAATAGAAACTCCGATATTGGAGCAGGCTGTGCTTTTTTCTCGCACCGTAGGAGAAGATACGGATATTGTTCAAAAAGAAATGTATACCGTCAAAACAAAAAGCGGTGACACCCTTGCGCTTCGTCCGGAGGGGACAGCTTCAATTTGTCGCGCCTATTTGGAGCACTCTCTTTCCAAAGCCGCGCCAATGCAAAAGTTTTGGTATGAAGGACCGATGTTTCGATACGAGAACCCGCAAGCCGGACGTCTCAGGCAGTTTCATCAAATTGGACTGGAGGTTTTGGGAGGTGTCGCCGATCCGATGTATGACGCGCAAGTTATAATTGCGATGTATCGTTTACTTGAGGACTTGCGTATTAAAAATATAACTTTAAGAATAAACTCGATAGGATGTAAGGTCTGTCGCCCGGCATATAAGCGTCAATTACAAGCCTATTATAAAAATAACCTAAAAAAACTTTGCGGTGATTGTAATAAGCGATACAAAGACAATCCGCTAAGACTTTTAGACTGCAAAAACGAAAAATGTCAGCCTTATAAAGAAGACGCTCCGAACTTTTTCGATAAACTTTGTAGCAGTTGCAGTACTCATCTTAAATCTGTTTTGGAATACATGGATGAACTTGGTGTCCCTTATATTTTGGATAACCAATTGGTTCGCGGTTTGGATTATTACAGCAAAACAGTTTTTGAGTTTTATGCGGAAGGCGAGAACTCTTGGGCTTTGGGCGGTGGAGGCAGATATGACTATTTAATGGAGATGCTTGGAGGTAAAGCGACGCCGGCAGTGGGTGGCGCATTTGGAGTAGAACGTATTGTTGAAACAATGAAGTCTCAAGGAGTTAGTTTGCCGGAGAGGACTCCTAAAAAAGTATTTATAGTTCACGTTGGCGATCTGGCAAAAAAGAAAGCTCTTAAAATAATCGAAGAATTGAGACATGCGGGAATTTCGGTAACCGAAGCCCTGAGCAAGGATTCACTCAAGGCACAGCTTAAAGCGGCGGACAAAGAGGGAGCCGCAATTGCGCTCATTCTTGGGCAAAAAGAAATTTTTGAAGGGAATATTATTATTCGTGACCTTAAAAATAGTCTACAAGAAAGTGTCCCAACCGAGCGAATGGTGGAAGAAATAAAGAAAAGGTTAAAATAACAACTAATCACTTATAGCCAATGACTTAAAGGAATAAGGGCATTGGTGATAAGTTATCGGTCATCAGTCATAAGTTAATTCTATGGATTGTCTATTCTGTAAAATTCGAGACAAAGAAATTAAAGCCGAATTTGTTTACGAAGACGAGCACGCTTTCGGAATTTTGGATATTAATCCGATAGCTCCCGGGCATACGATGATGATCCCAAAAGTGCATTCCGAGAATTTATTGGATTTGCCGGACACCGAAGTCGGAGGGGTATTTCTGGCGGTAAAAAGATATACAGGAATTTTAAAAAAAGTATTTCGGCCGGATGCATTCACAATCGGAATAAATCACGGGCGAGCAAGTGGGCAGGTGATCGACCACTTGCATATTCACATAATCCCACGTTTTGAAAACGACGGCGGTAAATCGGTCCACTCGGTTGTCAGTAATCCTCCGAAAGAGTCCCTCGCCGAAATGGCGTTGAAGATAAGGAATCACAAGTAAAGAAAGATAAACATATATCGCATATCATATATGATATGCGATATATGTTTATAGTCCGGTAGCTATTTTCTTTAGGACATCTGCGGCTTCTTCGCAGGTTTTTGCTTTCATTAATTCCGTCCGTATTTCCTTTGCTCCGTCAAAACCGCTCAAGTATGCCTTAAAGTGTTTTTTCATTACATCAAATCTTTTTAGCTTTTTACCGTCATAAAAATATAATTGTTCGAATAGTTTAATATGCTCGGACAGGATTTTAATTTTTTGTTTTGGCGTTTGATTGTCTTCTCCGCTAAAAAACCAAGGCTTTCCAAAAATTCCTCTGCCAATCATTATTCCATCTAAACCATATTTCCCGGCTTTTTCTTTTGCATCGGTAAGCGAAAAAACATCCCCATTCCCGATTATCAACGGCCGAGTTTTTTTGTCGGTGTGCCTTTCTACAAGTTCCATTATTTCCGGGAAGAGTTCCCATTGAGCCGGTACTTTTGACATTTCTTTCCTGGTGCGGACATGAATCGTTATCGCCGAAGGCTCAGCCATCAGTATCGCCGGAAGCCATGTTTTAAGTTCGTTAGAGCTATATCCTATTCTGGTTTTAACCGAAATCGGCATTCCGCCCGCTCCACGTTTTGCTTCCCGTATTATTTTTTGTGCCAATCCAGGATTCTTTATAAGGGCCGCCCCGGCGCCTTGTTTTTCTATTGATTTATCCGGACAGCCCATGTTTATATCCAAGCCATTGAATCCCATATTTTTTATTAATTTCGCGCATTTATAAAAATTTTCCGGCGTCGAACTAAAAAGCTGAGCGACTATAGGTCGTTGATTATCTGAGAACCATAAATCAGGCAAAAGTTTTTCTCTGCCCCTAGAAAGCAATCCGTCGCAGGATACAAATTCAGTCCAGAGAATGTCCGGCTTACCGTATCTTGTAACCATCTCACGCATAGCCATATCGGTAACATCTGCCATTGGCGCCAGAGCGAAGAACGGTTTATTAAGTTTTTTCCAAAACCCCTTAACTGCCATCCCTAAAAGATATCCTCTGGCAAAGAGCTTTGCAACCTGATATGATATTGCCATCGAATTTCTCAAAAAAAACCATAAACGGTTAATTTTGTCGTATGAACGCAGTGCTCGCAAAAAAAGAATTGCATAATTGCATAAAAAGAGGTAAAGCGGAAACACTCGCCAGGTTTTTTAAGACCGGTAAAGGGGAGTATGGAGAAGGTGATTTATTTCTTGGGGTTATGGTCCCGGAAATTCGCAAGGTCGCCAAGGCCTTTAGGGCAATTAGTTTTAGCGAAATCAAGAAATTACTCGATTCTAAATATCACGAAGAACGTTTGTTGGGAGTTTTGATTTTGGTTGAGAATTTTGTGACGGGCACTGAAATTGAGAAGGAAAGAATCTACAGGTTTTATATTAAAAATATTAAGAGAGTCAACAACTGGGATCTGGTTGATCTTTCCGCCCCAAAAATCGTTGGTGGGTATTTAAATAAGAAGGATAAAAAAGAATTGGTAAGGCTCGCTAAGTCCAAGAATGTTTGGGAAAGAAGAATTTCGATTCTCGCCACATTGTTTTTTATTTCCAAAAATAATTTTACCGAAACCATAAAAATTTCCGAGATACTTTTAAATGACGAACATGAGCTAATCCATAAGGCAGTGGGCTGGATGCTCCGAGAAGTTGGGAAGAGGTCATTCTCGACGGAGGAAGATTTTTTGGCGAAAAATCATCTTAAAATGCCGAGAACGATGTTGCGATATGCCATCGAAAGATTTCCTGAACATAAGCGTTGCAAATATCTAAAAAGATAAATCCCGTAGTAGATCTGGCACACCGGAATTCAGATATTTTCTCAGAGAGAAAATATAAGTACCAGATTCACTGTCGGATAAAAAATCCTAGTTTAAAAAGAATTCTCAATCACAAAAACATTAAGAGGCACGGACACAAACGGGCTATAGCGCATTTCGCTATAGGCGCGAATCAATCCTTTAATTGTTGCTATAAATTTTTTGGTGTCAGCCACAACAACCAGTTTTTTCATTGCAGAAATTTCTTCGGTTGTTAATTCGCTCGAAAAATTTTCTTCAAGTGAAGTATTCAAAGATATCGCTAAAGATTTTTCAAGGTAGCGAATCAAATCTTTAACAACTTGATTGAGATTTAGTCCTTCTTCTTCTATATCTTTAATAAAACGTAAAGAATCCGAAGCATTCCCTTTAAGCAGTAGCTCGGCAAGCATCTGAACTTTTTTTGCGGATGCTCTCCCGACAACTTCTTCCGCAAGATCTACGGTTATTCTTTCGGACAACGAACTAATTTGCTCCAATAGCGACTCGGCATCCCGGAGAGATCCATCGGCGGCCGCGGCAATTACCTCAATGGCTGAATCGTCAATCTTGATTTTTTCTTCTTTGGCAATGCGGGAAATTTTTTCAATAATATTAATTTTGGAAATTTTTTTAAATAAAAATCTTTGAGTTCGCGAAGTTATTGTTGCCGGAACTTTTTCAAATTCGGTGGTCGCCAGGATAAATACGGCATGCGCCGGCGGTTCTTCTATTGTTTTAAGTAACGCGTTGAATGCCGCACCGGTCAGCATGTGGGCTTCGTCAATAATATAAATTTTATATCCGCCACGCGCCGGAGCGGTTCGCGCTCCTTCCTTTAAATTTCTAATTTCATCAATCCCACGATTAGAAGCCGCATCTATTTCTACGACATCCAGGGAATTATTATTGTCTACTTCTAGGCAGGCTGAACACTGATTGCAAGGCTCTCCAACTTTTCGGAATTCTGGATCAGCCTTCCTTTTTTCACAGTTTAAAAGTTTGGCAACCAGTCTTGCCGTTGTGGTTTTCCCGGTTCCGCGGGGTCCATAAAAAAGATAGGCCTGCCCGATTTTATTTAATTTCGCGGCATTTTTTAGTACGTCAACGTTGGCTTGGTGTCCAAGTAGCGATGAAAGTTCTTTCGGACGGTATTTTCGATAGAGTGCTTGTGCCATTTCAGTTGTAATTCTACATTATGTTCTTGCTGTATTCCAGGGATACGTAGTATATTTATAAAACATGCGAAAAGCTTTATTTCTTCTGGTAATAGTAACGGTAGCCGGAGTTGCGTTATTTCTTTCTAATACCTCGGTTTTTGTCCCGGAAAAAGCGGAATTAGCCGGAGCCGGCGCCATCTCCGGAGAATCCGAGAGTAAGTCGACTACCACCTCGTCCACCGACGAGTCAACCGCTACGGCCACATCTACATCCATTTCAAATACCGGTAACGGAAAAGTGCCGATATTTGTTGCCGGCGAAAAATTATCTAATCCTCCGGAAGAGGTTAAGGCTGTTTATCTTTCGGGATGGTCGGCCGGCTCTACGAAGAAAGTTCAAAGCACGATAGATTTAATCAAACGCACCGAGCTTAATGCTGTGGTAGTCGATATTAAGGATTATTCCGGTCTAGTTTCTTACTACATGGATATTCCGTTGATTAAAGAATCCGGAGCAGACCAGGAGATAAGAATTGCAAACCCCGGGGAGATGCTGAGAAAATTTCATGAGGCCGGAATTTACGTTATCGGTAGAATTACCGTTTTCCAAGATCCGATACTGGCTAAATATAAATCCGAATGGGCTATGAAGAATAAAACTACCGGCAAGGTTTGGACCGATAGTAAGGGATTGGCCTGGATGGATCCGGCGGGTTCAGGAACATGGGATTATATAATTTCAATCGCCAAAGACGCCACTGCACGCGGATTTGACGAGATAAATTTTGATTATATTCGTTTTGCTTCCGATGGAAAACTCTCAAATATCTCCTATCCATATTGGGATGAAGTCACCCCACGTTCAAAAGTCATAACTAAGTTTTATGAATATTTAAGGGAAAAACTTTCCGGCATAAAAATTTCCGCGGACCTTTTTGGATTAGCTACGGTTAATAATGATGATCTTGGAATCGGTCAGGTTATTCAAGACGCTTATAGGAATTTTGATTATATTGCTCCGATGGTCTATCCATCTCATTACGCCTCCGGGTTTATTGGCTTTAAAAATCCCGCCGAGCACCCATATGAAGTTATGAAATATTCGTTGGATAGGGCGCTTAGTAAATGGTTGTATGTCGCTGAAGGATCAAGCTCTACACCGGCGATTCCCAAAGAAAAACTTGGCAAGCTTCGTCCTTGGATTCAAGATTTTAATATGGGTGCAACCTATGACGGGGCAATGATAAGAAAAGAGTTCCAAGCCGTTTACGATAGTTTACAGAATTCAACGACCAGCTACACATATTCTGGTTGGATGATTTGGGATGCAAGCAATACATACACAGAGTCAGCTTTAAATAAAGAATAATGTTAAAAAGACCGGTTCCTTTATATTTAAGTCTTATACTATTTTTTGTATTATTTTCCGGTTTTGTCGCGGGGGTTTTTGTATTCCGAGATAAAATTTACAGTTACAGCTCGGCGCTTCAAGGAGAAAGGGATTATGAAGCCGGAGACTTTAAATTCGGGACTTGGCCGGAACTTAAAGACCGCAATTTTTTTCAAGAAGTTGAACGAGGGCTGGTTGAGAGTAAGGCTGATTTTATCGAAGCCGATCTGACAAGCAAGGTTTTGAAAGTATATTTACTGGGAGTTCCGGTAAAGGAGTTTCCTATACTTGCAATCGGAAAAAAAGGTTCATGGTGGGAGACCCCTGCGGGTCTTTATCGAATTGACGTTAAAGAAAAGAGCCACTTTTCAAGTTTCGGGGAGGTTTATCAGCCATGGAGCATGTCTTTCCAGGGGAACTTTTTTATACACGGCTGGCCGTATTATCCTGACGGCACAGAGGTTGTTTCGACATATTCCGGCGGATGCATTCGTTTAAATACCGAAGACGCCAAACAGGTTTATGAACTATCTTCTCGTGGCATGCCGGTTTTGGTATATGAGAGCGGTTTTGAGCAAGATAGTTTCTCGTATAAATATAATATTCCGGATATATCGGCGACAAACTATTTGGCCGCCGACTTAAAGAGTAACTATGTTTTTCTAAAAAAAGACTCGGCGCGGCAGATGCCGGTGGCATCCCTCACTAAATTGCTTACCGCGCTTACGGTCAGCGAATATTTGAATTTGGAAAATATGTTGACGGTGCGAGATTCGGATATCGCCTCGACTTCGGTCCCTCGATTAAAGAGTGGCGAGACGATTAAAGCTATGGATTTATTTTATCCGCTACTGATGGAATCCTCCAACGAAGCCGCGCTTTTATTGTCGCGCGTCGTAGGTAATGATAGGTTTATGGATTTGTTGAATTCCAAAGCACTCGCGCTCGGTATGGACGGCTCAAAATTCTCCGACCCGACGGGAGTCTCTTCGGAAAACGTAGCTTCGGCGGAAAATATTTTTAGGCTTTCCAAATTTTTATACAATAATAAAAGTTTTGTATTAAAAGTTTCCGCGACCGCTCCGGATTATGTCGGCATACCAAAAAGGTTTAAAAAAATAAGTAATTTTAATTTAATCGATGGAATTGACGGTTTCTTTAGTGGTAAAGTAGGCAAGAGCAGTTCGGCAGGGGAGACGATGGTCTCAATATTCGAGTTCAAATTTAATGAAGAAGTTCGGCCGGTGGCGATTATCGTGCTAAATTCTACGGATTCTAAAGCGGATACTCTAAAGATTGCGACTTACATAAAAAATAGCTATGTCTCGGCAAATTAAGTATTATTAGAATATATGGCCTACGAAGTTAAATTATCTAAATTTCAGGGACCGCTGGAAAAATTACTGGAGCTTATCGAAGATAAAAAGCTTCAGATTAATGAAATTAGTTTAGCCGTGGTTACTAATGACTTTCTTAAATATCTCGAGGAATCCAAACCGGATTATGGAGTTTTGGCGGATTTTGTTTCAATAGCCAGCCGTCTAATTTTAGTTAAATCAAAATCGCTTCTTCCGGGAATGGAGTTGACCGAAGAGGAAGAGGTGGATATTAAAGACCTTGCTCAGCGATTGGAGCTCTATAAAGAGTTTAAAGTGGCCCGTGGACATTTTGAAGCTTTGTGGAAATCCAAAGAATCTTCGTATTCTCGGGTTTATATGGGGTCCCTCGATTCGGTTAAGGTCTTCTACCCGGGAAGCAAAGTCACTAAGGAGAATCTTCTGGAATCGACTCAAAGAATCTTTGAAAGTCTGGAAAAAATATCCAAAGAGACGGAAACAATCAAGGAAAAGATTGTTTCCCTGGAAGATAAAATTAAGGAGGTTGTTGCCAGAGTTAAAGACCTCGGGGAGACAAGTCTAAATAAACTCTCGGAGACAAAAACTAAGGCTGAAATCGTAGTAATTTTTTTGGCGATTCTGCATTTGGCCAGAGAGCAACTTATCCATTTGGAGCAAGAGAGTCATTTTTCTGATATAATGATAAAACATCAAGGCGCGCAGGCGACTAATTAGTTTATATATGAACGAAGAAGATAAAAACAAAAAATTATCCGCGCTAGAAGCATTGCTTTTTATCCATGGCGAGCCGATTTCGATTTCTAAAATTTCGTCCGGGCTTGGGTTAGAGTTAAGCGAGGCGGAAGAACTGGTCAATATATTTTCGGAATCGCTCATGGTAGAGAGCAGAGGACTAAATATAGTAAAAATTGGGGATCGAGTTCAATTAGCAACCAAGCCGGAAATCAACCCGGCTTTGGAGAATTTTGTTAAAAGCGAGTTAAGCGAAGAACTTACACCGGCGAGCTTAGAGGTTCTTTCGCTAGTTTCTTATTTGGGACCGATATCCAGAAGCAAAATAGAATATCTGCGTGGCGTAAACTCAAGTTTCACGTTAAGATCTCTTTTGATGCGAGGGCTGGTTGATAGGATTCCCGACCCAAATAGCTCCATAGCTTATCTTTATCGACCGACGTTTGAGCTTCTGAAGCATCTCGGTTTAACTTCGCCGGAGGAAATGCCCGAATATGAAAAGTTTCGTGATTTGTTGGTCAATGGACCAATCTCTATCCCAACTCCACCAAGCACTTAAAATGAATTTTTTTTCTAAATACAATTTACAAATACTTGTTGTTCTTGCCGTCGCGGTTATTTTTGTTTTCGGTCCAAAAGGATTCGCGGAGAAAAAACAAGTTGCCAGCGTCGAATCGGTTTTTGTCGATAAAACTGTCTTGTCGAATACCGATGCCGTCGCGGTTGGAGAGAATATGCCAATTTTTGAGCTGAAAAACGGAGAGAATTCTTCTTTGGGCGCAGGAGCGTATTTACCATCCAAAATTTTTACCGAGATCCAGAACAATCCGAGACTTGAAACGGAAGTTCCTAATGTATTAGTCGCCGATCTTATGACCTCCGAAAAATATTTCGAAAAAAATATAAATAAACGATGGCCAATCGCCTCGCTTACGAAGTTAATGACCGGATATATTGCTTTTGAAAAGTTGAATATGGCCGACACGGTTATTTTGAAAAAAGAAGACATAGACATTAACGAATCCGAAATTTTTTCTGAAGGTGACAGTTATTCCGTAAAGGATTTGGTTCGGGTGATGTTAATATCCTCTCGGAATACGGCCGCAAACGCGCTTGCAAATTATTTTGGAAGATCCGCCTTCCTTGAGCTTATGAATAGTAATGCCAAAGAGTGGGGGATGAGTGATACTAATTTTGAAGACCCAAGCGGGCTCTCCGTCGCCAATCAATCAACCGCCATGGACCTGCTGAAGTTGTCGCAGGTTATAACTAAAGATTATCCGGACATTTGGAAGATCACTGAAAATACCAAGGTCTCCATAAAAGAACTGACGACCAAGAGAATATTAACTTCCAATAGCACTAATCAATTTACGGAGAGGAGCGATTTCTTTGGAGGCAAAACCGGATACATACCCGCCTCCGATGGCAATTTACTTTCTGTCTTCTTGTATCAAAAGCGGACAATTGTTATTATTACGTTAGGAAGCCAAGATCGATTTGGCGATACAGAAAAAATATTTAACTGGTTTATAAATGGTTTTAGAACAAGCAATTAGAGTAATAATCATAACCGCAATTTCTTTTATTTCCGCCATGGCGCTTACGCCACTCTGGCTACGATTACTTAGGAAATTTGGTTTTGGAAAACAGATTCGAACGTCCGAAGAAGCTCCTGTATATTCCAGCTTGCACAGCAAAAAAGAGGGGACGCCAACCGGTGGAGGAGTAATTGTTTGGGGAACAGTTTTAACGCTGGCGATAATTTTCTGGATATTCGGCGCATTATTTGGGGGTTTCTGGAAAGATTATAATTTTATCGATAGAGCTCAAACGTATTTGCCTCTTGCGGCAATGGTTATCGCGGCGTTAATCGGTTTCGCTGATGATTGGATGGGTGCCTTAAAAATCGGCGGTGGAAAAGGCGGAGGAATTAAGGTCAGGCATAAGTTGGTTATGTATGCGATAATCTCCGCAATTGGGGCGTGGTGGTTTTACTATAAGCTCGGGTTTGATACTCTATCCATTCCATTTTTTGGTTCAGTGGTCATCGGTTGGTGGTATATTCCGATTTTTATGTTTGTTATAATCGCCACGGCTTTTTCCGCCAACGAAACCGACGGGCTGGATGGTCTTTTGGGCGGGGTAGCGTTGTTTGCGTTTGTTGCGCTTACCGCGGTAGCTTTTGTCCTTGGTCGTTTTGAACTCGCCGCATTTTGCGGAGCATTAATCGGCAGTCTCCTGGCATTTTTATGGTTTAATATTTTTCCTGCTAAGTTCTTCATGGGGGATACCGGCTCAATGGCTCTGGGTATAACCTTAGGAGTCGTGGCTATGCTTACCGACACAACCTTGTTGTTGCCAATATTCGCGATAATAATGGTAATTGAGTCTCTATCCGTGATAATTCAGCTAACCAGTAAAAAAATACGAAAAGGCAAAAAAATCTTTCTTTCCACCCCTATTCATCACCATTTTGAAGCAATCGGCTGGCCGGAGTCCCAAATCACAATGCGTTTTTGGATTATCTCCGCGATATGTTCATCCTTGGCGCTCGTGATATTCTTTGTTTCTCGAGCACTCTAGCTTTTAAATATCCTTAATTTAATGACTAGGTCATCGGCTACGCTCCGGTAATTAGCGCGTTTTTTTAATAGTTTTATATTTTCCACATTTTTGGTATAATTATTTTATTATGAAATTGGTAGCAGAAACATGGAAAGTAGTTTTGGCCGTGGTCTTGGTTCAAGCGATTATAATCGCGTGGATAATAGTCTTTTGGCAGTATCGCGCGTATTTGCAAGCAAGGACTCTTGCGGAACTGACGATTGTTCTTCACGATGCCGAGCTTAAAACCTACGAGCGACAAGTGGTTGGAGATTTCGGCGGATCAATGCCTGCGGATACTTTAAATATGTATATCGGCGCTGTAGAAAGAGGTGACTACAAAGTGGCAAGCACGTATTTTGTTCGTAGTGCCAGACAACAAGAGCTACACAGATTCGTCGGCGCCGACATTATTGAGATTCGTGAATTTTCCGGACTCTTGAAGCAGGCCGGAACACTAATCACGGAAATTAGACCGGAGAGCGATAGATTTGAAAACTCCTTTCCATTATCTTTCGTCATGAAACGAACCGACGGTGGTATCTGGCAGTTTGAAACAATCGACTATCAATTATCCAAAAAAACACAATGAAAAAAATAGTTTTGGTAACCGGAGCCGGAAGCGGATTGGGAAAAGAAATATCCAAATTGCTCTCTCCGGAAAATATTGTCATTGGAGTAGATCTTAATTCCGGGAGTCTAAAAACTTTGAGAAAAGAAACCGGGTGTGAAATCTACGGTTGCGACATTTCTAAAGCTTCACAGGTTTTATCGCTCTCGAAGAAAATTTTAAAGAAATATAAGAAAATTGATTGTCTCGTAAATAGTGCCGGAGTTTGGATGCAAGGAAAACTTATAAGCATTGATGATGTAATGGCGGAAAAAGTTATAAAAGTGAATATCCTTGGCGCGGTATTTATGAGCAAATATTTTTTACCATTACTTTCCAAATCTGAAGCCGGACTGATTATAAATATAATTTCCCAGGGAGGATTGTATTCCAAGCCGGAAAGATCGGTTTACGGAGCTTCTAAGTGGGGGATGACCGGATTTACCAAACATCTCTCGAGCGAGGTTTTATCGGAAGGCATCAGGGTCACCGGAGTTTATCCCGGAAAAATGGATACTGCGCTTTTCGGAAATCTAAGAGCCCAAAGAGATATGTCGGATTCATTAAGCCCGGCATTAGTCGCGAAGACAATCAAGTTTATAGTCGATCAACCGGCAGAGGTGCATATTCCGGAACTGGGCGTAAAAAGCGCCAAACAATTACAATGAAATTTTTAAGGGACATCCCTAAAGACTTATTAAGAGGCAGGGCAATCGTTCGAATTGATTTGAATTCAAGCGATAATTGGCGATTACTTTGCGCCGGTAAAACTCTGAAATTTCTTTCGCAAAACGCAAAAGCTGTTTTGATTATATCTCATACCGGAAGACCCAATACAAATAATCCGGCAGATTTTAAAAAATTCAGTTTGAAATCCAGGGCCGGCGATATTTCAAAATTATTGAGAAAAGAAGTTGTCTTTTTAAAAGACATCTCCGAAGCTGAACGACAGTTCAAAAACTGCGAAAGTAAAAAAGTGTTTTTGCTGGAGAATTTGCGTTTTGATTCCGGTGAAGAAAAAAATGATAAAGTATTGGCAGGGAAGCTCGCCTTGCTCGGAAATTATTATGTTAACGAAGCCTTTGCCGTATCCCATCGGGCGAATGCTTCCGTGTCGGCAATCACAAAATTTATTCCGAGTTTTGCCGGATTTAATTTCGAAGATGAAATAAATAATCTGTCTAAAGCGATAGCGAATCCTAAAAAACCACTGGTGGTAATCCTGGGCGGAGGAAAATCCGCCGACAAAGTCGGGATAATCAAGTTTCTTAAGAACAAAGCAAAGTGGTTTTTGCTCGGTGGAGCATCAGCTAATACCCTCCTGCAATTAAGCGGAGTCGATATGAAAGATTCCCTAAGGGAGAAAGACCCAAAAATCTTAGCGCAAATGAAGCCTCTGCTTAAGCTCAAGAGCATACTTTTACCGTTTGATTGTAAAATAGATAAACGAGAAGTTCTCGACATCGGTGAATTAACCGCCAAGGAATATGCAATAAAGATAGGCGAAGCCGGAACAATAATCTGGGCCGGTCCATTGGGTTTATTCGAAAAGAAGAAATTTGCCGGCGGATCACTTATAGTCGCCAAAGCCATCGCCAAAAATAAAAAAAGTTTCAGTATAGTCGGCGGAGGGGAAACTGTAGAATTTTTACGAAAAAACAAAATGGATAAATATTTTGATTTTGTTTCTACCGGTGGCGGGGCAATGCTGGAATTTCTAGCCGGTAATAAACTTCCCGGAATCGAAGCGTTAAATAAAAATGGCAAGACAAATTGAGCGTAGAACTACTAATAGAAATCGGACCGATAAAAAAGTTTTGATTTTATATCACGGTGGCTGTAATGACGGCTTCGGTGGTGCTTGGGCTGCTTGGAAAAAATTTGGGAGTAAAGCGGAATATATTCCGATGGATCGCAATAAACCGCTTCCAATTCCAACCGGGAAAGAAGTATATTTTATTGACTATTTGCTTCCGCTTCCGGAGATTAAAAAGTATATAGAAAATAATCGGCGAGTAACGGCAATCGATCACCATATCACCATGCAAGAGTCCGCAGAGGCGACTTATGCCCCAAGTTTTTCACTGGATAATTCCGGAGCGGTTTTGGCTTGGAAATACTTTCATGGGAATAAAAAAGTTCCGATGCTTTTGAAATATATCGAAGATAGGGATTTATGGAGGTTCAAAATGCCAAAGGCCAAAGAAATTCTTGCCGGCACCAATTTTTCCGAAGATAGTGTTTATACCTTTAAGGGTTTTGATCTGCTGGTTAATAATTTCGAGAAAGCATCTTTTAGAAATAAATGTATTAAGGACGGTAAAATTGTTAGAAGTGTTTTTGATGGGATTATCAAGAATATCTCGACTCATGCCGACGAAGTTAAGTTCGAGGGTTATATTTGCTGGGCGGTCAATGCTCCACATATGTTCGCGTCCGAAACCGGGAACACGCTGGTGAACAAAGAAAAAAGAATTGGTATAGCAATTGTTTGGTATTCCGAAGGCGGAGTAATCAAGGTTTCTTTGAGATCTAAAGATAAGTTCGATGTCGCGAAGATTGCCGAGAAATATGGAGGCGGAGGGCATAAAAAGGCTGCCGGTTTTATAATTAAAGATTTTAAAGATATTCCTTGGAAAATAATCAGCAAAAAATAAAATGAAAAAAAGCTTTTATTATGCCTATTTAATTCCTAAAACCGGAGAAAAAGGAGTGGCAACAACCTGGGGAGAATGTGAGAAAAAAGTTAAGGGCGTAACCGGCGCCAGATTTCAGAAATTTCCGAGTTTAAGTGAGGCGAAATTGTGGTTGGGAGGTGGAGCTCAATATGACAAAAAAGAAAAGCAGCCGAAGATTATCTTACGGGAAGGAATATATTTTGATTCCGGAACCGGCCGGGGAGATGGCGTGGAAATTAGTGTAACCGATAAAAACGGAAAGAACCTTTTGCATAAAGTAATCGACGAGAGCAAGCTGAATATTCATGGCAAACACCACGCAGGGGCAGAAGCTACCAATAACTACGGAGAACTGTTGGCGCTCAAATATGCAATTCAGATTGCCAAAAAAACTAAGCATAAAAAAATATTTGGCGATAGCAAATTGGTGATTGAGTACTGGTCAATGGGCATTGCCAAGGCAAAAGATTTGCCGATAAAAACCGTTAAATTAATTTCCGAAGTAACCGCGCTTCGCGAGGATTTCGAATCCGCCGGAGGAAGTATATTAAGAATTCCGGGAGGTGATAACCCTGCAGATTTAGGATTTCACCGAGACTAAAAACTAATGATTGATAACCACGTAAATGAATTCGTTTTAGGTTATTGGTAATTAGTAATTAGTTGTAAGTTATAAGTGTTTTTACGCCTCCAGCGATTTTGCCTTTTCTACAATCATCGATGGCTCTCCGTTTCTTAAACTAATTTTTCCCTCAATCGCGATAATTTTATTTTCTACCCAAACATCTTGGGTCTTTATCATGGTGTTATTAAACACAACCAATTCAATTGGCTGAGGTGAAAGATCTTCCATCGTCACAAATAGCATTGGTTGTCCGGTCTTGGTCATAATCTTTTTAATCGAGGAGATCAAACCGGCTCCACGATAAATCATTCGCTCGTCGGTTACGGCGCGAAGTTCAGCAACAGTTCTTGCTTTCATAGCCCGAATCTTTTCGTCGTAGTGGTTTAGGGGATGGTCGGATAAATAGAATCCTAAAAGTTCTTTTTCCCAAGCTAGTTTTTGAGTAGGAGTAGCCGGAGTAGCCGGCTTTAGGGTCAGTGGGGGAATCGCGTTTGCGATATTTCCGAAAAGGGAATTTTGAGCGGAGAATAAATTTTTTCGGATTGAATTGTGATATTTCAAAATATCGTCCATATTTTCTATCACTTCATTTCTATCTAGCCCAAATGAATCCAAGGCGCCACTTTTCGCCAAGCTTTCCAAGGATTTTTTATTTAAATCTTTATGCTCGATTCTCAGGACAAAGTCCGCAAAGTTCTTGTATTCACCTCCGCGGATTCGTTCATCAATAATCGCTTGGGCGATTGCTCCTCCAACATTCTTGATTGCCAGTAATCCGAAACGAATTTGTTTACCATCCGGCGCAAATTTAACAAAACTTTTGTTTATATCCGGCCCCAATACTTCCAAATTCTCTTGCTTTGCTTCGGTGGTTAAAAAGGACATTCGGTCGGTATCCCCGATATCGGCATTAAGCAGACTCGCCATAAATTCTTCCGGATAGTGCGCGCGAAGGTAGGCGGTTCGATATCCGATGAGCGCGTAGCAAGCGGCGTGACTTTTATTGAAACCATAACGAGCAAAAGGAGGGAATAGCTCCCAGATTGCGGTCGCGGTTTTTCTGTCTATCCCATTTTTTATCATTCCATCCACAAGCTTACTCTGTTGTTCGTCAAGAAGCTCTTTAATTTTTTTACCAATAGCTTTACGAAGAATGTCCGCTTCCGCCAAAGAGTAGCCGGCCAAGTCGCGGGCAATACGCATCATCTGCTCCTGATAAACTCCGATACCATAAGTATTTCCTAGAATAGGCTCAAGTTTTGGATGGAGATAGGTAATTTTTTCTTGTCCATTTTTACGTTTAATAAACGAAGGAATAAGTTCCATCGGGCCCGGACGGTAGAGTGCAACCAAGGCAATCAAGTCTTCAATTCCTGAAGGCTTAATATCCTTCATGTACCGGCGCATACCACTTGACTCGAATTGAAATACGCCTGTCGTATCGCCCTTCTTTAATAAAGCAAAAGTTTTTTCATCGTCTAGCGGAATATCTTCAATTTTTATATTGACATCCTGAAGTTCTTTTATGAGTCGGATTGTTTCTTCGATAATTGTTAAATTCTTTAAGCCCAAAAAGTCGATTTTCAAAAGTCCCAAGTCTTCGATAGCATGCATTTCAAACTGACTAATAATAATATTTTTATCCTGTGGGGCGAACTGCAGAGGAACACGTTCATCAAGCGGGTCGCGCGCGATGACCGTTCCGCAAGCGTGCACTGACGCATGGCGCGCCACGCCTTCCAGATGCATTGCCGCGTCGATTAAATCTTTGGCATTTTTATCGCTTTTATATAAGGCTTTAAGATCGTCGGTTTTATCCAGCGCATCTTTAAGCTTGGTATTTGGAAGTCCGGGGATAAGTTTGGCAATTTTGTCGCAGAAGCTGTATGGGAGCCCCATCGCTCTTCCGGCGTCCCGGATTGCCGCCCGCGCCGCCATTGTTCCAAAGGTAATAATCTGCGCAACGTGGTCAGCTCCATATTTTTCTCGCGCATATGCCAAAACCTCATCGCGTCGAATATCCGCGAAGTCAATATCGATATCCGGCATTTGAATACGCTCCGGGTTCAAAAATCTTTCAAACAGTAGGTCGTAGGTTAGAGGATCAATATCCGTAATCTTTAAAACGTAAGAAACCAAACTGCCTGCCGCCGAGCCTCTTCCCGGACCGACAGAAATTCCATGGTCCTTGGCCCAGTTAATCAAGTCTTGAACAATTAGAAAATAGTCGGCAAAGCCGGTTTTTTCAATGACTCCCATTTCATATTCAATTCGCTCTCGCACCGCGATGGTTATCTCTTTCGGATATCGCTCCGGCAATCTTTTTTCAACCAATGTCCTTAAATATTCATTTGCGCTTTCTCCATTTGGTTTCGGGAATTCCGGCAAAAGTGTTTTTCCCAGTTCGATTTCAACATTGCACCTATCGGCAATTTTTTGCGTGTTATCCAGCGCTTCCGGCAAGTATCCCAATTTTTCTACCATTCTTTCTTGAGAGCAGAGCGAGAAGTCATCAGTTTTTAAACTTAGTCGGTCATCGTCGGAAAGTTTATTGCCGGTTTGAATCGCCAAAAGAATATCGTGATAGTGTCCGTCTTCCGGGTTTAAATAATGAAGGTCTTGAGTCGCAACCAAAGGGATACCGGTCTCTTTGGAAAGCCTGATTATCTCCGGTTCAATTTTTTCGGATTCCGGTAAATTTGGATGCTTTTGGATTTCAATGAAGAAATTATTTTCTCCGAAAATTTCTTTGTATTCCAACGCAACTTTTTTTGCTTCGTCAAAATTGTTAGCCATTAAGGCTTGGTCAACTTCTCCTCCAAGACACGCCGAAAGAGCAATCAGTCCTTCACTGTGCTGGCGTAAAATTTCTTTATCCACGCGTGGTTTATAATAAAAACCCTCCAAGTGTGCCTTGGTCACCAGTTTAATCAAGTTTTTCCAACCAACGTTATTTTCCGCGAGCAAAATTAAATGGTAATAACGTTCTCCGGTAGAATCTCGATCTAGCCGGCTCTTTGGGGCGACATAAGTTTCCACGCCCATTATCGGCTTGATGCCGGCTTTCTTTGCTTTTTTATAAAATTCAATTGCTCCATATAGGACTCCGTGGTCGGTAAGCGCGATAGAGTCCATTCCGAGATCTTTAACTTTTTTAACTAAATCATCAATTTTTGGGAGACCATCAAGTAGGGAATAATGACTGTGGGTGTGTAAGTGAATAAATTTTTGCATATTTTGTATTGGCTTACTTCGGTACCTAGGAGGCGTATCGGTTCAGCAATTTTTACTAATACATTCTACAGCATTTTTGTCTTTGGCAAAAGAATTTACAGAACGCCAATTTTTGGTTAAAATCACTAGTGTTTAAGCCGCCTTACCTGCCTGCCGGCAGGCAGGCAGGGCTTAATTCATTAATGACTCTAGATTTCTTGATTATATAAACAGTTTAAATATGCCACCTTAGCTCAGCGGTAGAGCGCCACTTTTGTAAAGTGGATGTCCCCGGTTCAAGCCCGGGAGGTGGCTCA
>JAHFLJ010000003.1:42158-51649 GCA_023244935.1 Candidatus Liptonbacteria bacterium
TGCTCTCAGCACAAGGTCGAATATTGGATGCAGAAACATGTTCTCAAGATTCGCACAATTAGCGACGCTGTTTATCTCAAGAATAATCCGGATGGCGATCCATTTAAGTTTGTGACGCCAAAGAATCTGAAGGACTCAGAGCTTTTCGGTTTCGGACTCGGGCTTTATTGGGGAGAGGGAACAAAGGCAGATAAGGGAGCTGTGAGGCTGGGAAATTCAGATTACCTATTGATAGAAAAGTTTATCCAGTTTTTAGTAGTGATATTTAACATTGAGCGTTCAGATCTAAAATTTGGTCTACAGCTATTTAATGACGTTTCGGTTGCCGAAGCTATGGACTTTTGGCAAAAAAAACTTAAAATAGATAAAAGTCAGTTCTATAAGACCGTAGTCACTAAATCTCGCGGAAGCGGGACATATAGGAAGAAAAGTAAGTACGGGGTTCTGACTGTTTATTATCACAACAGGAAATTAAGAGACCTGTTGGTCGGCATGTTACCACGCATGACATAGTTTCATTATCGCCAATGTAGCTCAGTTGGTAGAGCAACTCCATGGTAGGTCGCCCCGTCTCGCCGAAAGTGAATTTCACTGAAGGCGGACATGACCCTGCCCATCCGCCAGTAATGACGAGATGAATCCCGAATAACGGTTAATATCCCGAGTATCATCGAGGGACAAGACCGTGGCGTCCAAGACGCCCGAACGACTGACAAGGGTGCCCAATTAAATTGATCGGGCAAAGATACAGTCTAGCCCTCTTATAATAAATAAGTAGAGGTGTAAGCGAAGGAGTAGGTCGTCGGTTCAACTCCGACCATTGGCTCATTATAAAAAACCCGGACAGTCCATGGACTATCCGGGTTTTTGCATGGTCGGAATTGAACGGTCCGAGCAGTGAAATTCCACCATTGGCCCATTTGCTATCAATCAATAATATATTATATTTATCAAATGCTTCCTTTAAAAAATCGCCTACTAGTTATCGCCGAAAAGAAGATGGTGAGCAATGATCCGTCTCACGATTTTTTGCATGCCAAAAGAGTCTTGATGCTTGCGGAAAATATTTGTAAAAAAGAAGGCGGAGACATGGAGATTATACTTCCAGCCGCACTTTTCCATGACGCCGTGATTTATCCAAAAAATGACCCAAGGAGTAAATTGGCTCCGGAGGAAAGCGCAAAATTTATTGCTGGCGAGTTGAGAGATATTGGTGGGTATCCAAAAGAAAAAATCGAGAAGGTGGTGACCATAATTAAGGAGTGTTCGTTTTCTAAAGGAACAATTCCAAGCTCTCTCGAATCTAAGATATTACAGGATGCCGATAGACTGGAAGTCACCGGAGCAATTTCAATAATGAGGACTTTTGCCTCAACCGGTCAGATGAGCAGGGCATTTTATCATTATGAAGATCCATTCGCAAAGAAGCGAACCCCTGATTCGTTTACCTATGGATTAGATCTTTTTTATACAAGACTTTTGAAGGTTGGAAAAATGATGAATACTAAAACAGCCAAGAATATGGCTAAAAGAAGGACTAAATTCCTGAAAGATTTTTTGACTGAATTAAAGCTGGAATTAAGTGGCAAATAGGTGGGTCCGGCGGGGATGTTTACAAATTCCAAAAAATTATATAGTATTAATCGACTATGGCAAAGGTAAAGAGGTCCGAAAATCTAATAGCTTTAAAGTGCGAAATCTGCAAAAACAGGGGATATTACGTACACAAGAATAAGAAGGCAGTTGAGCGCAAGATTGAACTTAAGAAATTCTGCGCCTGGTGCAGAAAAGCTACCAAACACAAAGAAGGAAAAATTAGCGGCAAATAGCCGCTATTTTTCTATTTTTATATAACGAAGGAAATCTGGCTACCGGCAGGCAGGAATCTCCGGCAAATAACCAGGGATCTTTTATCTCTTTAAATTTACCCAAAAATATCGTAACATCTATTGGTCTGGGGGCATCGTATAGTGGCAATACACTTCTCTCCAAAAGAAGATACGTGGGTTCGATTCCTACTGCCCCCGCCTTTGCCTCGCCGAAGTTCTGCTCCGCAGAACGAAGGCGGGATTCGGCCAGGCTACGGCGTGGCAACGCCCGCAAAATTAATTAAATAATCTATGTTTTATGTTTATATATTAGAAACAAAAAATGTTGGATTCTATGTGGGTTGTACTTCTGATTTAAAAGATAGATTAAATAGGCACGGCAAGGGAGAAATAAGAGCGACAAAAGACAAGCTTCCAATAAAGCTTTATGCGTATTTTGCTTTTAACAATAAATATACCGCGTATAACTTTGAAAAATATCTCAAGTCCGGTTCAGGGAGGGCATTCTTAAAAAAGCATTTGGCGTAAGATTCCCTTGAACGTTTATGTTTACTGCCCCCGCTTATGCAAAACAGCACACCCAAATGGGTGTGCTGTTTTGCATTGGGCAGTAGGAATCGAACAGCGGAGGGGGTCGGGGAATTATCGTGGCTCTTGGATTTGCCGGTTGGTGGAGACGTAGAGATGCGCAATCCCGCGTATGCCCGCGGGAGAAATCACTCAAAACCGACGGTTGTGAGAAGCGAATGAAATGAGCGAGACTCTCTTGAGCGCTTAATCTTACTTCCTCTGCTATAGTTTCTAATTTGGTATGGTATAATTTCAAAAACGTGCATTATTGGCAGGGTAAAACAATATAGAAATGGATTTTGAATCACCAAAGTTAAATATGGAAGCAGGAGATAATAAATCGGAAACGTCGGAAGATGTAACGGCAGATTCGGAAAATACTACGGAATCCCATGTGGGAAAATATGAGGTGGTTTCCTCCCCGGAAAAAATTTTAGATGAGAAAAGGACAGAAGAGGAAAATTCTAAAAAAATTCAAGAAATAAGAGCTAAAATAAAGTCACTCGAGGATCGGTCGGCGGATGAGGTTTCTCCATCTGCCGGAGATTCAAAGTCTTTTAGTGAAGAAAACAAGATTGAGGGGCAGATCGGTGGGTTAGGCTAGAAAGTCATGAGTTCAATCCGAATAATTTTTATAGAATTGTAGGGGATGATGGATATAGAGATTTTATTGAAAAGGGATATCTGAGAAGTTCTCCAACCGGGACGGAGTCTCGAATGGTTGGCAAATTGAATATCGGGAATAGGCCAACTTCTTTTCCATCGTTTAGTAAGGGTGCACCAGATAAGAGCTATTTTAAAAATGACGGTGATAGCTATATATTTGAAACCGACACAGTTCTTTTTGGAAGAGGTGCGAAAAATCCAGTTACCGGGACGGAGGTTGGCATTGGACCTGAAGATGGGGGCTCTCGACATTGGGCTTATAGATTGATAGACGCGCAGACCGGGAAAGTTGTTACGAAGATGCCGGCGGAGTTGATTAAAGATATTTATAAAGTTGATAAAGATGGAAACTTGTATTTGAAAAAGAATATATCAATGACCGATAAGGCCGGTGAAACTAAGGATAATTAATATTTATAGGCACAATATATTTACCGCGCCGAGCTTTTAAACTATATTTAATATATGGAGAATAACGGAAACGAGATAGGTAGAACGAATGAGAAACAAAATTTCGACGCATTGCTTTCTGATTTAAGATTAGTTGGACCAGAAAAACCCCTTGGCTATTTACCTGTATCGACGTTAATTGATCTATGTAAGGTTAATCCCGATGAGATTATAGAAGAGTTAAAGAAAAAAGGATTAAAGACAATTACGCTCAACCAAGAAGATTCTCGCATTGGGTCAATGGGTGCGCTTTATGTTTACGACGAAGACGCGCTTACATCTCTCTTAAAGAATAATGAAGCTGTCCTTAAAAAAGCTAATTGGCCGACCGATCCGGAGTTGTTTATTAAACATTTGAAAAATACAGCCGAAGCGAAAACAGAACTTTTCAATTTAGTCGCTGACGCATTCGGTGACAAAATAAACCCCGGCAGGAAGAACTGACTAATCGATAAGATTTTCCCACGCCTGAAAATTAAATGTAGTCCGTCCATCATTACTAAATTTATTATTGATGTGAAGTATCGGAAGAGATAAATTTATTTGATATCGGAATATTTAATCCAATATTTATAAAACATTTTATTGATATCTTTTATTTTTCCTTTTATATTTTTTTTGTTTATTTTCCAAAATTTTCCAAAATAATATCTATAAATGTCTTCTTTGGACGGATTACTTAATAGGTATTTCACATGCGTCCAGTGGAACGATTGCAGAAATACCAAAATAACCGGTGCATCTTTCTTTTTGTAGGTAGATAAAATATTTTGGATGTGATTTGCCATTATTCGTTCTCGTAGATATATCTGAACCCACCATAGCCAGTTATTCATTGCGCATGGATAACATCCACTCCATATTTCGTGCAACTCTTGTCTGAATTCTTTCGGCGCGTCAACAAAGAAAAGTTCCGTGTTCACGCCGGTGCTCCAGAGTCTCGAGATATTTTCCCATGTCTTGGCGTCTGAAAGAGCAACCCCATCTTTTGATTTTTTATATTCATTAACTAGATTTTTGATTTGCAGTTTAATTTCTTTTTTCGGTTTTTTATCACAAGGGAGTCGGTTATAAGGGGATTCAGATTTTCCGTTTTTTTCCGGCAGTTCGAATATGATGATATCCGGCTTATATCTAAGGACTGCCCGCGCTTGCCGATAATCTGCTCGTTGTGTTTCTCGGCAGTTAAATTGGTGGAATATTGGCTTGATTTTCATATGTAAATATTCTAGCACAATTTATTTATATTTTTCATAAAAAAGTTCACCTTCGATAAATTCAAGGATAAATAACATCCTTCTTTGCTCGCCAACGACTGGCCAAGAGGGTGCTTGGAATTGAATTTTGGCGACTATTGTTTTCTATAATTTTGGGTATATATTTTAAGTATGAAAAACAAAAAAGCAGTAGCTCTTTTATTGATAATCGGAGGAGTATTTTTGTTTAGTTCGGCGACAGCCTTAGCCGCAACTCCGACGCTTACCGTATCTAGTGCGAATAGCGGTTCGGTGTTTGTTAACGTATCCGGGGACAGTAACTCCAGTATAGTTCTTTACTATTACGGCTCCGGAGGGTCATACAATTTGCAAACCAGAAATATCGGCACTACCGATTACAGCGGTCATTTTTCCACATATATAGATACCTATTCATATGGAGTGAATCCGGGCAGTTTGGTTTATGTTATGGTTAATAATCAGCAGTCCAATTCGGTTACTTGGCCATATAGCGGATCAACCGGAGGACAGATTTCTTTAAGTCAAACGAATTTAACTTTAAGCAGGGGACAGTCTGCCAACGTTTCTGTTTATGGAGTTTCAAACGCAGTTGGATATAACCCCAATTCCAATATAATTGCCTTGAGCGTTTCCGGTAACCAAGTTACAGTTACCGGCAATAATTCCGGATCGGTAACCATCCCTATTTGCGACCAAGGATTTCAGTCGAACTGCGCCAACCTTTATGTGACTGTGCAGGATGGCAATTCTCAAAGCATCAGCTTTAGCCAAAATAACGTTACGATTTATAGTGGCCAACCAACTAACATTTCGATATACGGTAGCGGGAGTTACTATTATATCTCTAACAATAGCAACCCTAACGCGGTAACCGCGAATATCAGCGGATCAATAATCACTCTCACCGCTAACGGTAATTCGGGTAGTGCAACTATTTCGGTCTGCTCCCAAAGCTACGGATGCGGATCTTTATATGTTACTTCAAACGGCGGATATGGAGGATATGGTCTCGGCTTAACTTATCCAACCAACTTTCAAATTACTCATGGCATATTGAATCGTAGTTTGTCACAGTACGGATACGTAAATAGTGTGGAGGCGCAAGCCGGCGACATTGTTGAATTCGAGATTAGAATTCAAACCAATAATTATCAGACATACCAAAACAGTGGCACTTTGGTCGCAGATTTGAGAGACACTCTTCCTTCCGAACTTACGTATTTAACCGGTTCGACTAAAGTTAATGGATATACGGTTGTGGATGGGATAACCTCGGTAGGAATTTATTTGAATAATTTTTACCCGGGGCAGGAGCAGGTAGTAAAATTCTCGGCGATGGTAAACTCGAATTTATATTCCGAAACATTAACCAACCAAATATTGGCCACAATGAACGGTAGCACTCAAACTTCAAGTTCGTACGTTGTCATCCGTTCTCGAGGCACTGTTTTGGGAGCCGCCGATATTGTCACCGGAGACGATGGAACCTTGCCTATGGCAGTATTTTTTGGACTCATGGTTTCAATGCCAGTTTATTACTTTCTATTTTACCGAAAGTTTATAAAAGGTAAAAAGGTTGTAGTGTAGCTAGTTCGGCCTAAAAGACCACGCAAAAACGCGGTCTTTTTTAGTCTCGCTCCGGCATTTACTATTATTTACGTTTGTGTTAAAATGCAATAAATGGTTACTAAAGATAAGTCAAAGTCAGGTTTAGATAAGAAATTTCAGAAGGTTCAAGAGACCCCGGCTAGTTTTGAATTTTTTATGGCAATCCATGACTTTATAGAATATATAGAGGGAAATCAGGCATTTAAAAAAATTCTTTCGGCCAAGAATACCATCAACTCGGAGCTTAAGATTTCGACTAAATATGATTATTTAAAATTAATCTACCAAGGATTACAGGATTCCAAAACAAAGTCCGATGCCGACCTGGGACACTCAAGATACGCGGTAATATTGGAACTGAATAAAATAAAAGACAACGACGTTTCTAACAGCAACTCGTTCTGGAAGAAGAGAGATGTGATTAGAAAATTCGCAACGGATATTTACAGTAGGTTGGTTCCGGCAACGGTGTAGTCATTCGGATGTATTCAACACCTCGCCAAACTTCGGTTTGGCGAGGTGTTTTGCTTCTGGCAGATAATTTATCCACAACTAGGCAATTTGACAATATCCCCCATGGGGGGATATTATTATATATAATGTATAAACCAAAGAACACAACCGAGAGGATTGACCACCGATACAAAATCTCTCTTGGGCATCTGAAGAAGGTAATAAACATGGTCGAAAGCGGCGCGTACTGCATCGACGTAATCTTGCAGTCTCAAGCCGTCCAAAAAGCTCTTCGGGCGACCGATGATTTGGTTCTGGAAAATCACTTAAAGACCTGCACCGCTAATGCCATTAAAAAAGGCAAAGGCGACGAAGCGATTAAAGAGGTTATGAAAGTATTTAAAAAAAGAAATACATAAATAAAAATGAAATCTTTTAATATTAAAGGAATGGATTGCGCGAGCTGCGCGGTAATAATCGAAAAAAAATTAAAAAAGCTTGATGGCGTAAACTCGGTTAACGTTAATTTTGCTACTGAAAAAGCGAGTGTTGATTTTGACGATAACAAGGTTTCCGTGGACGAAATGAATAAAGAAATCGGAAAGCTCGGTTATACTTTTCACGTCGCCGGGGAGAATGTCGGCATGGGACAGAAAGAAATGAGCGAGATGCCGGGGATGAGTCACGCGGAACATCTAAATATGAACGCCAGCAAAGAAGATAAGGCCAAAGAGCTTAAAGAAAAACTCGGGAAAGTAAAATTCGTATTTCCGCTTTCGATTTTTGTTTTTGCGATTATGATTTGGGATGTCCTTTCCAAGTCCTTTCCCGGTTTTCCGGAAATTCCGGTGCCAATGGAATATATAAATGCTATTTTCCTTATTCTTTCTTCGATAACGATTTTTTGGATAGGTCAGCCGTTTTTGTTGGGGGTGTGGCGGTTTATTAAGTATCGCGTGGCGAATATGGATACGCTTATCGGTATCGGAACATCAGTTGCATATTTATATAGCGCAGTAATAACCCTTTTCCCAATCATTCGAACTTCTCTTGGATTGCCGGAATATACCTATTTTGATGTTGTGATTGTGGTTATTGGGTTTGTTACTTTCGGAAAGTATTTGGAATCCCGATCTAAATTTAAAACCGGAGAAGCAATCGAAAAACTTTTAGGATTACAAGCTAAGACTGCAACCGTTATTCGCGAAGGTAAAGAGGTTGTCGTCTCGGTTGCGGAAGTTATAGTTGGTGACGTTATTATCGTTAAGCCCGGAGCAAAAATTCCGGTTGACGGAAAAATTCTTGAAGGCAGTAGTTCGGTGGACGAGTCGATGGTTACCGGCGAGTCTATTCCAATCGACAAAAAGATTGGTGATTTGGTAATCGGCTCGACTATTAATAAACAGGGAAATTTTAAAATGACCGCGCTAAAAGTTGGTTCGGAAACCATGTTGGCGCAAATTGTAAAAATGGTTGAAGACGCCCAAGGGTCCAGGGCTCCGATTCAGGCTTTGGCGGATAAGATTTCCGCGATATTCGTGCCGGTCGTTTTATCCATCGCAGTCGCATCTCTTGCAGTGTGGCTGATTATTGGAATCCCAGCGTTAGGGAGTTCAACGGCAATTTCCTATGGTTTACTTTCATTTGTCGGAGTTTTAGTGATCGCTTGCCCGTGCGCTTTAGGTCTCGCAACTCCTACGGCAATAATTGTCGGAGTAGGCAAAGGTGCCGAAAACGGAATTTTGGTTAAAGACGCGGAAAGTTTAGAAATTTTGAGTAAGGTCAACACTGTTGTTTTTGATAAGACCGGAACAATTACCAACGGACGTCCATCGGTTACCGATGTGGTTATATTGGATGCATCGTTTACCGAAGAAGAGGTTTTGAAATTAACCGGAAGCATCGAGAAGCTATCCGAGCACCCTCTCGCGGAAGCAATCGTGGATCACGCGAAAAATAAAGGATTAAGTCTCTCGGAAGTTAAAAATTTTGTGGCGTTGGAAAGTGTTGGGGTGAAAGGCCTAATTGACGGCAAAGAGATTTTAGTCAAAAAACCGGATTCTGCTAATCGGGATGAAAGAATTATAAATCTTGAAAGACAAGGGAAAACCGTTGTCATCGTAGAAATAGAAAAAAGTAATGTCGCGATTATTGCTTTGAGCGACACACTGAAAGAAGAAGCAATCGCGATAATCGAAAAATTAAAGAAAAAAGGAATTCAGACAATACTGCTAACCGGCGACAATTTACAAGCGGCAAATTATATAGCAAAACTTTCCGGAGTTGATGAAGTAATCGGAGAAGTCATGCCTAGCGATAAACAGCAAAAAATTAAAGATTTGCAGACGCAGGGTAAAATCGTAGCGATGGTTGGAGATGGAGTTAATGACGCTCCGGCACTCGCTCAGGCCAATGTTGGAATCGCAATGGCGACCGGCACGGATGTCGCGATGGAGTCCGCCGGAATTACTTTGTTGCACGGTGATATTAAAAAGCTGATGCAGGCGATTGATTTATCCAGGCTTACGATTCGAACCGTTAAGCAGAATCTTTTCTGGGCATTCATCTATAATATAGTGGGAATTCCGATTGCCGCCGGCCTATTATTCCCATTCTTTGGTATAGTCCTTAATCCGATTTTTGCAGGAATCGCGATGGCCGGCAGTAGTGTCTCGGT
>JAHFLJ010000021.1 GCA_023244935.1 Candidatus Liptonbacteria bacterium
TTAGTCAATTTTGTTAAAACCTGTGAAAAACCTATAATGTAATAGTTCACCAAATAAAACGTCATAATAATAAACAAAATAAAAACATGGATTTAAAAATCAAAAACTACCTCGGTATTGTGGGGATGATTGGGATTCTGCTCGTTTCATTCGCGACCTGGAGATATACAAGCTCTTACGACAGGTCAATAACCCCCGGAGCCTACAGAACTTTTTCCGCGAGCGGCGAAGGAAAGATAGTTGTGATTCCGGATGTCGCTCAATTCACTTTTAGAGTAATAACTGAAGGAGGAAAGAACTTGGCGACGCTCGAGGAAGCCAATACAACAAAAACCAATACTGCAATTGATTATCTAAAAAATAATGGGGTTGATTCTAAAGACATCAAAACCCAAAACTACGATATCCAGCCAAGATATGAATATTCCAATTGTGGACTATATGGAAGCACTGTTTGTCCCCCACCTAGCATAACTGGTTACACAATCACCAACACCGTCGAAGTTAAAGTTCGAGATCTTAAAAAAGTTGGGGATATCTTAAGCGGAGTTGTAGACAGTGGAGCAAATGGTGTCTACGGTTTACAGTTCACTTTGGACAATCCTGATTCTGCAAAAGCGCAGGCTCGCAAAGAAGCTATGGATATAGCTAAAGAAAAAGCCAAGCAAATTGCCAAAGACGCCGGGTTTAGAGTTGGAGAATTGACCAATATCCAAATTAATGATGGAAGTGACTACTATCCTCCGTATACCTACGGCATGGGTGGAGATTCCATAATGAAGGAGTCTAGCGTTGCCTCGGCGCCAAGAATAGAAGCCGGATCGCAGGACGTTAAAGTTACGGTCACCTTAACCTACGAGATCAAATAAGGCTCAACCACTTAACATAATAATAAAAACCCTTCATGTGCGAAGGGTTTTTATTATTATGAAAATTAGCTAATCAGAGCTACTAATAGGAGCGCTGCTGGTGGAAGTAATCGGCACAACGATAATCGTTTTTTCATCTTTAAAATGAAAATTGAAGCGAGAACGTATTTCTTTTTCGAAATTTTCCGGAATCGAAAGATATTCCAAATCGGTAGAAAGCTGAGCTTTTTCTTTCTCGGCACGCAAGACCTCGGCCGCCATCTGGTCATATTGAGCTTGAACCTTTTTCTTGTCCTGCCACAAAGAATTTCCCTCTACAAAAAGAAGGCTGAACACTAAAACTCCAAATGAAAAAAACAAAACCTTTTTCCACATTACTTCTTAAGTATCTCTCTAAATATCTCCGGTGACAAACTGACTTTTCCACGTTCCTGCAGTCGTTCTTTTCCACGCTTCTGCTTGCGCCATAATTTCATTTTTCGAGTAACATCACCTCCGTTTTTACCAAAGTTACCAAGCTGTTTTTTGCTTGCGGTTATTGTCTCGCGGGCGATTATCCTGCCCCCAACCTTAGCCTGAATGGCCTGAGAAAACTGAGCTTTTGGCAAAAGGTCACGCAATCTTTCAACGGTTGCCCTAGCCTCCCTTTCCGTATCGGACTTTCTGACAATACGCGTAAGTGCCGGCACAACCTCTTCCATTACCAAAATATCCAATCGCTCCGCATCGGTCTTCTTCTCTCCTGAAAGCTCGTAACTGAATGATGCATACCCAGCGGAAACAGACTTTAATTGATCATCAAAATCACGAATGAGTTCCGCAAGCGGCATTTTCCCGGTAATTAATAAGTTGTCGCCGACGTTATGAATCTCGGCAATCTCCAGAACGTAAGTAGATTGTATAGATAAAACCTTCTGCAAATAAGTTTGCGGAACTAAAATCTCGATATCTATCATCGGCTCCCAAATTTCATCGGCTTTATCCGGAAACGCATGAGGCTCCCTGATTATTTTTTCCACACCGTTAACTTTTACTCTGTAAGCGATAGATGGGAAGCTGGTAAGAAATTCTAACCCAAACTCCCGCGACAAGCGCGCTGAAGTTATCTCAAAATGTAATTGACCCAGCAGTCCAACCTTCATTCCCCTCCCCAACGCCTCGTTCGCATCCGGTTCCAAAAAAAGTGCAGCGTCAGTCAATCTGAGTTTTCCAAAAGCTTTTTCCAAATCTTCGAACTTAGTATTTCCATCCGGATAAAAAGAAATAAAAACCGTCGGAGTGGCATCGCGATAACCCGGAAGCGCATATGGCAATTTATCCTTAACTTCTTTATTTCCCAAATTCAACATAGTATCACCGATTCGGACAAGCGCAGGCTCTTTAAATCCGGTGGCAACATAGCCGATTTCTCCCGCAGATAATTTCTCGACTGCGCGAATTTCCGGCATAAAACATCCTACTTCTTTTATTCTAAAAGAGTTCTTCGTTGCCACTAAATCAGCCAATTCTTGTCCGGAAAATTCTCCGTCAAAAACCCGAACGTATGCCAAAATTCCCTTATGTTCATCGTATAAAGAATCAAAAATCAAGGCTCTGCCGACCCCGTCTTTCAACTTCGCCTCCGGCGCCGGCACGACTCGAATAACTTCTTTTAATAATTCTTCCACTCCCTCTCCGGTTTTTCCGGAAACTTTAAAAATATTTTCCGGTTCGGTTTTTAAAAGTTCCGCCAAAGCTAAAATGGTTTTATCCGGATTGACTCCGATGACATCAATTTTGTTTACCGCGCCGACAATTTTAAGTCCTGCCTTCTGAGCGTTTCGCAAATTTGAAAGTGTTTGCGCTTGAATTCCTTTAGTAGCATCCACAAGTAAAATTGCGCCCTCTACTGCGTTCAATGCGCGAGAAACTTCGTACGAAAAATCTGAGTGACCCGGAGTATCGATTAAATTTAAAATATATTCCTTCCCGTCGGTTTTATAATGCATCCTAACCGGAGCCATCTTAATTGTAATTCCCCGTTCTCTTTCCAGATCAAGCTGATCCAAATATTGAGCCCGCATCCTGCGCACCTCCACGGTTTTAGTAACCTCAAGAAGCCTATCCGCAAGGGTAGACTTTCCGTGGTCAATATGTGCGATGATAACGAAATTCCTAATATTTTGCATAATTATTGTTATATATATCAACACCAACAGAGAAAATTGACCACGGGAAGGGGGTCGGGGAAACGGTAGTTTCCCCGTGTAGGAAATTACTCAAAACCGAGAGGTTGTGAGAGAGTTCCGCTCTGGCGGAACGATGATCACTATGTGCGATGATAACGAAATTCCTAATATTTTGCATAATTATTGTTATATATATCAACACCAACAAAAAAGATTGAGCATGGGATGGAGTATAAACCGAGACCTGCCTGCCGGCAGGCAGGGGTTGTGAGAGAGTTCCGCATTTGCGGAACGACGGTCACTATGAGCTATAATTACGAAATTTCTTATATTTTGCATACTCCAATCCCTAAAAGATACGCTAAAATAGACTTATTAACAAGCCAAAATCTCATTATTGAACTCCGACTAAATTAATATTTTGAAATTAGCATTGAAGTTTTTCCACCAAGCGAAAATTGAACTTTTATTTCGTTTTTATTCCTTCCAATAGCGAGATTATTAGTTCCGAGGGGTGTCTGAGAAATCTTTTAGCTTGGTCCCTCGCTTTACGAGGGTAAAAGGTTTTGAAGACAGTTAGATTTTTCGCTAGAAAAAATCGACACGACCCCTTTCCGCTCACTAGCGAGCAAACTAATCTCCGGAGGTGTCGCGCAGTTCATTCCAGCTTGGTCCCCGCCCGGGGCGGGGTGGAATGAACGTATGCAGTGACTGAACGAGAGTGAAGAAATACCAAAGCCAGCAGGCGTGGTGCGCCAATTTCCGCAGGAGAAATTGGACAGCGACCTCCAGAGATTACGTTTACGAGCCCCCTTATTCCTCTTTTCTAAAAGTTAAATTGAAGGCAACCCTTCCCGGCAATAGCTCGTTCTGTTCCTCAAACTCATAAACCGGCGAATTACTTTCTTCAAACACATATCCGGCTGGTGCGGTTATGCTAAAATGGACCGAACCGACAACTCCCGGTTGTTTGTCAAAAACAAACGTATATTTGCCTCCGTTTGCGGGAGTAGCACGCATGGTTCGGGAATACTCCAAAGATAATTTAGCGGTTTTACCGGATTCAACCTTCATCCAGAAACCCAAAATATTTTTATTACCATCCGTAAAAATCTTCAACCATTTTGCCACCTTAGAAACATTTTCCGTTTCTTCGACTCCGCCAATAAAAGTTGATGTGGCATATTTCTTATAATTAACCCTCGGATAGATAGTCCTATCGAACCCTCCGGTCGCGGAAAAAATATCGGAAACAATCGGCAAATAAACTCTTCCGTATACCTGATTCGTCGCCTTATACCACCAATCCTTTTCCAAATTACCGGAATGTTTTCTCTCAATCTCCAGCTTATTGTTAATTGTCCCATCCACCGAAATTTGACTATCCAAACTTACCTTCTGACTAATTACGTAATCCGTTTTCGCGCCTCCGATATTTGCAAAACTTGTCGCCAAATAATCACCATTAAAATTCTTCGGCAAATCAAAGCTCGCCCCGGCGAACCCCTCCTCTTCAAATATGCTCTGAATTTCTGCGCTTGCCGAATAAAAAACAATATCCCTGTTAATAATCGAGTTATAAATAAACTCAAATATTGAATTCATTACTTCGGAATCTCCTTGCTTCAACTTTGAAAATAATTCGCCCTGAACTTCTTGCAATACTTCCTTTGAGTATTTAGAGCCGATGTCATGCCCTTTTTGAACCTCAGCCTGCAACGTTGGAATAAAATTTTTAGAGGTAATCTCCATTTTTCCGTCTCGTATACTAACCGGCCCAACTACCTCTAAAACATTTTGAATAAAATTTGAAGATACCGCCAAAATAAGATCCGCCTTAATTTTAGAAGTTGAAGCGAACCCGGAAGTATTAATCAAATTCGTTGCCAGCTCTCCGCTCTTTGGAAAATCCAAAAACCAATTTGCGTTAGCCAAGCGCAAAGCTGTGTCTATTCCATATAATTCTTTTGGAGGCACATATTTCACGCCCAAAGTTCTATCAATCTCATTAATGTCTTTGACGGTTGAGGTCGCGATTGTTCCCTTATTAAGATTTATCTGTGCAAAGCTCCCCCAAAATCCTCCGGTTGGTCGCATTTCGGACGGATTCTGTAAAAAAACAAAAACTGTGCGATCCCCATCCAGCCAGCTTATCAACTTAGTTAAATAATCATCAAAACTTTTAATCCTATATTTAAAATTTAAATACTCGGCAGGAACAAAATTAACCAGTTCCCTTGTTGCCGGATTTGTATCGTCAATTTTATCAACCGTCTCGGAAATATCCCGTAAATCGGTTTGGGCCAACTTTAAAACTTCCAAAACGTCTCCTGGAGTTCCGCTCAAAACAGCAGTAGGCAGTTTTTCGCTAATAGCATTTATATCCTCAGAAACTTTGACTAGCTTTGTAGCCAGCTCAGCCATATTCGCATAGACACTAAACCCGCCCTCAACGACAGGCATGACCTTGCCGATAAAATCACTAAAACTTCCCACTTTATAATAATCCGCGTCCGCAGGCGAAAAACCGAAATTTAACGAGCCTGGGATTTTCTGCTCCGAAAACTTAGTCCGAATATCTTCCATCAACCTTTTACCTTCAAAATACTTTCCATAAAGAAGAAATCCACCGCCAAAAACCGCTAGAATCAACCCCCAAACCAGCATACCTTTCCAATTTATTGCTCTTTTTTTACCCAGACCATCGTTCACCGGATCCACCCCTTGCGAGATAGCCCAAAGCGCCTCGTCGGCCTTTGCCTGCATTGGTGTCGGTGGCAAGCTCGGCGTAGGTGATTTTTTTTCAACCACCCGGATATCCCGGATTTTACTATGAATATTTTTCTTAGGGATGTTTTTCACTTCTACCTACATTCTACCCGATTGTTAACAATTTAGAAAACATATTTATCTAATCTGCTATAATCTAAATATGCAAACAAAAATAAATTTCTTCTCGAAAGTTTTTTTGGGAATTTTAGTCGTTACATCCGGAGCGCTGATGATTGGCTCATCCATCCATGACTCGCTAGTAATGGATGAACTTGCGCATATTCCCGCCGGATATGGCTACGTGAAATATCAAGATTTCCGCCTCAACCCGGAACATCCGCCTTTAACTAAAGTTCTATCGGCAATTCCGCTCGCTTTTATGGACCTAAAATTTCCGACAGAGTCAAAGTCTTGGCAAACTGATATTAACGGTCAATGGGACACCGGAAGAGAATTTATCTTCGGCTCAGGTAATAACGCCAACGCAATAATTTTCTGGGCAAGAATCGGAGCAATATTCCTCACCTTAATGCTTACGCTGATAATTTATTTTATCTCAAAAAAATTAACCGGTCCGGTTTTGGCATTTTTACCGACAGCGCTATTTGCCTTCTCCCCATCGGTTCTTGCTCACGGCCATTACGTTACTACCGACATAGCCGCTGCCTTCGGAATATTAATCTCTTTATATAGTTATGCTAATTTCTTAAAAAATCCGAACATAAAAACCGGAGCATTCGCGACTATTTGCTTCGGCTTAGCTCAACTTACAAAGTTCTCCGCTGTTTTGCTAATTCCGTTTTATCTTGTCGTTGCAATCCTTTGGGGGTTGCACAAAGCTTCCAAACTTGAAGTGGCACCGATCGGCAAAAACAAACTACGAATGTTTTTTGAATTTCCAATCAAAGAGCTATTCAAACTTGCCGCAATAGGCATAACTGCGGTTCTTTTAATAATTTATCCGACTTACTTTGTATTCACCAGAAACTATCCGTTGGAACGACAAGCTCACGAAACTGAATATTTATTATCTTCTTTTGCCGAAGGGCCAACTAAGCCCGGGAAAATTTGCATCCCCATGCGCTGTTTTGCCGAAGCCGACATCTGGATGGCAAGCAAAGAAATAACCAGACCGTTTGCAGAATATATGCTCGGAGTTCTAATGGTGACTCAGCGAGAAACCGGCGGTAACACCAGCTACTTTCTTGGAGAAGTATCCAATCTTGGCTCTAGAAGCTATTTTCCTGTTGTATTTGGGCTGAAAGAAACCCCGATTTCTTTATTCCTACTCTTAGCGGCGATTATATTTTCAATTTACAAAATATTTACCGCGCACCGAACCGGTCGTAATTTATCGTCTAGAATCTCACGCTGGTCCGAGAATAATCTCCATAAACTACTTTTCCTGTTGTTCATTATTTTTTATATGGGGATGAGTATTAAAAGTCCTTTGAATATCGGCTACCGACATCTTATGCCGATTATCCCTCTAATTTATATTCTAATCGCAACAGTATTCGTAAACAAAAAAGAAACCCTCTGGAACTATTTTGCGATAATTTTTATTGTATTTCTTGCGGTCATCCAAGCATTCGCAAGTTATCCATATTATCTTTCATATTTTAACTTTATCGGCGGAGGCACGACGAACGGATATCGCTACGTTACCGATTCAAATTATGATTGGGGACAAGATTTGTTTGAACTAAAAAAGTTTGTCGATAGCAATCCTCAAATAAATAAAATTGCCGTGGATTTCTTTGGTGGCTCGGATGTAAATTACTATCTCGGCGGTAAGTCGGTAAGCTGGTGGTCGGCGAAAGGAAACCCTACCGGCGAAGGAATAAATTGGCTTGCCATCTCGGTCAATAATCTCCAAGGACAAATTCAACCAAAAATCCAATGGCTTGCCCGTGATCAACGAGACGAATACCACTGGCTGACCGACGCCAGAGAAAAAGAATCGGGAATAGGAGGTCTGCCGAAACCGGACTATCGAGTTGGAACTTCGATATTGATTTATAAATTACAGTAGTCTAGAAAATAGAACATAGCACCTAGAATTTAGAATAGATACCCCAGAAGGTTATGAATTTTAAGTTCATTCTATTTTCTAAATTCTACGTTCTAAGTTCTACCCTTCTATTTATAATAAACTTTATTCTCCACCCTAAAATCTATATATTCTAGTTTTCCGATACTTACCCCAATCGCTTTCATCGCCGCTAAAGCGAAGTCAGGACTAAATCGCAAACTGAAATACACAACCGGACCGCCGGAATTTATTACTTTAACCTCTTCCAATTTTAAATTTTGAATTTCCAAAAACTTATAATTTAAACCTGCCGCTTCAATAACCTCAAATATTTCTTTAAGGTATTTAAATTTATCTACGGATAAAACCGGAAGCAACAAATATAGCTGTCTTTCGGAATAATCACGAACATTATGAATCAACGACCCTTCGCTCGGCATACTTCGCGAAAAAATAATTCCCTCTTCGTCAAACGAAAAGCACTTTTCTTCTACCCCTTCCAGGCACCAAACCCCGTACCCCTGTCTCTCAACAACTTTCAAAACAATCTTCTTATTAAAATAAGATTTTTCTATTTCTATTGATTTTATTCTAGGAACAAGCTTATTAATATTTTCAAACTTTTCCGGCCAAATTAACAAATTATTAAACCCAAAAATATACTTGAAATAACTACCATTAAAAATTTGCGCCCTCACTGCGGATAAAACATCTTGAGAAGAAATATCTTTATTGCCGGTTATCACAATATCCTTTGCTCTAAAAAATCCGGTCCTAAAGACAAAGTAAGCTATACCATTTGCCAAAAATCCAATCCCTAGAAATATAAAGACGCAATTTCGTAAAATACGGCGCGCTTTTTTCCCTCTATTATGCTCGTGCATATACGCCGACAAATTTTTTTCTACTTTTTTCTTATGATTAAACATTGATTTCAAAAAAACCTCTCTACCCAACCATTAATCGATTATAGCTCAAATCAGCGCAATTATAATAATAACCCTATGAGAGAAATTGCCAATATGTTAAAATATTCACATGCATAAAGATTTAAACTTTTTAAACGTACCGGCCTCAAAACTTCCGGAATACACCGAACATGATCATAAAGACTTTCGTGGCTCGTTTCAGTGGAGAGTTTTAAGAATTCTCTCCGAATTCGTATCCGGTTTTCAATTTTTAGCCGACTTCAACGAGCAACGCACCATCACTTTCTTTGGCTCGGCACGCTTTACCGAAGAAAATAAATGGTATAAAGTCGCCCGCGAGTTGGGAAGTCTATTGGCCAAAAAAAATTTTGGAGTAGTTACCGGAGGCGGTCCCGGAATAATGGAAGCCGGAAATCGTGGCTGTGCGGAAGAAAACGGACTTTCGGTTGGATTAAACATCCAACTCCCACACGAACAAAGAATAAATCCGTATGCCCGAAGAGGGATTGGTTTCCACTACTTCTTCAGCCGAAAAGTAATGCTTGTCTATTCCGCGCAGGCATATGTATATTTCCCGGGAGGGTTCGGAACTTTGGATGAATTTTTTGAAATAGTCACTTTAATTCAAACCAAAAAAATGTCCAAAAAAATTCCGGTGATTTGTATTGGTAAAGAATTTTGGGAACCGCTATTCCACTGGATTGAATCGCAAGTATACGGAAAATTCGACGCGATAGATAAAGAAGATATGAAAATTTATCACGTTGTAGACACCGCGAAAGAAGCTTTCGAAATAATAAAGAAGTCTCCACACATTAAATACTTTTAAAATTACAATTTTACCCTGAGCGACCTACGCCGAATATCGTTAGGGAAAATTCAGACCTGCCTGTTCGTCTTACTAAGATTACCAAAGCGGACCGATAGGCAGGGATGGGTTATTTTATTATATCTATTTTCAATGGCCCCTTATCGGATGACCCCCGGAGAAGATCTTTTAAAAATTGCTTTTTATCTCTAAGCGAAAAAAGAATCCAGGCGCTAATCATTCCAAAAATAAATATAAGAATAAAGAGAAAATCAAAACCGAACCTGTTCGCAATTAACGCTCCGATTGCGGCGCTAGAAGCAGTTGCGATTCCTACGCCAACATCTTCAATAGACCACTCAAATCCGGTAACTTTCCGATCAATGTGATTCGTGAATAAAATTCGCCAAGCCGGAACGGCCATTGAATTCGCAACCCCATTAACTACCTGTAATAAGTAAATATGCCACGGCTCAGAAGAAAATAAATAGAATAGAGGAATTAAAGACATTAACGCCGTGCCAATAATCATAAACATATATTCATCAAACTCTCCCTTCAGCTTATCCATCAACATGCTAAACGGGATAACCATAATTACCCGCGCGAGCCAATAGAAAGAAACCGCGTAACCGATTACTTCAATTTTATCCGAAACATTTTCCAATATAAAAACCGCAAAGATAGGAGCCAAAAGACCAACTGCGAAAAATAAAAAGAAATCTGAAAGAATTAACGTCCGAATTGTCTTATTAATAATACTTTTATCAAACATATTTTAATTTTAGCCTATTTCCGATGCATTATCGAATATTCTTCTCCAACTCTCCCCAAGGGTAAGGCTTGTTTTTGGCTTCCATAAGTTCTTTATATTTTCTCTGTCCAAGATCAAAAAAATAAACAATTGATTCACGCGCGGACGGATTGGAAGAATGAGCGGTTAATTCCGGGCTGCCCTCAAATATTTCCGGATGTTCCACGGTTAGCCATTTAGCGATTTCCCAGCCATCCATTTCCCCTTCTCCTAAATCATTATCAAAACTTAGCCCTTCAATTTTTTCTCCTCTTTCTAGAGTCTCCTCTAGTAGCTTCTTGAATTCCTCAAAATTCTTAACACCCACATATCCTTCAGGCATCAAGCTCTTTCGC
>JAHFLJ010000004.1:0-9593 GCA_023244935.1 Candidatus Liptonbacteria bacterium
AATATTCAACTATGGAGACAAATTTATTTATTATATTTTCAACAGGACTGTTAACTGGAGGACTAACCTGCCTTGCGGTTCAGGGAGGGCTTTTGGCTTCTATGCTTGCACAACAAGAAGAAGAGAGACTTGAAGAGGGGGGTCCCAAAAAAGGAAACGCATTACCGATAATATATTTTCTTATTGCTAAGCTTGTAGCTTATTCTATCTTAGGTTTTCTTCTTGGGCTTCTTGGCTCTGTTTTAGAGCTTTCTATTACGGCAAGCTTAGTACTTCAATTTGCGGTAATAATATTTATGCTCGGCACCGCCGGCAATCTGTTGAATCTGCATCCGATATTTAGATATTTTGTTATTCAGCCACCTAGGTTTTTGACTAAGTTGGTTAGAAGCCAAAGTAAGAGTCGCAGTATTTTTGCGCCGGTTCTCTTGGGAGCATTTACAGTTTTTATTCCTTGTGGAACAACTCAGGCGATGATGGCGCTTTCCATTTCGTCCGGTAGTCCTTTTTTGGGATCTGCAATAATGTTCGCGTTTATTCTCGGGACTACTCCGGTATTTTTTATACTTGGTTATTTTGTGACTAAACTTGGAGACGCGCTCCAGAAAAAGTTCTACAAATTCGCGGCCGTTGCAATTATTATTTTATCGCTGTGGAGTTTGAACGGCGCGTTTGCCTTGGCCGGAGCTCCGAACTTTACGAGTATCTATAATTCATTAACCAAACCAACTCAAAACTATCTTGTGGAGCCAATTCCGGGAGAACAAGGAGTAAATAACTCCGGAGAAAGTGTCGTCGCCGAAATAAATAATAATCCGACCATAGAAATAAGTTCATACGGTTACACCCCAAAAATTTTAACCGTCCAAGCCGGAGCTAAAGTAAGAATCAAATTAGTAAACAACGATGGCTATAGTTGCGCGCAAACCTTCACTATACCAAGCTTAAATTTACGAGCCTCAGTTTCTCCGGGGAGTACCAAGTATCTTGAATTCACCGCTCCGACCGAAGTCGGTACAATTTCGTTTATGTGCTCAATGGGAATGTATCGAGGGACAATTAATGTCGTAGAAACAACAAATAACTAATCACTTATGACTAATAATAACGCGAATAAGGAAATACTTATAAAACTTAATGGTTTACACTGTTCATCGTGTGTTATGAATATCGAGATGGAATTGGAAGATATTAAGGGTGTTAAAAAGGCGGAAGGAAGTTATACTAAATCAGAAGTAAAAGTAGAGTTTGACGAAAAAGAAACCGGCCCCGAAAAGTTTTTAGAAGCCATTAAAGGGCTGGGGTATAGTGGCGAAGTTTTTGACAAAAACTAAATTTAAGCTAATATTAGCGTATTCTCCAAAGACAGCGGGGGCCGAGAAATTGGCTTAATAATCCTGCCGAGGGGCGCAACATACTTCCAGTATAAAGCGACCTTTTGGAGTAAAGGTCGTTTTTGTTTTTTAAGGCGTAGCCCAAAAAACAAAATAAGCTTTAGGATAAAAGATGAAAACAAAAGTACAAAAAAGAGAAGAAATAAATAAAGCGGAAGCAATGCTCAAAGCGAACAACGCCATGGTCTTTGTAAACTTTACAAAAGTGCCCACGGAAGATGTTCGTAAATTAAGAAGAGAAATATCTGCAAGTGGCGGATCAACTCTTGTTATTAAAAAAAGACTTTTGAATGTTTTAATGAAAGAAAAAGGGATTGACCTGGATATACGACAGTATGATTCATCGGTCGGCACCATTTTTTCACCGAAAGGCTTGGAAGAGGCAAGCTCTCCGGTTTTTAAATTCTTCAACGGACTCGGCGGAACAGACAAAGAAGCGAAGATCTCGGCAATGGAAAAAATTCTTGGAGGATATGATTTATCTTCCGGTCTTGCCGTGGATGCAAAGACCGTAATGTTTTACGGACAGTTGCCTCCGCGCGAAGTTGCTTTGACTATGGTTCTCGGAATGCTCGTTGCTCCGCTCCGTGGGTTTATGCATGTCCTAAATGAAAAGGCGAAACAAGCTTAAGGTCGTAAATAAAATATAAATAAAAATATGTCAGATAAACAAAACGAATTATTGGAAAAGATTGAAAAACTTTCCGTCGCCGAATTGATTGAGCTCGTAAAAGCGATGGAAGAAAAGTTTGGTATTTCTGCTGCCGCTCCGGTAATGGCCGGTGGTCCTGCTGCCGCTGCCGTTGAAGAAAAAACTTCTTTCAACGTTCACTTGAAATCTGCCGGAGAACAGAAATTAAATGTCATCAAATTGGTTCGCGAAGTTACCGGTCTCGGGCTTAAAGAAGCCAAGGATTTGGTTGACGCCGCTCCAAAGACAGTTAAAGAGAATTTAAAGAAAGAAGAAGCCGAAGAGCTCAAGAAGAAGCTCGAAGAAGTCGGCGCAACCGTAGAATTACAGTAATTCTAGAGTTTTCCACAGAAACCCCGCAGAAATGCGGGTTTTTTGTTAGTTTCAGTTGAGTATAAATAACTTGCTACGATACAATTAAAACATATGGTGGTAATCCACCAAAAAAATAATTATAAAATGGTTAAAAAAATAAAATTTAACGTAATCTCGATAAAATAAATAAGAGCTAATTTGTCGGTTGTCTCTTAAAGAAATATTTTGATATCTTTCTATCCATTTTATAAATATATTGGAAATGTTGGAGGGCTACACGGGCATTAATATGACGCGAAGAAGCGAAAGAGATTGAGTACTATCTAAAGCGAAGGAAAGAAAATATGTCGAAAATGAAGGTATATTTAACTCAAAATGTTGATGATATTAAAGATTAGCAGTATACTTCAAGGAGCTAAAACAGCAAGCAAAAACAGTAATAACAAAAAGACAGATAAGATTATGAAAATATTAATAGTTGAGGATGAGCAGGTTTTATCCAAGGTTCTGAAAGAGAAGTTTGATAAAGCCGGATACGAAACGAAGGTTTCCGGAGATGGAGAGGTGGCTATTTCGGATGCTAAAAGTTTTATGCCGGCAATAATCGTGTTGGATCTGGTTCTTCCGAAAAAGAGCGGATTTGAAGTATTAAAAGCAATTAAGGCGGATCTCGAAACCGCGATGATACCGATTATTGTCGTCTCGAATTTAGGAGAGGATAGCGACATTAAGATGGCCTTGAGTCTTGGAGCGAAGGACTATTTCGTCAAAAGCCAGCATCCAATCAATGAAATAGTTGAGAAGGTTAAGGCGGCGACAACCTAGGGGAGATAGTTTTTTTGCGTATTCTACAATGATGTCTGATGGAAAATTTAAAACTAAATAAACCAATACACGATTCTTCTCGATCTAATAATGCCGATTGTGACCGGGATTCTTACCAACCTTGACCCTAACGAAAAAATAGCCGAGGAAATTTCCCACTACGAGCCGTCATTCTATATAATTAAAGCTGACATGAAGATTAATGAAGTCGTCGTAAAATAAACGGACTTCTCCATCCATAATAAAAACAAAACATCTCGCTAATAGCGGGATGTTTTGTCTTTCTGTGAACAATACTGGTTTCTCCTCCTACGCTAAAGCTTCGGCGGACAAGGAACCAGCGGCCTGCCGCCTGCAAGATTTAGATTGTGGATCCAACAGGGATCCCTGCCTGCCGGCAGGGGACCTTAAGTTTTTTTACGTGTGGACGATACTGGATTCTCCCGCATCAGCGGGGATCGCGCCAACTCTAAGTCGCTTCGCTCCAAGAGTTGCTGGGAGAACCAGTGACCTGTGCGCGCAGTAGGGATCGAACCTACGACCCTTGCAATGTGAATGTTATCGATTTATACAAAATTACTATTTTGTTTATAAATCGGAATCCCGAGGGGCAATGCTCTATCTCCGCCGGCTGGCGGAGAGCTATCATATTGTGGACCCAACAGGGATCGGACCTGTGGCCTTTCCGATGTGAACGGAACGCTCTACCACTGAGCTATGGATCCATTTTTTAGCGTGAACATAATAAATAACTGAGCCCTGCCTGCCGGCAGGCAGGTATGCGCGCGTATTTTATTAAGACTCAATAAATATAGTTTTTCGGGGCATATTTTGCAACAATAACCGCTAGATCGATTCGTATTATTTGTATCATTCCCGCCATAGGCGGGCAGGCGCATGTATTTGTATTGCGTAGTTATGCCCCAGTGGGGAATTCCTTTATTCCACTTTTCAGCGTCTTGTGCATATCTTTTACATAAAGCAGAAAACGCCGGCCGTAAACCCATATTCTATAAAGCTTTGCGGCTGTATTTTCTTTGTCATCATCCTATTTTGACTTAGCAGGGAAGTGGACTATTATTAGATGGAAGTGGGGAATTGTGGATAAAGTTGGGGAAAAAGTGCCACTTCTGGGGATAAATAAAATGTTACTGGGAGAATACAAACATAATGTCGATATAAAAGGTCGAGTGGCTGTTCCTGCTAAATTCAGGGAGAAACTTGGAGTTGGCGCAATTATAACCAGGGGGCTAGATAATTGTTTATTTGTGTTCTCCGCAAAAGAATGGGAAATACTTGCTTCTAAACTGGTCTCTCTGCCGATTTCTAACGCCGATTCCCGCGCCTTCGGACGATTTATGCTTTCAGGGGCTACCGACGTCGATATCGATGCGCAAGGAAGAATTCTTATTCCCGATTATCTACGAAAATTCGCCGATTTAAAAAAGCAAGCAGTAGTTACCGGTCTTTATAACCGAATCGAAATTTGGGATGCCGAAAGATGGGATAAATATAAAGCTAAAACCGAAAATTCTTCCGAAGAAATAGCCGAAAAACTTGGAGAGTTGGGTATTTAGTAATATGTCCCATACACCGGTTCTTTTAGGAACAATCTTAGAAAATATTAACCCACTTCCCGGCGAGTTCGTTATTGACGGGACCGTGAATGGCGGAGGACACGCGGAAAAACTAATCGAGCGTGTCGGCTCAAACGGTAAATTCCTGGGAGTCGATTTGGACGAGGATATGCTTTCGGAAACCCGAAAGAAATTATCCGGAAAAAATATTTTTCTAAAACAAGGGAACTATGCCGATTTACCTGAGATTTTAGAGAAGGGGAAGTTGGGAAAAGCAGATGCTCTACTTCTGGATCTTGGATTTTCTTCGAATCAGCTAGAGGCGGGAAGAGGATTCGCCTTTAGCAAGGAAGAGAATGAACCGCTCCTGATGACCTACGATAAAAATGCTGAGCCCCTCATGGATATATTAAGAGACCTTAAGGTCGCCGAGCTTGAAAATATAATTCGTGAATATGGAGGAGAACGAATGGCGGGAAGGGTTGCCAAGGCAATAAAGGCTAATTTAAGCCGGATCCAGGGGAGTCGGGATTTTGCCGAAGTGATAACTAAGTCTTTGCCGAATTTTTATGAACATGGACGAATTAGTCCGGCGACCAGAACATTTCAAGCTTTACGAATTTATGCGAACAAGGAGCTAGAAAATTTAAAAACTGTGCTTAGCGAGTTGCCGAATATTTTAAAACCGGGAGGAAGAGTGGCAATAATTTCTTTTCATTCTCTGGAAGACAAAATAGTCAAAGATTTTTTTAGAGAAGAGAGAAGAAAGGGAATTCTGGAGGTTCTTACCAAAAAACCGCTTGTTGCGACGAGAGAAGAATCGATGAAAAATCCAAGAAGTCGGTCAGCAAAATTACGAATAGCAAAACTAATAGCATGACATCCAAAGAAAAAAAATTTAAAAAGCTTCCGATACTGATTGTTCTGACATCTTTTTTGTCATTAGTTTTTAGTGTGGTATTCTTAATCAGCGCTTACGCTGGCACTGTCGATTTAAAACACGGAATAACGGATTTAAAATCTAATTTGCAAAAAATAGAAGCGGAAAATATTTTACTTAAGGAAAAGCACTTTTCATTATTCGAAGAATCGAATGTAAATGAATTTGCCCTATCTAAAGGTCTGGTCCGAGATGAAAAACCTCAGTATATAGAACAGTCCAGATGGGAACTCGCTTCGCATTAATTTTAGGCGGAATATCCATCGCCTTTTTCGGGGTGATTTTCCGTCTTTACGACCTTCAATTGAATGACGGGTCGTATTATTTTGCGCAAGCCGAGAGTCAGCGCACATTGGCAAATATGAAAAGTTCCTTGCGGGGAACAATTTATTTAGTTAATCAAAAAGGGGAGAAGTTCCCGGCCGCTTCAAGTAAAGAGTTCCCGGAGATTTACGTTGACTCTTCAAAAATAGAGGATAAACAAGAAGTTGCGAATGCCTTGGCCATAATCGCCGATATTACTCCTGACGAAGCTTTAAAGAAGCTATCTACAAAGAATGAATATATTTCAATTATAAAAAAGGCCAACAATTCTCAGATTACAAAAGTTGGCGAGCTTGCCCAGAAAGGGATTTATGTCCGCAACTATTCAAGTAGATCATACGGCACCGGCAACCTATTCGCCCAGGCGATAGGATTCGTCGGGCCAGACGATAAACAGGCCGCGGACGTAGGAAGAACCGGGTTGGAAAAATTTTATAACGAAAAACTTTCCGGCGTCAGCAAAGAAAAAGACAGCGAAGACAAGAATGATGATAATAGGTTATTGCCAGGCGAAGATTTGCTGGTTGGAATAGATTTAAGCGTGCAAAAAGAAGCAGAACTTATTTTAAGCAATCTTATCACCAGCTCAAAATCTAAGAGCGGAACAGTTATTGTGCAAGAGCCTAAAACGGGGAAAATAATTGCCATGGGCAGTCTACCGAACTTTGATCCAAATAATTATTCCGCCGGGAAAATGGAAAATTATATTAATCCTTGCGTAGAGAAGGTTTACGAGCCCGGATCGGTTTTCAAAGTCCTAACAATGGCAGCCGGCATTGATTCGGGTAAATTAACCCCCGACACAACTTATTATGATGAAGGTTTTGTGAAATTGAGCGGTTATACAATTAAAAACTGGGACGGAAAAGCATACGGCAAGGTGACGATGACCAATATTATTGAAAAATCACTTAACACCGGCACCGCTTACGCCGAAAAATTAATCGGTCACGCAACTTTTTCGGAATATGTTCGAAAATTCGGATTCGGTGAAAAAACAAATATTGATTTGCCCGGTGAAGTTAAAGGAGATTTGCGAAATATCAATCCAAAATCATCCGCAGTTGCTTTTGCCAATGCAGCTTTCGGACAAGGCGTTTCGGTTACTCCGCTCCAGATGATAACTTCAATCTCCGCCATTGCGAACGGTGGATTATTAATGAGACCATATTTAAACCTCGGACTTGAGGCAAGCGAAGTGCGTCGGGTAATTTCGGAAGACACGGCCAAGAAAGTCACTGAGATGATGGTTTCCGCGGTGGATAAGGGCCATCTTGCGCAAATCGACGGATATTCCGTTGCCGGTAAGACCGGAACCGCTCAAGTGCCGGATTTAAAGCACGGAGGATACACCGAGAATGTCGTTGATACTTATATTGGTTTCGCGCCGGCAACTAATCCGCGATTTACTATTTTGATAAAAATTGACGAACCCGAAGGAGCTCCACTTGCCGGAACTACCGTAGTCCCAGCATTTAAAAGCCTCGCTAAATTCTTATTGCATTACTATTCATTATCTCCGGACAGGATAAATAATTAAGATGAAAGAATATATATTAAAAATTTTGCGCTGGGCGGTTAAAGAGCTTTCAATTTTAACTCTCAAGAAATATCGACCGACAATTGTGGGAGTTACCGGCAGTGTAGGCAAGACCAGCACGAAGCTTGCGATAGCCGCAGTTCTCGGAGACGAGAGATCGGTTAGATATTCTCGCGAAAATTTTAATAATGAACTTGGACTTCCACTGGTTATCTTAGGGTCGTATGGAAAAATATCCGGAACTTTATTTTGGCTAAAAGTTATTTTCAATTCTATAAAAAATTTATTCAAGCGGGTTGAATATCCGGAAATTCTTATTTTAGAATATGGAGTAGACCGGCCGGGAGATATGAAATATCTCTTGTCGATTGCCAAGCCGAATATCGGAGTAATTACCGCCATCGGAGAAACACCGGCTCACGTAGAATATTTTGACGGACCGGAGGCTGTCGCTCGTGAGAAGGGCCGTCTTGTTGAAAGCCTGCTCTCAATGGGTCACGCCATTTTAAATGGAGACGATAAAGTGGTTATGGAGCTAAAAGAAAGAACTAGGGGAAGGTTGATTACCTTTGGATTTGAAAAAGGGGCAAGCGTCAGGGTGGCAAACTTTGAAAGTAAGGAACAATTCGGAATTCCGGTTGGGATATCATTTAAGTTGGAATATGGCGGTAGTTTTGTCCCGGTTAAATTAAACGGAATATTCGGAAAACATCAGGCCTACGCTTCCGCGGCCGCGGCTTGCGTCGGACTCTCGTTCGGAATGAATCTTCACAACATTGCTGAAGGACTTGCTAAAAACTATAAACCGGCAGAGCATCGTATGTCGGTCGTGACAGGAATAAATAATTCTGTCGTCTTAGATGATTCGTATAACGCCAATCCGCTTTCCATGAAAATGGGTCTTGATTCTTTGAATTCAATTCCGGGGAAGAGAAAAATCGCAGTTTTAGGGGATATGTTGGAAATCGGGAAATACGCCATGGACGAGCATAAAAAAATTGGGGCAATCGCCGGAAACTTTGTCGACATTTTATTTACCGTTGGGTCACGGTCTCAATTTATTGCCGAAGGCGCGAAGGCCGTGGGGATGGCTAAGAAAAATATTTTTTCCTTCGGTGACGTAGACGAAGCAATCGAGGAGGTCAAGAAAAACATTCGTAAAGGGGATACGATTTTAGTCAAAGGATCTCATTCCATGAACCTGGAAAAGCTGGTTGACGAGATTAAATTACCTCTTCCCGAGAAGCAAAAATAGTGTTATAAAATACTGGCTTTGGCTCTTTGCTGTTATCGGTGATTAGTCATAAGTTGCCAGTTTTTATATGGCGCCATCGTTCCCGATATTTAATTTCGCAAAGCGAAATATAAATATCGAGGATCCTCGATTCCGTCAAAACGGAATCGGGACTAGTGCAAGATATGTATAAAGTTATATTTTACAATCTTTGAAAAATAATAGATATTATATCGGGTCAACACATGACCTTGAGCAACGGATAAGCTATCATAATACAGGTAGGGTTTTGTCGACCAAAGCTTCCTTGCCGTGGAAGCTCATATATTCGGAAGATTTTCTGACTAAAGGAGAGGCATCTTCGCGAGAATTACAGATAAAGTCCTGGAAAAAACGTGCAGCAATCGAGAATCTGATAAATAAAGGCGCCATCGTCTAGTGGTAGGACAGGTGGTTCTCATCCACCAAACAGGGGTTCAATTCCCCTTGGCGCTACTAAAACAAATCCTTTATAATTGCGTTTATGCACTGGCTTTTACCATTATCGCTACTGATAGTTTTTGAAATTGTTGCGGATATCCTATCTAAAGAGTGGTCAACCGGTAAGCCGTTATATTTTGCGGTCGGCGCAATATTGGCATATGTAATTGCCAATACTTTTTGGTTATTCGCTCTTAAATACGGTTCCGGTCTTGCTAAAGGGGCGATAATATTCTCGGTTGCATCAGCAATTCTTGCCACCGCAATTGGGGT
>JAHFLJ010000004.1:9693-45034 GCA_023244935.1 Candidatus Liptonbacteria bacterium
GATGTCAAAATTAATTGTTGCAAATCATAAGCTAAATTATTCCAATCCAACAGCCTGGAAAAATTTTCCCAAAGAAAAGAATGTTGAAGTCGTTGTCTGCCCGCCGGAATTAAATTTAAAAGAATTTAAAAATCCAAACTATAAGCTTGGTGCTCAAAACTGTTTTTGGGATAATCCAAAAAAAGGAGAAGGCCACTATACCGGTGAAATTTCCGCATCATTGCTTAAAACCGCCGGAGTTAAGTATGTGATTATCGGCCATTCCGAAAGACGGCAGTATTTAAAAGAAACCGATGAACAGGTTAATCATAAAGTTTTAGCTGTGTTGGAAGCTAATCTAACTCCAATACTCTGTATCGGCGAGCCGCTAGAAGTCCGAAGGAGCGGTTTTAGCTCCGCCAAGGCTTATGTTGGAGAGCAATTAAAATCCGATTTATATGGCATTCGACTTGCCGGAAAAAAAGAAATAGTAATTGCTTACGAGCCGGTTTGGGCGATTGGCACAGGTCGAGCGGACAAGCCGGAAGAAGCTTGGCAGATGGCTGATTTTATTCGTGAATCTTTGGCAAGAAAAATAAGTTCGGTTAAAGTTCTATACGGCGGTTCGGTTAATTCAAGAAACATCGAAAGTTTTTTGCGGGAGCCGAGAATGGACGGTGCCTTGGTCGGTGGAGCAAGTCTGGATCCGAAAGAATTTTTGAAAATAGTTAAGATAGCGGGAAAAGGCTGAATATGGAATTAGGAATGATGAATTTTGAATGTGGAATGGCGAATAGATTTTCTTGGTTGTCATCCCGCACTCGATGCGGGATCCAGATTCGTTCTGCACCCTCTTAATCCATTCTAAATTCTCGGTTCTATGGTCTACTTTCTGAGCTTTCTATTTTCTAAATTCTAATTTCTAGGTACTATATATAACATGACAAAAAAAGACACAATATTTTCGGCAGTAATCGGCGCAGAGGTAGGTTTAGCATTTCAGCCATTGATAATAAATCTATGGCCAAATATTTATAAATTTGTTTTTGATACCTTTGGCGTTTCGCTGACCAGGGATTTCGTAATTTATGCTTCGGTTTTTGTTTTCTTCGTTGTTTTGGCTCCGGTGGCTCTCTATGTGCTTTCCTTGATTTCCAAATTCATCAAAGTAGCTTATCAATTCGGAAAATTTGCGGCGGTCGGCGCTTCCAATACATTCCTAGACCTGGGGCTATTGAACCTGGCGATTATTTTTGCCGATCTTCCGGCCGGTTCGACCAAGCTTACGGTAGTTGCGACGATTACCGCATTACTTTCTACGGTAAATAGTTATTTTTGGAATAAGTTCTGGACATTTGAAGCCGGAAAAAGGGAAGAAAAACAAATTTGGGAAGTTGTTAAGTTTTATGCGGTAACCGGCACAGCTGCTCTGGTAAACGGTACTATAACCAGTATCGTCGCAAAACAGATTGTCGGCGATGCCGATGCGACCTCCGGAAATCTTCCGGCAACCGTAGGCAAAATAGTCGGCATTCTTTCCGCGTTCCTAATCAATTTTCTGGGATATAAATTTATTGTCTTTAAGAAAAAAGAAGAACTTCCACCGCAGGAAATCGGCACGGTTTAATTTTAAATTTAAGTATTAAATACAAAATACCACATAACATATATGTTATGTGGTATTTTATTATTCATTTTGAGTTATTAGTTATTGGTAATAAGTTATAAGTTAAATCTACACCTCCATTGCGCCGTTCGCTTTTAAACTATGTTTTTTGCCACGCAAAAAATTCATATATCCGGCAATGCCAATCATCCCGGCGTTGTCGGTATTCAGTCTGAACTCCGGCACAAACACTTTTACTTTTAATTCGCGCGCCTTTTTTTGTAAATTCTTTTTTAGATATTTACTCGAAGCTACTCCGCCGGCAAGAATAATCGATTTTGCGCCGGATTCTTTGACCGCTCTGGCGGCTTTTGCGATTAGGACATCTACTGCGGCTTTTTGGAAGCTCGCCGCTATATTCTCCGGTTTCGATTGCGGGTTATCTCGCAAATAATATAAAACCGAAGTTTTTAATCCGGAGTAGCTAAAATCATAATTTTTGTCGTGAATCATCGGGCGAGGGAAAATAATAGAATTCTCGTCGCCGAGTCTAGCCAATTTTTCAATTTGTGGACCTCCTGGATATGGGAGTTTTAATATCCTGGCGACTTTATCAAATGCCTCGCCAACGGCGTCATCACGAGTCTCTCCTAGCTTTTTCCATTTATCGATAGCCGTCATTTTAAGAAGGATTGTATGGCCACCGCTTACAAGTAATGCAACGGCTGGGAACTGTTTGCTAAGTCCGGCCTTTACGGCCATTCTGCCGTTTTTAGAGGCCAAAAAACTCCAAAGATGACCTTCCATATGGTTTACGCCGTAAACGGCCACCTGCCGCCTTTTGCCGAGCTCTTTTGCAAATTCAATTCCGGTCCAAAGGGCAGGTTCCAGTCCGGGACCGGAAGTAACCGCAATAAATTTTATTTTCTTCCACAATTTTTCTTCGCTTTTTATGTCACCGACAATTTTTTTGTAAAGAATCGGCAAATTTATTAAATGCTCTCTCTTTGCCAAGTTTGGCACCACTCCGCCAAAAGGCTCGTGAATTTTAATTTGAGAGGCGATATGATGCTTTAAAATCTTAAATCGAGGACGCGAAATCGGCCCGGAGCACTCAAGTAGAGCCAAGGAGGTTTCGTCACAACTCGTTTCAATTGCCAGTATAATCATTTGTGCTAATCCTAATAGAAAACCCGCCATGAATCCAGGCGGGTGTTGTATTTCTAGCTTATTTTTAAAAGGAGAAAGTCGTGACAAAAGTATAGGGCATCTTTCTGGTGTCTTGTGCCAAGGCGAGGTTGGCAATCGTGTCCGCTTCTTTGAGCGTAGGTGGCCGACCACTCACCTTATAGAATTGGTTTAGCAGTTTCAGTGCCATGGCCCGAACGCTAATTTTTTTACCGCGGATTTTTTTGTATCCACCGATTACTCCAAATCTTGGGGAAGGGTGGAAGTCTCCATCACCCTTGATCCGGAAAATTTCCAGTTCATCCCAAAACCTGGTTACGACGAGCATCTCAACTCGACAGGGAACATCGGAATCACGGCTCCTAAATTCTCGACTAGCCACTCCGGCAAACGCCAGGCGAACTTCTCGGGAAATATTTTTATACATTCCGATGCTGGTTATCTCACTGAATAAAAGTTGGCGATATTTGCGGACCATAAATTCCAGGTCAAATTGATTTCCAACGCCGGCAATCATCCCGATTGGAGTTGCTTCCTCATCTGAATTTTCATCGGCAAGAATTCCAGCTGTTTCCAATTCGTCCGGACGATACATCTCAAAAAACGGAGAAGTATCACGTTGGCATTTTGAAGAGAAAAATACTCCTTGTTTTCCGCGTTGCTTGTAGTAAATCGCAATAACAAGAGGAGTCTCCAACAGCTCCTTTTGGGTGTAGACAAGTTTTTCAGGAGTAGAGTCGATGATTGTCATTTGCACACCTCTTTAATGAGAAGCCACGTTTTTTTCTGATCTATAAACGAAAATCCATTATCTGCGTCAATTATCGCCAAGGTCGCACCGAAAATGCGTGGATCTCCAACTCCAGCGTCGCATTCAGAGCTTGTTTGAATAGTCGTAAGCGCCAAGCGAGCCGCATCATCCGCGCCTAGCTTTTTGTAGTCATTAACCTTGAAATGATTTTTCAACGTCGTTCTCGCTTCTGTTCCGCCAGAACCTTCGGAGATGTATGTCGAATCCGGTTTAAATGCGGATCCGTCATCATAAAATTCCAAAAGGTATGGACGCTTTTTTTCCATATTCATCGCTGAAAGGTGGATTAATACTCCAGAATCAAATCCAGTTGCAATGCCGAGCTGTAGCATCATCTGTTCAATCATTTCAATTTGACCATGCAACGGAGTTACTTCGTCGATTCTAAATTTAACTTCAGAAAGAAGTCTTTTGTAGATTTGGGAAACAGCTTGAGCCATCACGACTTGTCCGCAAAACGAAATTGCCGAGAATGGTGAAGTTTGAACTATCTTCGAAAAGTTGTTGCGGACAATTTTTGACCCGCCAGTGACTTGTCGATCAGCTCCAATCATAATTCCATGCCCGTAGAGAAAAGACATTATGACTGTTCCAGTTTTAATTCCGTTATCAGCCATGTTCTTATACGCCCTTGAAGCAGTGGCGATTTCTTCAGCGATTATTCGTTTAACGAACGCAGAGGGGGGTTCGTAGGCCATCGATTCTCCTTTTGATTCAAGATGCTGAGCTTATTGTGGGCTAACCGGTAAAAATGTCAAAATCTTTGATTTTTTGCAAAAGAAGAGTATTTTGGATGTAGCAGCTTAATTTAAATAAGCGGAGGTGATTATTGAGTAAGCCGGTCGTCTATTTACGTTCAGAGTGTTTTTTGAATATCATCTTTGGGGCAATTGACACCGGAAAGAAGGAGTGTCTCGGAGTTCTTTTTGGTCGTGAAGACAAGCGAAGTGGGAGTAAGCTGGTTATTGAAAATGTCTGTGAGATTCAGTCGGTATGTAAAAGAACGAATTGTGCTTCCCATCATTCTCGAGCTTCGGCCGATAGAATTAATAAGCTTATCGAATGTGCTCCGGAGGCGTTTCCGTTTCTTGGCTATTTTCATTCACATCCCCAGTGGAGCAGTAAAGAACGGCACTATCCAGGGCTTAGCGAAGGGGACTTCGATGCTCTTAAGAGAAGTAATGCTAAATTGGAAATTATCGTCGACATAGGTAGAGCTAGCGGAAGTTGTCCGTGGATGGTCAGGCAAAACGGCGCGATTGTTGGTCGTCTTGCCAACTGGCGGTTTGCGTTGCATGCCTACAATATAACCGGGGACACCTGGCAAAAGCTCAAATTAAAAGTTGACCCAGGCGTTTTTCTTAAATTGAGGAAACCCACCGAAAAATAGGTGGGATTTTTTTCCCGATTCGTATCGCGACGAAGTCGAGATTAACGAATCGAGGATCCTCGATATTTATATTTCGCTTTGCGAAATTAAATATCGGGATAACTATTTGCAGTAGCGCCAAGTTATCGACATTAACCGCAGGCGAAGCCGAGGTTTAAATGTCGGAATCCCGCAAAGCGGGAGGGAATAATCTCCCGACCCCACCTTTTGTCCGATTCCCCCCTAAACATTACTAAAATAAAAATACCCCGCATAAGGGTATTTTTATTTTAGTAGCGCCAGGGGGAATCGGACCCCCGTTCCCGCCGTGAAAGGGCGGTGTCCTAGCCACTAGTCCCGATTCCGTAAACGGAATCGAGGATCCTCGATTTTTCTATTCCGGCTATGCCAGGAATGAAAAATCGGGAACGATGGTTTGCCATCAATTTGTAAGTTTACCTTGTAGCGCCAGGGGGAATCGGACCCCCGTTCCCGCCGTGAAAGGGCGGTGTCCTAGCCACTAGACGATGGCGCCTTTATTTATCAACTTCTCGATTGCTGTACGTTTTTTCCAGGATTTTATCTGCAATTCTCGCGAAAATGCCTCTTCTTTAGTCAGAAAATCTTCCGAATATATTAGTTTCCATGGTAGGTAGGCTCTAGTTGACAAAACTCTACCTGCATTATGATAGCGCATCCGTTGCTCAAGGTCATGCGTTGACCCGATATAATATCTATTATTTTTCAAAGATTGTAAAATATAGACTCTATACATATCTTAGGCACCATAAAGCCAATACATATTAAATAAATTTTCGTTTTTAGTCAAAATATTTTCACATTATCGAGAATTAATTTTTTTAGGGTGTTTCGGAGTGGCAAAAAGCTTGGTGTCTCGCAAGGCGAGACTTTTTGCCATGAGAAACAGGACCAACTCGTCGCAGGAACGAGTTGAGTTCGACCCTAAAAAATTAATTCGAGATAGCCTTCCGTCCTTTAGGTGTAACCCAAAAACCTAGCTTGAAGCGTCCGCCAAGCATCAGTCTGGTCTGCGCCTCAAGCCCCGGAATTGCTCCGAAGATAATCAACGTTACCGGAATTATTGCCCATTGAATAACATATAAAAAGTAGTATCGTTTTTTGAACCATTTTGGCTTAGGAGGCAATAAAGCTATTCCAAGTATCGCCGAGCTGGCGATTCCCAACATGGAAAGTTGAACAATCAGGCGGGTTACATTCGGCAGACTATAGGAAAGAAGGGAACTATTGAAATCACTGCCACCAATCATGACCGGTAGCCAGCCCAGTGCGAAAATCATTATTGAGTTTGTTGCCCAAGAATGGAATCCTTCAAGCACGGTAAATGTCCAAAACGCTTTTTTACCAAAGGAGATTTTTTTATTTTTTCTAAAACCCTCCAGCATATACGGAACATTTTCCGAACCCCAACCCCAGCGTCGTTGCTGTTTGTAAAGGTTTTTCATCGTGCCCCAAAGCGTTGGGGCAACATTTGCATCCATAGATACCGGATAGAACATCGGCACAACTCTGAATTCACTGTTGTAATGTAGATAAGCCTGCCAAAATATTCGGGAGTCTTCCGAAACAACGTCTTTTTGCCAATAATCTATATCAAGTAAAACCGGCAACGGGATTGATTGTGAAGAAAAAGTCGTCAGTCGCTCCGGTCTCGATTGTTGCATCATCTGCCAGAAGGTCGAAGAGAAAGAAATTACCCTGGCGATTGCCGGCGCTTCATACACGTTATTGGTAAACAATGGAATCGGTAAATAAACTGCGCGTAACGGATTCTCGGCAGTTAAAAATTTATAGGTTAAACAGCCGAAGTATTCCGGCAAAATCTGGGTATCCACGTCAAAAGAAGAAACTAAAACATTTTCCGCCGGAATATTTTTTGCATCCAATAAAACTTCTTTAGCTTCTTCCGTCGCCCAGGATTCGTTAGAGCCTTTGCCGGCCATTTCTCCAGGGAGTCCCTTTGGATGGACGGTTATTAAAAATTGTTCAAACTTAGAGCCAAATTCTTTCTTCGCTAATTCAGCGGTTTCGCGTCCTTCCTCTCCGCCGGCTTCTTCGGTAGCCAAAACCACAAATAACTTTTTTAAATCGTAATTTGCCCGCAATAAACTTTCTAAACTTTCTTTAACTACCGAGAATGGCTCTTTATACATTGGGAGCACTACGAGGTGATGCATTTTCTCCCATTCCAAATTTTCCGTTTTCAATTTAGCGAACCAATCGGTTTTCATTGCCCGCCTCATCTCGGTATAGGTGCTTCGAAGATGTATAGATAGGTAAATAGTTTTCAGTAACCAATAAATATCAAAAAGTATGATAAATATGGAAATACCGGCGGGGAACTGCCACGAGAAGAAGACCATTCCTAAGAGAGTAATCCACGCTAAAGAACCCGGTAATATCTCGAAAAACCGCCTATAATTGAATTTCATGGTGTTTTTGATTATAGCCCAAACGCAGAATTTAGAACATAGAATCTAGAAGTTAGAAAAAATCAGAAAATAGAACTCAGAACATAGAATTTAGAATAGGAATTAGTGGAATTATTCTAAATTCTATTTTTCCCGATTCCGTAGGAATCGAGGATCCTCGACGAAGTCGGGACTAAATTCTATGTCCCAGGTTCTAAATATCCTTTCTAAATTCTAAATTCTCGGTTCTAGGTTCTAAAAAGGTTCTAAGTTTTAATTCGCCCTGTCATCCCGGGCTAGACCCGGGATCTAGTATTTGTTCTGCACTCTCTTTATTCATTCTAAATTCTATTTTCTACGTTCTAGGTTCTAAAAAGGTACTAGGCTCTACTTCCCACTTTATCAACAGGCGTTATATTCTAAAATTAGGCTATAATTAACCATAGAAATGAAAAGGAGTAAGAAAAATAAAAATCATAGCCGACAAGGATTCACTTTATTGGAACTTATTGTCTTTGTCGCGATTTTTTCGTTCACAATTGTCGGATTTATTTCCATTTTGATTTCAATTACTAAGGTTCAGGTTAAGCAGGGTGCCGCCGCCGAAGTCAGTCAGCAAAGCCAATACGTTTTGCAAACTTTACAATATTATGTGGAGCGCTCCAGCTTAATTGAGGCCGAGGCAAATGTCGCCAGCTCATCGGTCAAGCTCAGGATGACGTCCTTGGCCGAAGACCCGACTTTAATTTTTGCTAGTGGCACATCCGTATATGTAAAAGTTGGCGCCGGTTCGAATTTGCCTCTGACTTCCAATCAAGTGGCAGTCTCCAATTTAAGTTTTGTTAAAAAATCAAATTCACCGGCGAAAGATTCCGTTTCGCTTAGTTTTACAATCTCCTACAGCACTCAAAATCTTCAACAACAGTTCAGCCAAGCATTTTCTTCGTCAATTATGCGTGTTAATGCGGCGACTTTTGATTCTAACGTTAATCCAAATTCCGGCGGAACTTTAATTCTCGGGGATAGCTCAAATTACTGGAAATCCATAAACGGAACAATTTATTTTAACGGACAAAATGTCGGAATATCGACCGGAGTAACATCTCCTACTCAGCGTTTACAAATCGCCGGAGGCGATGCGTATCTAAGCGACGCCGGAAGTGGAGTTATTTTAAAATCGCCTAGCGGAAGTTGCTACAAGCTAACAGTTACAAACGGTGGGTCGGCAACCACCACCGCTATGTCGTGTCCATAGTGTGGATAAACTTGTTTTAAAATAGAAAATAAAAAGCGTATAATAAAAAGTAATGGATTTAATCCCACAGGAAGAAAAAAGTTCGGTAAATAAAAAAGCAATTTTTATTGGCGCCGGAGCTTTGCTAATAGTTGTGGCCGTAGCTTTTATACTTTTGAAACCGTCGGAGAAGGTAAGCCCGGCAGGGAACAATACCGAAAATAACACGACTGGAACAACAGACGTTCCGCAAGTGCCTGGAACTTATGCGCCGGTTTCCGGCGATACAAAAGTTCCCGACACAAATTCTCAGGCCGGTTCGGGAATTGCCATTCCAACCGAAGTGAAAGAGGTGGGAGCAAATAATGTTAGCGAAAGAGATTTTAATGTGGTTCTAGATAAAGATGCAGTCTCCCCGCAGAAGGTTATTGTGAAGCTATTAGATATTGTAACCATAAATTTTTCCGCAGTTGATAAATCTTACGACATGACTCAGCCGGATAATGGACTGTCGTGGACGGTTCCGAAAGGAGGATCAAAAAACTTACAGTTTCAAGGGTCAACTCCGGGACAATTTACTTTCTATTGCGTATCCTGTGGTGGTCCGGACAAAGGTCCTGTGGGTTACATAGTAGTCGTCCCAAAATAGTAAAATGAGAACATAGAAAACAGAACCTAGAAAATAGAATAATTTCTTGATTTCATTCTAGATTCTAACAAAAAAATGCCCACCAATACTTTTAAGGATTTGATTGTATGGCAAAAAGCAAAAAATCTCGCAGTGAAGATATATCGATTAACCGGGAGTTTCCCAAGAACTGAAAGTTATGGATTATCAAGTCAGATGCAACGATCGGCAGTGTCGATTTCATCAAATATCGCAGAAAGTTATCATCGAAGGAGCAAAAAAGACAAAGATAAATTTATTTCGATAGCGTTTGGTTCTGGCTCCGAACTTGAAAGTCAGATAGAGATAGCAAAAGAATTGTATCCTGTGCTAGAATATAAAGAAGCAGAAAATCTGTTAGTCGAAACACAAAAAATATTAAACAAATTCCTGCACTGAGTATTATTCTAAATTCTCGGTTCTAGGTTCTAAATTTTAACTATAAATGAAAAAGAAAACAATAATCTTAATAGCAGTAATAGCAATCCTCGCCTTGGGCTTAGGAGTATTAATAACTCTTAAAATTGTAAATAAGTCGGAAGCTATGAAGGCTTCAAAATTCACCGCGGTTTATATGACCAGCGGGGATATATATTTTGGCAAAATGGACTGGTTCCCATGGCCTCGGCTAAAGAACGTTTGGTATCTGCAAAGAGGAGTTGATAAAGAAAATCAACCACAGCTGGGAATTGCGCCATTTAACAAGATTATCTGGTCACCAATCGACGAGATTCGCTTAAATTCCAAACAAATAATTCTTTGGACAAAAATAAGAGCAGATTCCGAGCTCGCAAAAGCATTAGAGAACCCGGCGTCGATTAACACTGAAGCTCAGCAACAAAATGGCCAGCTTCAGAATGAATTGAATCAGATTGCGCCACAAGATGAAGCAACCACAACCGAAAAAAGTCCTTCAAAAAAATAAATAATTAAAAATGACGGCAAAAATAAAAATATCTTTCGCAATTTCCGTACTGGCGATTTTTGCCGTTATTGCGTTTGTCATTCCCTCGAAGGAGGGAATCCATTTTGCCTTTTCCGCCGGTCCAACTTGCGGAACCGGAGGAGTTTGCTCTGTTTTGACTACCGACGGTAGCGGTAATTTCGGCATAGGTGCTAACGCCATAACCGGTTCAAAATTATATATAAAAACCGGCGGAACCGGCGCGACCGATTTTGGTTTTAGAATTATTGACTCGAATTCTGCAGATGTCTTAACAGTTGCCGGTGACGGGAAATTAAAAATTTATAAAAGTGCCGGACTCGAATTTTCCGACGGAACGATACAAACGACCGCCGCGACCGGCGGAGGAGCGACTTCAACTTCTGCAGGATATATTACCCCAGGATACTTTAACTCTGTTGCCGGCACCGGAGGAAATTATAGCTTCCCAGCTTCGCTCTCTATCGGAACTTCCACTACCCCGACCGGAGGAGTTTTATTTGTAAACGGCAACGTCGGCATCGGGACGACGGCGCCGACACGTAAACTTGACATACTTGATGGAACAAATCCACAAATGCGTCTTTCTTATTCTGGTGCAACATATGCAGATTTAAAAACTGACTCAAGTGGAAATTTAAACATATATCCACTAGGAAGTAGGTTGAATGTAATTGGTAATGGAGACCAATCTGTTTATTTAATATTAGAAGCAGGAGGAGCTTATGCCAATTTTTTAAGTGGCAGGGGGGTAGACAGTGGAACAGCTCCAATGTTTGGGGTTGCTGTTTCAGACATGGTAGGTGGTGGAATAGAAACTCGCCCATTATTTTCAGTTCAGAGTGGAGGAGTTACACCTTTGACTGTAAAATATAACGCAGTCGGCATCGGGACGACAGCACCTCAATATTTATTAGATGTTTATGGCGCTTCAAATAAATTGGGATTAACTTATTCATATACAGCTACTTACGGATCAACCGGGGGCGAATTAAGCGCAGATATCAATGGCGACTTGCATATAATTGCCACAAAAAGATTTCCTTCAGTGTTGGCTAAGAATGTCCTATTAGCCGAAAACGGAGGCAAAGTCGGTATCGCCACCACCACTCCAACCTATCCGCTAACCGTAGCCGGAGTCATCCATTCCTCAACCGGTGGCTATAGATTCCCGGACGGCACCACACAGACTACTGCGGCATCTGGCTCGGGTGGCGGAGGCTACGGCTGGACAACCAGCGGGACGAATGTAATTTTAGCGACTTCGACAAATAAAGTCGGTATCGCGACCACCACTCCAACCTATCCGCTAACCGTAGCCGGAGTCATCCATTCTTCAACCGGTGGTTATAGATTCCCGGATGGCACAACTCAAACAACTGCGGCGACTGGCGGCGGTGGAGGTTCAAATTACTTTACACTTTCAGGATCAAATCTTTATCCGACTTCTACTACATATAATCTAGGTGTTGGCACAGCGAGTATTGACGCTAACTACAAAATCACCACCGCAGGAGGCGGTATTAAAGCCGAATCCACCACTCAGCCAGCAGGATATTTCAACTCCACTTCCGGCTATGGATTGATTGTGAACACCGGCAACGTCGGAATAGGAACGACAGCACCTGGCGCAAAACTTGAAATTGCCGGCCAAATAAAAATTACCGGCGGAACTCCAGGCACGGGCAAAGTTCTAACTTCAGACGCTACAGGTTTAGCATCGTGGACAACTTCAACCGGTGGAATGGGTGGTTCCGGAACCGTAGGTTACATCCCGAAGTTCACTGCCGGAACAACTTTGGGAGATAGCATAATCTCCGAAAGTGGCACAACCATAACCATTGGCGCCGGTAGTGGAAAAATCAACGTCGGAACAGTTGACCCGCCGTATACAATTAACGGCGAACAGTATGCAACTTATGTTCCGAGCATGACCGGACAAAAAGAAGAAACTACAGGAGAAGTTCGTGTGTCTTGTCATCCTGATCCGTCAGCCGACGGAGAAGGATCTAAATTATGTTCCACGACGATTGATTTTTCTAAAGTTGAAAAGGGAAGCGATCTTTGGTTATTCGCTAAGACCACAAACTTAAAAAATAATTTCTCAAAAATGACCGTGCTTCTCACCCCATCATTTAACGGAAAGGTTTGGTACGAAAAAGACATCAAAAATAATGTTCTTAAAATATTCGCTTCTCCGGTTATTAGTGATAAGTCATTAGTTGATAGTTATTCGGTTTCCTACCGCCTTACCGCCCCAAGATTTGATTCCGCAAAATGGCTAAACACCAGAAACGAAGCCGGCGTCGACGGATTCATAATTAATGACTAGGATAGAACATAAAACCAAGAATTTAGAAAATAGAATAAAACAGCAATGCCACCTTCTAATCTTCCTTCTAAATTCTATGTTCTAAGTTCTAGCTTCTAACCAAGAGATGCCCACCAATACCTTCAAAGATTTAATAGTGTGGCAAAAAGCGAAAAGTCTAGCAGTGGAAATATATAGAGTAACAAATGATTTTCCAAAAAATGAAACGTATGGATTATCAAGTCAGACGCAGAGAGCGGCAGTGTCGATTTCATCAAATATCGCAGAAAGCCATCACCGGAGAAATAAAAAAGATAAAGATAGATTCATTTCAATAGCGTATGGCTCTGGTCCTGAGTTGGAAAGCCAGATAGAAATAGCTAAAGAGTTGTATCCTATGTTAAAATATAAAAAAGTAGAGAATCTACTAGTCGAAACAATGAAAATATTAAACAAATTCCCAAACTGAGCATTTATTCTAAATTCTCAGTTCTATGTTCTAAATTCTAATCCAATGAACTTCTGGCTAACACTATCTAAAAAAACAAAAATAATTTCAGCAATAGTTTTAGTTTTACTTTTGGCGACTGGAATGTATTTTATATTTTCAGCCACAAAAAAGTCCGACGAAAATAAGCCACCGGTAGAACAAATAATCTATCGGCGAGATAAGCCAATAATCCCTGGCGGTATTCAGTCGTATGAGTTTATCCAGAATAAAATTGTTTCCCCGCGAGTTAAGTTCTTGACCGTTGATCCATTAGACGCTAAGCCGGGTCAAATCCAAAAGTTTACGGTAGTTTTTGCGAGCGATTTTCCTGTCTCTTCCGTCAGTTTACAGTTAGAGGATAATCTAGTTATCGAAGAACTGAAATTAAAAAAACAAGCAAATGGAGATTCGCCGACTTCTAGGTATTCCGTAGATTCCGGAAATAATCTCGCACTTGTTAGTTCGGTTGAAAATCCTTCGTCCACAACTTCCTTCTGGTCCGGCGAACGAATAGTTAAAAACTCCGTTAATGAAAAGTATTCCATAACAGTTAATGCAAAGGAGGCCGTCCCGCCATCTAAGCAAACGCCTATTGACCCGAAGGCTCCTGCCAGAAAGAGTACGGAACGTCTAAGCGCCACGATCCTTGATTGGAATAATACCTGCAATATCCCACTAGGAGGTGATTGGGACATTAGTGAAACTTGTGCAGTTTCATATGTCGATGGAGCCGACAATGGGAATATTCACATTCGTAATAATTCAGTCATGGTTTTAGACGCCAATTTTGGAATAAATCAAAGCAAGTCAGTTATTTTTCAACCTCTGGGAATCATAGCTTTAAATACAAAGGCAGAAATCAAACAAGGTAATCTTTGGAAGCTAAGAGACGACGTAAGCGGAACCAAGGAAGTTATATCTGAAAGTTCACCAGGCTCCGAATACGTAAGGCGATATGAGTTGAACTCCGGCGAAACTACTTCTTCCAAAAAGATAGATGGCAATAGTAAATTTACCCTATCACCCGGGAAGCAAGTTTTTAAGGTAGCTTCCGCGGTAACAACTGGCCCTAAAATAATTCAAGCGACCATTGATCCTCTTGATGTTAAAGTTGGTGACACACAAAATCTTTCACTTGTGGTTCAGAGCGCCGTGACCATCGGAGCGGTCACAGCTAAGATTGAAACCGATAATGGAATAATCGATTTGCCTTTAACGCTAGAAGGAGAAACTCCGAGCGCTGAACTTTTACCGGAAAGGTTTAAGGTGACAGGTGGTAATAAGCTGGTACTTTTGGATGATGAAGAGTCTATAAAAAATATTGCTGTTGCTGGAATTAAAACCGCATCGGCAGTTTCTGAGCCGAAAAATTTAACTTATGCAGGTTCCTGGGTAGTAAAAGACACTCACACCGCAAAATATCAAACAAGCTTTGTGGTTAAGGATATTAATGGCGTAGAAAATTCGATTCTAATGGCCTGGTCTGATCCGTGCTCAACTTTTACCGCTGGCGATCGAACTATAAATACCACTTGTAGTTTTAGTGATATTGATGGGGCAGATAACGGAAATCTAACAATAGCTTCTACTAGAACGGTAACGCTCCAATCCGGTGCGAATTTAGTTATTAATCAAGGTAAAAGTTTGATTATAGATGGCACTATCATTGTGGCGACTGGCGCCCAAATCAAAAAAACAAATCTTTGGCGCACCGACACCGACGCAGATGCTTGGGCATCTTCTGCTTCATTCACTGCACAAGACGCTCAGCCAGCAGGAAAAGTTCGGGCATATTTAGCACCCAATACGACAGACTGTTACGACAGCAATTCATCTGTTTGGCCAGGGAATCCAATCTATTATCAAACGGTGGATCGCGGGGATGGTAGTTTTGACTATAATTGCGATTTTTCGGAGTCTTGGGAAACTACAAACAGTTCCAGTGCTTATTGCGAAAATAATAGCACCCCAAATCCAACTTGTATCGGTATTTTTGATACTGGGTGGTGTGATATTTCGTTCGTAAGTCCTGGAGGTATTAATATTCCATTTTGTTCCGGGAAATCTGTGGCAGTTGGTTGTGGCGAAAGGGGAAATTATTTCAGTGGTAGCGGCTGTGATTACGGCCAATATGGTGGAATTATTTATAGAAACGATATTATACAAGGTTGTAAATAGTCTTTTATTGTGCATGTCGAGCTTGCCACTCGATATCAATATCGTTTCTAAAAAAATCCCCGCACATAGCGAGGTTTAATTTATTCAGGCTCTTCAAAAAGTTCGCCATTCATGTACCTGGATGTGATAACTTCCTCCTGCGAAGTAGGAAGCTTCTCGCCCTTCCAGGAGATCATAACCATGTTCCTACGATTCTTTGTCTTGTCGAACACCATATAAACCCTGCCGGACTTCTTAAGAGAGTCTTTCACGAGCCTCTCCGACGATCCATACTCGGCAGAAAGAATTTCTGCTTCATAAAGCCCGGGAACGGGGAGGTCGGGAAAGAAAAAGAAAAACTTCCCGCCGGCTTTAAAATTGTATCTCGCCGGAAGAACGGCCACGCATTCTTCGCCAAGCACAATTCTTTCGGCATCAACCTTTGAAGTATCATCAAAAATCAGGGTCTGTCTGAGTTCGATCATTGGCGCGTCCCTCCGTTAAAGTTCTGCCATTAGACTAATCCACCCCACCCAAAACTTCAAGTTTTTAGGCATAAAATTCCTCCTTCCAAAACACAATACAAATGTATCGCATAGCATATATGCTATGCGATACATTTGTAGCTAGGATAAAGTTATTTCAACTTTCTTTCCGAGAATTTTAGCTATCTTTTCTAAATTCTTAATTCGAATATTGTGTTTGCCGGATTCGATTCGGGCTATTACGCTTTGATATGTTCCGAGTCTCATTCCAAGTTCTCTCTGAGAAATAGCCATATCTCTCCTTGATTGTGATATGAGCAGTCCAATCTCGGCACAAATTCTGTCAATCGATTTTTTAGTCGGCTTTGCGGAATTTCCGATTTGCCTCCGGATATATTCCAGTTTCTCTTCGTCGGTATATTTTCTAAATGGTCGGTGATATGATGGCATAAAAGTATCATATAGCATATATGCTATATGATACAGTGTTGCACGTTGTGCATTATATGTTAAATTTAAACAAATGCTTCAATCAAAATTATTCACAAAGACTCTGCGGGAGGCGCCAAAGGACGAGGAATCTGTTAACGCGAAGTTATTAACCCGAGGTGGTTATATCTATAAAAACTCAGCCGGGGTGTACTCGTTCTTACCTTTGGGTTGGAGAGTAATCAAAAAGATAGCTGATATAATCCGCGAGGAAATGAATGCCGTAGGAGGCGAGGAGATATTTATGCCGGCTCTTGTTGAAAAAAAATATTGGGACGCAACTAATCGTTGGAATGTTCCCGTGGGCTACGAAGTCTTTGGGAAGAACGAAGATGAAACCAGTTTTATTTTGGGTTGGTCACACGAAGATTTGCTGACCGCTATGGTTACGAAATTTATTAATTCATATAAAGACCTGCCATTCTCCGCTTACCAGATACAGACAAAATTCAGAAACGAACCGAGAGCCAAGTCCGGCTTGTTGAGAGGTAAGGAGTTTATGATGAAAGACCTCTACAGTTTCCACACCGATGAGGCGGACCTCAATAAATATTATGAAAGAGTAGCCAAAGCCTATCACAAAATATTTAAACGTTGCGGTTTAAAGTCCATTTACACTCTTGCCGCCGGAGGCGATTTTACAACCGGAAATACTCATGAGTTCCAGGTATTGTCAGATGTTGGCGAGGATACTATTTATGTCTGCGAGAAGTGCGGATACGCCGAAAACAATGAGATTTCCAAGTTAAAAGACGAAGGACCTTGTTCTAGGTGCAGGGGTAAGATTAATGCCCATAAAGCAATTGAAGTCGGCAATATTTTCCCTCTCGGAACTAAATATTCCAAAGCGGTTAATCTAAAATTCAAAGACAAGAACGGAGAAGAAAAATTGGTGGTTATGGGTTCGTATGGAATCGGATTGGGGAGAGTGATGGGTACGATTGTTGAAGTCTATAATGATGAGCGTGGATTAATTTGGCCGGAACAAGTCGCGCCGTTCAAGGTTCACTTAATCGAGCTGGCGGGGAGCTCGGCGAAAAAGATTTATGAAAAACTCCGGAAGCTTGGTATTGAGGTTCTTTATGACGAAAGAGACATTTCTGCCGGGGCAAAATTCAGCGATGCCGATTTAATCGGACTGCCATATCGAGTTGTGGTTAGTCCAAAAACCGGTAAAAAATTTGAGCTTAAAAAACGATCCTCAAAGGCTATAAAATTGGTTTCCGAGGCTGAGCTTATTAAACTTTTAAAGTCCTAGGTCGGCTATTTGTGATATGTAATCAGTTATTGGTCATAAGTTGAACCGCTGTTGTCAGTTCCTTAGTTGTATTCTATTATTTATCCACATGATTTTAGACGCATTTTTCAAAGATATCGGGATAGACCTTGGAACGGCGAATTCGTTGGTTTATTTGAAGCATAAAGGCATCGTGGTTAATGAGCCTTCTATTGCGGCGATTAATAATAAAACCAGCCAAATCTTAGCGGTCGGCGAGGAAGCAAAAAAGATGCTTGGAAGGACGCCATCTCACATCGACGTGATTCGTCCTTTAGTCGGAGGAGTTATTTCCGACTTTGATATGGCGCAGGAGCTTTTACGACAATTTCTGATGCGCGTCTCTAAAGGTAAAGTTTTTGGGTTTCGGCATGCAGTTTTGGGAATCCCTGAGAACTTAACCGAGGTGGAAAGAAAGTCGGTAGAGGATGCAGCGCTAAGCGCCGGAGCCGCAAAAGTCCATCTGGTGGAATCACCGGTCGCTGCCGCCCTGGGAGCCGGTCTTCCGATTAATTCTCCGACTGCAAGTTTAATTATTGATATCGGTGGCGGAACTACCGACATAGCCGTAATTTCCATGGGAGGAACTGTAGTTTCGAGAACTCTGCGAATAGCTGGTGATAAATTTAATGAAGACATAATCAGATTTATAAGAGACGAGTATAAGTTGGCCATCGGTGAATCAACCGCGGAAATGGCTAAAATAGCAGTTGGATCAGCCATGCCCCTCGATGAAAAGATTGAGATTCCGGTTCGCGGTCGTGATTTGGCAACTGGGTTGCCTCGTGAAATTATGCTCAAGAACACTCACCTTAGGGCGGCACTAGCTAAATCACTACACTCAATATTGGATGCGACGCACGAAGTAATCGAGGCAACACCGCCGGAATTGGCCGGGGATATGTTGAAGCAAGGAATATATCTTTGTGGCGGAGGAGCGATGTTACGGGGCCTAGACGAGTTAATAGAGAAGGAGACGGAAGTTAGAACAAAAGTAGCCGATGAGCCGTTAACCGCTTTAATCCGTGGACTTGGAATGATGGTGGAAGATCCTAAAACCTATGGTGAGCTGTTTGAAAATTCCTTAAAGCCAATAAAAATTTCTCTTACATGACCAACGGTAAAATTACTTTAATCATCCTTGGAGTAATTTTTATGGGTCTAAGTTTTTTAACCCCCGGAGTTTCGGTGAAAATTGGAGAAATTCTTACGTTCGGAATCTCCAATACCAAAAAAATAGATCTTAACGATTTACGAAATAAGACTGCGGAGCTGCGCGCTTTTTCCTCCAAATCGGAAAGTGGAGCGATTGCCGGATATGTATATTCGGTATATCCGTTCAATCTTAAAAATGAAATATCGGTGAACGTGGGGTCGACATCCGGGGTAAGGCTTGGCGGGGCCGCGACAAATAAAGACGGAATCCTAATCGGCAAGGTTATTTCGGTTTCTGCGAATTCAGCCATTATCCGTACTGTTTTCGATGCAAATTTTGAACTCCCGGTTTATATCGGCAAGACGAGCGTGCAAGGACTCCTACGGGGCGGAACGAATCCAAAAATAAATTTGATTCCTAAGACATCCATTGTGGATGTCGGCGAGGTTGTTTTTTCTTCATCCAAAGATTTTCCGTATGGGTTAGTGCTCGGTGAACTTGGGCCGGTAGAGGTTTCGGGAGACAGTGTTTTTTATGAAGGAGAATTAAAACTTAGCTATAATTTGGCGGACATAAGAACTGTATACCTTCAAAATGACTGAAATACGATTTAGAATCTCCAAATTAATAGGGGCAACTTTATTTTTGTTGATTGCGATTATATTGCAAATAAAATTTGCCGCATCATTTGCCTGGACGTTTGATTTTTTGATTGTCTCGGCATTGCTTTTACCTTTATTCTTAACATTTTCTGAATTTGTATTTTTCTACGGTTTTTTTGTTTTAATATTCTCCGGTCTTTTGGTCCCGGGAGGAGAACAGGTATTTATGTTATCTCTTCCAATTGTCGGATTTTTGTCCAAAAATTTCTTTCCATGGCAATCTTGGTTTTCATCATTCTTTGTGTCGGCAATCGGAATAGGAGTTTTTTATCTTTTAATTTCGACACGCAATCTTGGGGTCTATCCACCGTTTATGCTTTTTAACTTGGCAATCTCGTCTCTTTTCGGTTGGGCGATATTTTTGTTAATGCGTGGATTCGAGCGAGGAAACAACATCTAAATTATGAAAAAAAATAAACATACCGAACTTGCCTTCGAGGAATCCCTTAGTGATGAATGGGCCGGCGATTTGGGGTTCGCCGAAGTTCCGCTCGGTGATAAGCCTATATTTATTTTCGGAGTGATTGTGGCTATCCTTGGAATTTCTATGTTTAGCAGAGTTTTTTATCTAGGAATCGTGAAAGGAGAGGCATACGAAAGGCGCGCGGAATCAAATCTTAATAAAACCGATAGGATACTTGCGCCAAGAGGAATTATTGTTGACCGAAACGGTAAAGTTATTGCGGATAATAAGGCAGTTTTTTCCGCTAAACTAAATGTAAAAGAGTTTCTTAAAGACGAAGCCAATCGTCAAAGCACGCTAAAATTTATCAGCGAAACTTTTTCGCTGGATGAAGAAGAAATTTATTCTCGAATAAAAGATAAAAATGTGAACTTCGATATGTATGCCGAACCGGTAACAATTTCGGAGGATTTAACCAATGAGCAATATATAGAAGTTAAAAACCAAAATAACCCATCCATAGTTTTGGAAGAAAATTATATTAGAAATTATCCGGAAGGTAGTCCGTTCTCGACCGTGCTTGGGTATGTCGGCTTAGTTACCGGAAAAGATATCGCCAATGATTCTTCTTTAAGCGGAGAAGATTATGTCGGCAAGGCCGGAGTCGAACTTCAATACAACAACGACCTCGTGGGAACTCCCGGAGGAAAAGTTTCCGTGAGAAATGCCAGAGGAGAAGTCATTGCTCAAGGCGAGTCCACTGAGCCAAAAATAGGCAAGAAATTAGAGCTGGCAGTTGACGGAGATTTTCAAAAATATTTTTACACTAGAATGCTCTCCGGACTTAAAAGTCTTGATCGAGATTCCGGTGTCGGGTTGGCTATGAATCCACAAAATGGCGAAATACTTGCTTTGGTTAGTTTTCCTAGTTTTGATAATAATATTTTTCACTTACCGGGCAAGACCAAGGAACGCAATGAAATTCTTAACTCACCCAAGAAGCCTCTGTTTAATCGGGCAATCAGCGGAACCTACACTCCCGGTTCAACAATTAAACCATTGGTTGCGGTTGCTACTTTAGTTGAAAAAATTGTTTCACCGGAATTTTCCGTGTATTCTCCGGGATATTTAGATGTGCCGAATCCGTATAATCCTGATAAGCCCAGTAGATTTTTGGATTGGCGTCCTCAAGGTTACGTTAATTTATACTCGGCAATAGCTCAATCTTCAAACGTATATTTTTATACTGTCGGCGGCGGGGCCTTCGGAGTGAATGGTCTTGGCATCACTCGTCTCAAAAGCTGGTGGGATAAATTCGGGCTCGGTTCCGCAACCGGCGTAAATTTACCAAACGAAGCTGTCGGGTTTTTACCTGACCCGGAATGGAAAGAAAAAAGTAATCGTGGGGCGTGGCTTTTAGGAGACACTTATAACGTAAGTATCGGACAAGGAGACTTAATGGTTACGCCAATCCAGCTACTTAGCTATATTGTCGGGATAGCAAATGGAGGAACTCTTTATAAGCCGGCGATTTTAACGAACTCAAGCGAGATAAATAAAGATTTATCTGTATACTATCCTGCGATTAAAGAAGTGCAGGCGGGAATGCGCCGGACTGTTACTGCCGACTTGGGAACTGCGCATACGCTAAACGAATTGCCATTTAAAGTCGCCGGAAAAACTGGAAGCGCGCAGATTCAAAATAACCAGGCAGAAAATGCATTTTTTGTCGGATACGGGCCATATGAAGAAGGGAATAGCTCCGCCCCGCAAGTCGCAATTTTGATTTTGGTTGAGCATGCCAAAGCCGGAAGCTTGAACGCGGTACCTATAGCCAAGGACGTTCTTAATTGGTATTACGAAAACCGCCTCAAAAACTAGTTCATATGTGATTAGTCACTAGCCACTAGTTTTCCTCATTTCTTCTAAATTCTATTTTCTAAGTTCTAAATTCTAAGAAGGTTCTAGGTTCTCCAAAGTTGTTAGTGATAAGTTGTTGTAGTATTCTTAGTATATGTCGCAATTTAGACAAGACCCAGTATCTAAAGATTGGATAATTATCTCTACCGGACGAAAAAATCGTCCAATGGATTTTAAAAGCGCGCGATCGGAAAGAATTTCTTCACCAAAGGAGACCTGTCCATTTGAAGACTTGGAGAAATCAGGGAATTTGCCAATATTCTATGCCTTTCCGGATGAAAAAAATTGGGAGGTGGCAGTAATCCCGAATAAATATCCGGCAATTAATATTAACGAGCTTTGCGCAAACGAAGGGGTAGTGGGTCCATACAAAGTAGTTGAGGGAGTTGGTCGTCACGAGCTGGTCATCACTAGGGACCACGATGGTAATTTTACAACACTTCCGGATGAGCAACTTAAAAGATTATTTTTAACCTTTAAGGAAAGATTCAAATATTTGGAAAATGACCCCTGCAGTAATTATGCGTCACTTTTTCAAAGCTATGGCCCTACTGCCGGTGGTTCGCTTTATCATCCGCATTATCAGATTCTTGCCCTTCCGATTGTTCCGCCGGACATAAAAAGATCTTTGGAAGGTTCACTTAGATATTATCGTGAAACCGGTAATTGCGTTCACTGCGAGATTTTAAAATATGAACTTCACTCCGGAGCGAGAATAGTTTATGAAGATGACGGTGTTGTTGCCATAGCTCCTTTTGCTTCTCGCGCCCCTTACGAAATTAGGGTATTTCCCAAAAAACACCAATCCCATTTTGAAGAATCATCCGATGAAACCATTTTTCACGCGGCAAAAGTTTCGGCAAAAGTTCTAAATGCGATAAAAAGTGTTTTGGGCGATCCGGACTACAATTTCTTTTTGCACACCTCTCCATTCCACGGAAAAACGGAATACAGCCACTATCATTGGCATATGGAGATTATTCCAAAAATGTCACTTTTTGGCGGGTTTGAGTGGAGTACCGGAGTTGATATAAATTCGGTTGATCCCGATGAGGCTACTAAATTATTAAAAGAGGCAATTAAATAAATGATTTATAAATATATCTCACGGCATAAATTTCACGTGATTGCTCTTGTTCTAAATCTATTTTCGATGTTTTGCGCCGGAATTTGGGTTATTTTCGCGCTTTCTTCTTCGAGCCAGCCACAGATATTACGCTACGCCGACGCTATGGGCATATTTAAAATCGGATCAGTCGGGGATATATTGATGTTGATAATCACCGGCATGATTTTCGCCGGTGCCAACTATTTTCTGGCTATTAACCTGCAGGGCAGGAATAAGTTCCTGTCACTATTAACCTCGGCGGTATCCATATTCATCTGCGCCTTGATTTTTATTGCGGTTTCCGCTATGATTGGAGTCAATTAAAACTAAAATGGATTTTGCAGTAATACAAACAGGCGGGAAGCAGTATAAAGTAAAAGCAGGAGACAAACTAAAAGTTGAGAAACTTGGGGTTGTTTCCGGCGATAAAGTTAAATTCGACAAAGTTTTGCTATGGGTAGAAGGCGGCAAAACCGAGATTGGAGCCCCTTATCTGGACGGCAAAGTAGTGGAGGCGGATGTCATCGGAGGAGAGGTAAAAGACAGAAAAAAGATAGTATTTAAATATCACTCTAAAACTCGCCGACGAACAAAGAAAGGACATCGACAGATTCACACTGAAGTTATAATTAAATAGTAAAAATCGCCCGAACTAGGGCGATTTTAGTTTTGTTATTTTGTTTGTCATTCCGGGCTTGCTTGTCCGCCAAAGCTTTAGCGATGGAGGAAGCCGGGATCCAGAATTAAGCTATTCCAATATTTCGGTATATGCTCCCTCAGGAATTTTACTTTCATCGGTTACATAGTAGATATTTTTTAGCTTTTGGTTTTCCGGTAAGTAAGTGTCCGTTAGGAACATTACTGTTTGAGTCGGCATCGGCAAGCCACGAACCAAGACTCCTCCGGCTTTTACGATTACATATTTAGGAACATCATTCGGTAAGCTGTTTAATCTTTCGCCGATTTCAACGTAATTGGCATTAAAGGCTTCGGCGGTTTTTGGATTTCTGCCCCAAAGTAGAAAGTAGGTCGATAGTCCTTCAACCAAAAGAAGCGTTAGAAAAATTCCGGAGAATAAATTAAGCGATAACATGTATTTTTTATGGTCTCGCGTCAAGAGAGATAGAAATTTAAGCTTTTCGAAAAGTAAGTTTCCGATGTATCCGGCGAGAATTACCGCCGGTGGGATAAGTAATATCGCGCGCAGTGCGTGAGGTATTCCTTCGCTGGAAACAATCACCGGCAAGGAGCAGACTGCCATCCATCCGAGCAAAAGATAAAAAGGGAAAGCATCATTTCGCAAGTTTTTAGATGTAACTTTGTATATTGAGTAGAGAAGTCCAACCCCAAAAAGAATTGCCACTGGCCAGAAAAATTCAGGTCGGCCGGCTAAATTATGTCGTGAGTTCCAGTCTCCGCTAAAGAAAAACATATTGAGCGTTTTGAGAGAGTTTAAAACAAGATCTTTAATCGGCGAACCGGCAGTAAAAATAGAAACTTGAGCAGTTCTTCCGAGGAAATCCCCGGGATTTTTAAGAAAGTATAGACCAATCGGAAGTGCGGTAGCGATTGTTCCGGCAATAAAAGTTCCGGTTAATTTCCAAAATCCGGAAGTTTTTCGGTAGAACGGAATGAATATCAGAAAAAGTAGCGGTGTTGCGCGGAAGGCGATATATGTGTGAAATCCAAGTCCGAAAACAAGACCGGCAACGAGCGCTATTCCTAAGGCGGTTTTTTTATAAATTTCCCACTTTCGCGTAGAGAGTAGAAAAAAGTAGACTGCCCAGACGAGGAGTAGGGGAGCCATTATAGCCCGAAACCCCATTCGCGAGAAATTAATATGCCAGAAGTTAACCGCTAAAATAAACGCCGAGAGTAATCCGACACCGGAAGAAGAAAATAATTCCTTCGCGAGATAGAAAACTCCCAGCACGGTCAGAATACCAAAAATCGCGCTAGGAAGACGTAGAACCCAGGGCTTGTTTCCGAGTAAATTTATGAATCCTGCTTGGATGTTGATAAATAACCCTTCGCGTCCGTTATTCTCCGGATAGAAGATTTTATAGTTATTGGTTTTAATAGCTTCCAGAGCATTATTCCCGTTCATAGCCTCGTCCGGGTAAAGTCCCGGGTGGAGTTTTCCTATTTGGTAAAATCTAGCAAAACTTGCTATAATTAAAATACAAAATAAAACGGCGTAAGTTTTTTTAGTCATTAAATATATTATACCAAATGGACATAGAACAACCTAAAGTAGAGATTCCACTGCCACCGCCGGATATTCAAAAACTCGGAGACCATCTTGAAAAAAAAGCTATAGCTGAAAAGATAGAAGAGCACACAATAGAAACTGTTAAACAAAGTATTCAGGCGGTTTCACAAACTTCAGCTCCGGCAATTCATTCGGCGCAAGTTGGTTTGGATGTGCTTCCTGAGTATGCCAAAGATTACACGGAAGAAGCTAAGCAAAAAATCGAAAATCTGTTACAAATTGCCGCCGACAAGGGCCTAGACACCGCCAACAGTAGCGCCGAAGGACAGCCACCATATATTTTAGATGCGTTTCACGATGCTTTAGCCGAAAAGCTTCTGCCGTATCTAAAGCAACAAGGAATTATTAAATGATAACTTTTTTATTTATCGGTCTTATTGCGGTAGTTGTGATTGGTTTTGCGATATTGATAATTACGCGCACGATTCACAAAAGAGGAATTCTTAAAGAGTCCCTAGCGAGTCACTTGTATCTTGTAAAAATTCCTAAAAGTTTAAAAAAAGAAAATAACGATTTTAAATCGGAGATTAATAACTTCGAACAGTTTTTGAGTGGAATATCTTCTCTTAAAAAGCCGGTGGCGCTTGAGATTGCCGTTCCGCATGTTGGTGAAGAAATTCATTTTTATATAAGTGTTCACGAGAGCGAGCACGAAATCGCAATTAAGCAAATTCAGGGTATTTGGTCGGGAACAATAGTGGAAAGAGTTAAATCCGATTATACAATTTTTAATCCGGAAGGGTTTTCGGCTTGCGGGACACTTAGCCTAAAAGAGCATTATGCGCTACCGGTCAAATCTTATCTGGAGGTGGGAACCGACACGCTCGGAGCAATTCTGGGAGGATTTACGCGCGTCAATGAAATAGGCGAGGGCGCTGCAATCCAGCTGGTTATTAAAAAAGCTGAAAGTTACGAAGGCAAAAATATTAAAAAAATATACGAAGCCTTGCGTGGAGGCGCTAAACGAAGCGAAGTTTTTGCTAGTCAATTTCAATCACTCTTAAAAAGTTTTAAGGGCGCAAAAAGCAAGCCGGAAGGAGAAAAAGAAGAGCCCAAGGTGCAGGACGAGATGGCCGTTAAGCTGGTTCAGCAAAAATTATCGAAGACTTTATTTAGCATTAATTTGCGAATTTGTGTATCCGCGCCAACTCAGATGCAGGCCGACTATCTTTTTGATGGTATTACTGCCGGTTTCGATCAATTTACATCTCCGGAGCATAATTCTTTTAAAATGAATAAAGCCAAGAATCAAAAAAATCTTATTTACAGATTTATATTCCGCGAGTTTGAGGAATCCGAGAAAATTGTTTTAAACTCCGAAGAAATCGCCGGACTTTATCATTTTCCTATTTCCTCTACTGAGACTCCGAGAATAAAATGGCTTAAATCCAGGGAAGCACCACCGCCGGAAAACATCCCCAAAGAGGGTTCCTTAATAGGGACAAGTAGTTATATGGGAAATCAGAAAAATATTTTTATGACCGAAGAGGACCGTTTAAGACATCTATATGTTCTTGGTCAAACTGGTACCGGTAAGACTACATTGATTAGCGATATCGCCTTCGAAGATATACGACAAGGAAAGGGTGTTTGTATTATCGACCCACACAGTGAGTATGCCACCAAGGCCCTGACGATGATTCCGAAAGAAAGAGCGGAGGATGTCATCTATTTTGATCCTGCGGATATGGAGCGGCCAATCGCAATAAATATGTTGGAATATGATTTCGCTCATCCGGAGCAAAAGACTTTTATTATCAATGAAATTTTGAGTATCTTTGATCAACTTTACGATCTCAAAGCCACCGGCGGACCGATGTTTGAGCAATATATGCGATATGCCCTTTTGCTTTTAATGGAAGATATGCCAAATGAGCCGGCAACACTAATTGAAGTGCCAAGAATCTTCACCGATTCGGAGTTTAGAAAGCGAAAGTTGGCAAGAATTAATAATCCGTCCGTAGTTGATTTCTGGGAGAAGGAGGCGACTAAAGCAGGAGGAGAATCTTCTCTGGCGAATATGGTCCCGTATATTACCTCCAAATTCAGTCCATTTATCGCCAATGACTACATGCGTCCGATTATCGGTCAGCCTAAATCCGCTCTAAATTTTAGAGAGATAATGGACAGCAAAAAAATATTACTGGTTAATCTTTCCAAAGGTAAAATCGGCACCATTAATGCTAATTTATTGGGTATGATATTCATCGGCAAGCTTCAAATGGCGGCGATGTCTCGTGCAGATACCGAAGATAAGTCGAAGTTACCAACAATGTATATGTTTATCGATGAGTTTTGGAATTTTGCTAGCGACGCCATTCCAAGCATTCTTTCCGAGGCCAGAAAATATAAGTTAAGCTTAACAATAGTTCACCAGTTTATAGCGCAATTAAAAGAATCTATTCGCGACGCAGTGTTTGGAAATGTCGGTTCCATGCTTATCATGCGCGTAGGAGCTGATGACGCTGACTTCTTGGTAAAACAGTTTGATCCGGTTTTTGATCAGAATGACTTGGTGAATATCGATAATTTTAAAGCGCATGCCAAGATGCAAATCGGTGGCCTTGCGCAGAAACCTTTCATTTTAGAGGCAATTAAAAGTTCCTGGAATAAAGGAGACGCCCAACTTGGAGAGGCAATCAGAGAGTTGTCGAGAATGAAATATGGGAGCGACCGCGCTCAGGTTGAAAAAGATATTTTTGAGAGACTTCGGGGATAGTAAATAGTCGCTAGTAGTTAGCCAATAGTTAATTACGAATATTTATACGAAATTACTAATGATTTTATACGAAATCACTAATGTTTACGAATTATACTAATAAAATTTTCTCTCCTCTGTCATTGTCCAACTTGATTGGACAATCCAGTCTTAATTCAAACTTTAGATTTCGCCTGCCGGCAGGCAGGGCTTGTGCCGGAATGACAAACAGAAAGCCCTCGTCGGTCCAGCTTAATTCATTCGTATATTTAGCATAAATTTGTAATTTCGTAACATGAAAAAAATCGAAAATATAATCGCCGACCTCAAAAACCTTTTTCCAAAAACAAAGATTGCTTTGGATTATAAAAATAATTGGCAACTTTTGGTTGCAGTTCAGTTGAGCGCCCAATGCACCGACAAAAAAGTTAATGAGATAACTCCGGCGTTGTTTAAAAAATATCCGAAGTTGGAGGACTATGCGAGCGCCAACATAAAAGAATTTGAGCAAGATATTAAGCCGTCCGGCTTCTATCATAACAAAGCCAAAAATATTATCGGAGCGGCAAAAACGGTCAAGGAGAAATTCAATGGAAAACTTCCAAAAACTATGAAGGAGATGCTGACGATTCCCGGAATCGGCAGAAAGAGCGCCAATGTTATTTTGGGTAACGCCTACGGAGTAGTTGAAGGGATTGCCGTAGACACTCACGTCAGACGTCTTTCTAAGAAACTCGGGCTAACAAAATCAACAAATCCGGATATAATAGAAAGAGATTTAATGAAGCAAATTCCAAAAGAAGAATGGTTTGGGTTCACCTATAGATTGATTGATTATGGACGCAAGTATTGTCATGCTCGTCCGCATGACCATAAAAATTGTCCGCTGGCCAAATATTATGTATAAAAAAATTGCTTTATGGGTTTCGGTCGGAATATTACTCGTGGGCGGAGGATATTTTTATTTTGCTTCACAGACCGGATCAAAACTCCCTTTTAGTTCTTCGGCAATTTTTTACAAAGAAAAAACTGTTGAGCTGGCAAAGAATGCCGGCGAAGGAATAACAAAGCAGGTTGTTAATCAAATAATTACCGAAGATACTTTTAGGCTCACCAATGCCGGAGTAATTAAGTATACGAATAAAAACAGAGTTGATAATGGATCGGCTCCACTTACCGAAAATTTAACCCTAAATAAAATTGCCGAGGAACGCGCGAAAGATATGTTTGCCAAGCAATATTTTGCCCACGTTGCTCCGGACGGTGGTAAGGCAGAAACTTTAGCGGTAACTTTTGGTTACGAATACATAACGATTGGAGAGAATATTGCTATGGGAAATTTTGACGGAGATGAAGATTTAGTGACCGGCTGGATGAATAGTCCCGGCCACCGCGAAAATATTTTAAAGAATAAATATACCGAAATCGGGGTTGCCGAAATTTTTGGAACATACGAAGGAAATAAACTTTGGATGGCAGTGCAGATTTTCGGGACTCCGCGGTCGGCATGTCCGGCTGTTGACGTCGGCCTAAAAACGCAAATCGAAACTAATAATTTGCAGATAAGAACAATGAAGGCGGAGATGGATTTAACTCTCACGCAAATAAACACTTTGAAGCCCGGAACAAAGGAGTATTCCGATAAGGTTACTTATTACAATAATCTGGTCGGCAATTACAATTCGCTTGTAAATGCCAACAAAGTTTTGGTTGAAAAATATAACGCCGAAGCAAGCGCATATAACGCTTGTTTGGAAGCCAATTAAAATGAAAGAAGGTTTTTTCGCAGTTTATAAACCAAAAGGGCCGAGCTCTTTTTGGGTGGTGTCGCAAGTCCGCAAAATTGTCGGGCGCGACAGGAAGGTTGGACACGCCGGAACTCTCGACCCACTGGCCGAAGGAGTTTTAGTTATCGCCGTCGGAAGAGATTCAACCAAAAAAATTGCAACCGAAGTTGCCAAAGAAAAAGAATATATCGCCGAAGTATTTCTGGGAGAAGAGAGTTCTACCGATGATGGTGAAGGAGAAAAAACTGCGATTGATAAAAACATCAAACCCAGCAAGGAAGATATCTTGAGAGCCCTTCAAAAATTCGAAGGAGAAATTACGCAAAAACCGCCGATATTTAGCGCGATAAAAGTTGCCGGGAAGAACTCTTATCTGTTGGCAAGAAAAGGGCAATCTCCGGACTTGAAAGAGAGACTGGTAAATATTAAAAAAATTGAGCTATTGAATTACGAATATCCGATTTTAAAGATTAAAGTTGTTACCGGTCCCGGAGTATATATTCGGGCCTTATCGCGGGATATCGGTCGTAAGTTAAAAACCGGCGCCTATATGTATTCGCTTACTCGCACTCGAGTCGGGGAATTCGAAATCAAGGACGCGGTCAAAGTAGAGGATCTACAGATTTTTTTAAATTAGATTTCTGAATAATACCAAGAGCGATCCACTTCTACCTCATATCATGCATGATATGAGGTAGAAATAATAAATCAAGTCAATAATTAATAGATAATAAGGTTCGTTGCCACCTCTCGATAATTTAACAGTGTCGCTTGCCTCATATCATTAATGATATACAATAACTTCATGCCATCACTTCAAAGAAGGTTTAAGCCATATACCGCAGAAGAGAAGCGGGAATACATAAAAAGAAAATACGGAAATTCGAGCCACAAAGCGGCGAGCGCGAAGCCGGGTAATATAATTTGCGTTGAGATTGGCAAGGAAATAAGAAACCTAAGATTGGGTGCTGGAATATCTCAACGAGAGCTGGGAATGCGCCTCGATACGTATCAGTGTTCAATATCTAGGATTGAAAAAGGGAGCGAGAATTTTAAAATTCAAAGTCTTGAAAGGATTGCTAAAGAATTTAATAAAAAGATCAAAATAATTTTTTATTAGTAAGCTAAATACTTCTGAATATATTTTACCTCATATCATGTATGATATGAGGTAAAATATAGGGTTTTAGTTGAAATTATTGAGGTCGGAGGATAGAATTCAGGCTCAGCTGAAGATTTAAAGTGATGTTTGAAATATATTGCAATGATAAGTTTTAAAATACTTAAAAAATCTAAAAAGTCGCGGGCACGTCTCGGGGTCTTAAAAACACCTCACGGCGAAGTGCAAACCCCGGCTTTCGTTCCGGTGGCGACTTTAGGCGCGGTAAAGGCGCTCACTTTTGATTCCGCAAGAAGAACCGGCGCTCAGCTTCTTATCTCTAACACGTTTCATCTCCATCTTCGCCCCGGAGAGCAGATTATCAAAAAGATGGGAGGATTGCATAAATTCACTTCCTGGGACAGACCGCTTATGACCGACTCCGGTGGCTTTCAGGTATTTAGCTTAGGATTTGGTGGCGAGCACGGCATGGGCAAGATTCTAAAAGAAAAATCAGGACTTCAGATTAAAAAAGGAGACCAGCCAAAAACAATTAAGATTCGCGAAAACGGTGTGGAATTTAGATCTCCAATCAATGGAGAAAAGTTATTCATCGGGCCAAAAGAATCCATAAAAATTCAAGAGAGCCTCGGCGCAGATATTATTTATGCGTTTGATGAATGCACCTCGCCGGTTGCCGATTATGAATATACAAAGAAGTCTATCGAAACGACTCATCGCTGGGCGAAAGAATCTTTAAAACACCATAAGAGTAAGCAGGCGATTTACGGAGTAGTTCAAGGAGGGAGGTTTAAAGATTTAAGAATAGAATCCGCAAAATTTATCGGAGCTTTGCCGTTTGATGGTTTTGGAATCGGGGGAGAATTCGGGGATGATAAAAAAGCGATGAGTCAGATGCTCTCTTGGGTTGTGGATAATTTACCGGAAGAGAAACCGCGACATCTTTTAGGCATCGGTTACTTGGAAGATATGATTCCGGCGATAAAATCGGGCGTAGACACCTTTGATTGCATTGTTCCGACCAGATTCGCGCGACACGGTATTGCGTTTACTCGCACCGGCAGACTTGACCTTAGTAAAACAATTTTTCTTAAAGACAAAAATCCATTAGATAAAAAATGTAAATGTGAAGTTTGTAAAACGCATACCCGAAGTTATATTTCGCATCTGTTCCGCGCAAAAGAAATTAACGCAATGGAGCTATTAACCTTTCATAATCTTTATTATTTCAACGAATATGTGGGGGAGATAAGAAAACTAATCAAATCCGGAAAAATCTAAGTCATATCTCATATATGCTACATGGCAGATACGAGACAAATGAGCATATGCGAGTCTTTATAAATAGATAAATCTTTACTATGTCAATTATAGATAAATATGATTATGAATTTCCGCCGGATCTGATTGCACAGAAACCAGCGCATCCAAGGGATTCGGCAAAGCTTTTAATTTATGACCGCAAGACCAAGGCGGTTAGTTTTGATATTTTTAAAAATATCGGCAAATATCTACCAGAGGGAACAGTTTTGGTTTTAAACGAGACCAAGGTTCTACCGGCGAGATTTGAAGTCGCCAAATTAACCGGAGGCAAAATTAAACTATTATATTTAAGTGGAGAAAAGAATATTTTTAGCGCCCTATCTCCCAGAAGGCTTCATCCTGGTGAGGTTTTGAAATTTGGATCAAAGGAAATTACCGTCACTAAAGTATTAGAGGATGGATATAGATTTAAGGCGGATAAAAGTTTTGATATAAAGAAAGAGTTGGAGAAATATGGCGACACGCCACTTCCTCCATATATTAAAAATAGTCCGCTCAGCAGAAGTGAAATCAAAAAAGAGTATCAAACCGTTTTTGCCAAAAAATATGGCTCGGTTGCCGCACCGACCGCCTCGCTTCATTTCACGAAGAAACTTTTAGAATCTTTGAAAAAGCAGGGGATTAAAGAAGAAAAAGTAACCCTTCACGTTGGGTTAGGGACATTTGCCACGGTTACCGAAGAAAACATAAAAGAAGGTAGGTTACATAGTGAATACTATGAAATTAACAAAGGCGTTGCCGACAAATTAATTCTAGCCAAAAAGCACGGCAACGTAGTTATTCCGGTGGGAACCACGGCGCTAAGAACCCTAGAGTCGGCCTTTGAGCGTGACAAATTTGAAAAGCTTTCCGGCGATACGGATATATTCATTAAAGAAGGGGATAAGCTTAAATTTGCGGACGGACTAATTACCAACTTTCATGTTCCGAAATCTAGCCTTATAATGTTGGTATCCGCGTTAATCGGCAGAGAGAAAACTCTAGAATTGTATAATCTGGCAATCAAAAATAAATTCAGACTTTTCTCCTTCGGTGACGCGATGCTAATACTTTAATGAAAGATTTTTTTCACATCAGTAAAATAACCTTCACAGTATTCTTCGTTGCGGTCGTTTTGGTTGGGCTTACAGGAATATATAAAATTCCAAAAGAGAAATCGGTAAAGCAACAAGATACTAATCTGGAAAGTTCCGGCGCTAAAGAGGGTGCAATAGAAATGGCGCAAGTCGAAAGGATCATCGACGGTGACACCTTCGTCATTAAAGGCGGGCAGTCGGTAAGGGTTTTGGGTATTGATGCCGACGAGAAGGATTCACTTTGTTATGAGGTTGCCAAACTTAGACTGGAAGATGCAATCGGCAATCAGGTTGTAACTCTTGAGGTTGGTCCAAAAGATCTGGATGTTTACGGAAGACTTTTAAGATATGTATTCGTCGGAGATGAGAATATAAGTGCAACGCTGGTTCGGGAGGGATTGGTTGTTGCCGAAGCTCCATATGAAGGCGGAAGATACGACCAGGAAATTGCTAAAATAGAGAATTACGCAAAAACCAATAAGATTGGTTGCAAGTGGGCAAATTAAGTTAAGTCATGTTAAACTATAAACATGAATTTTAACGACTATCAAAAGCAGGCGGACTCTACCGCAATGTATCCGAATCGTGGGCATAACTATATTTATCCGGTGATTGGTCTAGCGGGGGAGACTGGCGAGGTTTCCGAAAAGTTCAAAAAAATAATCCGCGATAAAGACGGAGTAATCACGGATGAGGATAAAAAAGAAATTGTAAAAGAAATGGGGGATGTTCTTTGGTATCTCTCTCAAATTTGCTCCGAGCTTGGAGTTGAGTTTGACGAGGTTGTTGAAGCAAATATTGAAAAGCTTAAGTCTCGCAAACAGCGAGGAGTCATCCACGGCAACGGAGACAACCGCTAAAAAATAAAAATGCCCCGCATAGACGGGGAGTTTTTTTCAATCATTTTTTATTCGCGCGATCCATAATAAATTGGAAAGTCGACTTCTCTCTGCTTCGGCGCTCAATTTTCTCGTCGGTAAGAATAATTTGCTCTAAACTAACCATGGTTACCTTGAAGTCGACAATAGTGATTTTAAGGGTTGCTGTTTCTCCTGTTTTTCGAGTTTCGTCGTAGGCAGTAAACCACTTCCAGATAATCATGTGATTATTGTCGCCGCTTTCGCCAAGCGATACCGTAATTTGATCTTCTTGCCTTGCGAACAAGGAAATGATTTTAGACGCCTCCTCCATATCCATATTTGGTCTGATTCTTTCAAAAACCACAAGTGGCGGAACCATCATTTTTATTCCAATACATTCAGTCTGCGGATCGTAGCTCGCCGTAATATTCAGCGAGGAGTTTGCAACTTGAGTTGAGAAGAGAAGCATCAGAATCAATATCGCAAATACGAGTGCTAGCCACCGATTCTTCTTTGTCATGCCGACCTCCGTTTAAATTAACTAGCTAAATAATACGCTCGATCTCCATCCAGTCAAATTTAGGTTTGACTATCTAATTCATTCGGGTAGACTTCTGCTTATAACCCCCTAGAGAGACAAGGAGATGGGGGCTTTCGATGTATCTAAGACGGCGCCTGGTTTCGCATTTATGTGTTTTTACACGCTACAAGTTACACGTTATATGTTACATGAATAACATGGAAAATAATTTAATTAAAATAAAAGGAGCGCGAGAGCATAATCTCAAAGATATAAATTTAGAGATTCCCAGAAATAAAATGGTGGTATTTACCGGGCTTTCCGGCTCAGGTAAATCCAGTCTTGCTTTCGATACTATCTTTGCGGAAGGGCAACGACGATATATTGAATCGCTTTCGGCATACGCCAGACAGTTTTTGGGTCGCTTTGAAAAACCGGACGTGGACGAGATTGAGGGTTTGTCGCCGGCAATTTCTATCGATCAAAAAAGCCATTCGGCGAATCCACGGTCAACCGTCGCAACTATTACCGAAATTTATGATTATCTTCGTGTTCTTTTTGCGCGCGCCGGGAAGCCATATTGCCCAAAATGCGGAACCTTAATTCGCAAGATGACCAACGACGAAATAGTCGATGCAATTTTAGCGCTTATTGCTCAGGATAAAACCAAAGGAAATTTTCTAATATTGGCTCCGGTTATTCGTGGAAGGAAGGGGGAATATTACCAGTTGCTTTATGATTTTTTAAATTCCGGTTATCGCGAAGTCCGAGTTGACGGGAAAATGCATTCACTCCATGAGCGCATCGAGCTCCACCGCTATAAGCAACATGACATCGAATTGGTAATCGACAGAATCCCGGGTGTTTTGGATTTTTCCGAAAAAGATAATCGTTTACGTCTCGCTGAAGCAGTTGAATCCGCAATTAAATATGGTAATGATGTTGTCACCATCGTTTCGTCCGATAATGAAATTTCACTTT
>JAHFLJ010000031.1 GCA_023244935.1 Candidatus Liptonbacteria bacterium
GGAAGAAAACTCACCGTAAACATCGCTAAGCCGAAGGAAGACCGAGGCGACCGAGGTTTTGGAGGAGGAAATGGAGGCGGATACAACAGAGGTTACTAATTAATCTTTGAAAAACTCCCCGGAGAAATCCGGGGAGTTTTTGTTTCTTAATTTAAATTGACACCTCCGACCGATAGGACTACTTTTAAATCAGTACACAAAAAGAAAGGAGCCCTAAATGAACGACACATTGCGGGCTCCGATGCCCGAGATAATTTGCAGTGACTGCGGGAGAAGGGGCGCGGTTCGCTTTAAGCACTGGGGCGCTCTAGTCCCCGAAGGGCAGACCGGATACTTCTGTCATAAATGTTTTTACGCGCGCAGAGATTATTACGTCGCCAATAAGGTTGCGAAGCCCTTGGCATAAGCGAGTCAAATAGACCCGCTTTTTTTGTTTCAGATTTTGTCATACACTTTTCGATATGCCCGAATTACCGGAGGTAGAAAATTTACGAATTGGTCTGGAGAGGGAAATCAAAGGCCAAAAAATATTAAGCGCCGAGGTGCGTCTGCCTAAACTTGTCTCCGGAACTGGCAATAAAAGGAAGGCTTCAGGTGCCAAGGCGGCAGAGTTTATTAAGGGAGTTGTCGGTAAGAAAATAATTGAGATAGATCGGCGCGCCAAGAATTTAATTTTTAAACTTTCGGATGGGTCCGCTATCCTGGTCCACCTTAAGATGTCCGGTCAATTTGTTTATAAATCCAGCAAGAGAGGAGCGACGGTTGAGGGAGGACATTTTCCAAACCATGCAAAAGGCGGCCAAATCGAAATTTCACGCTCCACTCTCCCGAATAAACATAGCCACATTATTTTCAAGCTTTCCAACGGAACTTTGTTTTACAACGACACCAGAACTTTCGGGTATTTGATTTATTATAAGAATTTATCCACGCTTTACGCGAGCGAGACGTTAAAAAATCTCGGTCCGGAGCCACTTGGTAAAGAATTTACGTTAGAACATTTTGAATCGGCGCTAAAATCCAAAAAGAAGAATTTAAAGTCGGCTTTATTGGGACAGGAAATTGTTGTCGGTCTTGGGAACATTTATGTCGATGAAGTTTGTTTTATTTCCGGAGTCAACCCATCGCGAATCACCAATACTTTAAAAGCCTACGAAATCAAAAGAATTCACGACGCGATTAAAAAAATTCTACCGCACGCCATAAAACTTGGCGGGTCCTCGGTTGCAACCTATATGTTACTCGACGAGAGCAGGGGGAACTTTGCCAGAGAACATAAAGTTTACGGTAAAGCCGGCAATCCGTGTGTTAACTGCCAAAGGCCTCTTTTGAAGAAAACCCTGGCGGGTCGCAGCACGGTGTATTGCAAAAACTGTCAGAAATGAAGGTGTCGTATTATTGGATTTATGAGGTATAATTACCAACGGTATTAAATATGGAAGAAAAAACAATAAAAAGTCTTAAAGCGGAAATACGGAAACTTAAAAAGTTGGCATATTTCGACGAACTTACCGGTCTTCTGAATCGTAGGGGATTTAAAGACGCTGCAAATAAGTTTTTACATCAAATATCTCGCGAAAAAAAAGGGCACAGAAGAAAAGTAACTCTTGGTTCGTTGGCGATAGTCTTGATTGATTTGGATTATTTTAAAAAGATTAATGATACTCACGGACACGACGCCGGAGATGCCGCCCTAAAACATATTTCCAAAATAATTTTAAATAGAGCACGAGATATTGACCTTGTTGGTCGTTGGGGCGGGGAAGAGATTATCCTTGGCCTCGTTGGCGCCAGCGAAAACGACGCCGAGCTCGTTGCGAATTCAATCCGCGAGCGACTTGCTAAAAATACATTGGCTTTCCACCGCAAAAAAATTCACTTTACATTAAGTGCCGGGGTATCTTGCTCCGGTGGGGATATTCCATTAGATAAAATGATTCTCATGGCGGATAAGGCCTTATACGAGTCTAAATATTCCGGGCGAAATAAGGTTATAAAATATTCGAATTTAACCAAATAGCTATGCGGAGAGCGTAATGAGCAATAGCTCAGAACGTCTGATATAATATGGACATGAAGAATATTTTTGTTGTAGCTATTTTTACGTTTTTTTCCTTGTCATTTTTACCCTCATCTGCTCAAGCGGTTGATAGGCCACTTTCTTTTGGAATGTCAGGACAAGACGTGACTGCAATGCAAAACGAGCTAATTGCCAAAGGCTACCTTACAACCGGAAAGAATACCGGTTATTTTGGAGCACTCACCGAAACCGCGATAAAAAATTTTCAATGTGACCAAGGAATTGCTTGTAGTACCGCAACTGGCGGTTACGGAAATTTTGGACCCAGAACCAAAGCAGTTTTATTTAGTAGCGATGCTGTTTTTGTAAGTTCAATCAGTACAACCACGAAGCGCCCGCTCGAATTTTCCGGTTGGATTCCTTACTGGCGTAGCTCGACCGGCACCCAGGACGTTTTGCCACACCTTTCGCAACTAACCAGCGTTATGCCTTTTACCTATACCGTAAAAACCGACGGAACTATTTTCGAAGCATCGGATATGTCGGAAGAACCTTGGAAGAGTTTTATGGCCGAAGCTAAAAAGAAAAGGGTAAGAGTTATCCCGACAGTAATGTGGGGAAACGGTGATGCGATTCACGCG
>JAHFLJ010000022.1:0-4053 GCA_023244935.1 Candidatus Liptonbacteria bacterium
TTTTAATTTATCTGTATATATTAACTATCCTTTGGAATCTTGATTACAAATTTGATTTTATAACCGCAACCGTTCCCGCATTTTCAGTATTCTTTTATTTTGTAGGAGATTTAATCTCCCACTCCAAACGAAACTGGATGATTGGTATCCGAACTTCCTGGTCCATGCAAAGCGATGAAATTTGGAATAAAACCAATCACCTCGCTGGAACAATGTTTAAAGCTTCGGCAATTATTTTCTTAATTGGATTACTCGTTAAAAATTACGCCTTCTATATTACCATTATTACAATCTTAATTTCCGCAATTTACCCCGCAATTTATTCATATCAGCTTTACCGAAAAAATAAGTAAGCTAGATATGACCAAAACGGGGACCACAATCCCCGTTTTTTATTTGAATAATAAAGAAATAAAAACTACTATTGTTAAAAATGACCGTCAAAGAAAGAATCAAAAAAGACCCGGATGGATTACTCGCTAAAGCTTACCGCTTTTCCGAAAATGCCCATCGCGGTCAAAAAAGAAAAACCGGTGAACCATATTTCGTTCATGTTTTAGCTACGGCTGAAATATTATACGAATGGCAACTGGATGAATCAACGGTCATTGCCGGGCTTCTTCATGACACTCTCGAAGATACACACGTCACCTCTAAAGATTTGCTCACGGAATTTGGCGAAGAAATCACTTTTCTGGTTAATGGAGTAACCAAACTTGGAAAAATTAAATATCGTGGAACCGACGCCGAAGCTAAAGCTGAAAACTTAAGAAAGATGATTCTCGCCATTAGTGAAGACCTCCGCGTTGTGTTTATTAAACTAGCCGACCGCCTTCACAACATGCGCACCCTCGGAGCCCTGCCTCCGGCGAAACAAAAAAGAATCGCGCTGGAAACTCATGAAATTTATGCTCCGCTCGCCTATCGCATGGGAATGCAAAGTATCTCCGGTGAACTTCAAGACTTGTCATTCCCGTATCTCTATCCTCAAGAATATCGCTGGCTCAAAGAAAAGATGACCGAAGAATATGAGGATCGTTTGAAATATCTGGATCGTTTAAAACCGCTGGTTGAATCATCTCTAAGAGAAAAAGGTATAACCAAAACCCAAATTGACTTTCGGGCAAAACGCTACAGCAGTCTATATAAAAAACTCTTACGCAATCAAATGGATCTTGGAAAAATCTACGACCTAGTTGCAATGCGCATAATTCTCGAAACCGTGGAAGACTGCTACTCCGCGCTAGGAACAATACATAGTCTGTGGCCACCGCTTCCGGGGAAAATAAAAGACTATATCGCAATGCCTAAGCCGAACGGATACAAATCCCTACACACAACAGTAATAGGACCAAACCAGCGCATAGTTGAGTTCCAAATAAGAACCGTGGAGATGCATAAAGAAAATGAGCATGGAATTGCGGCTCACTGGATATATAAATCTCACGGCAAAGAATCCGTCGATACTAAAAAAAAGATTTTTGAAGAAGCCCAGTGGGTTAAGCAACTGGCGAAATGGCAGACCACAAAGAACAATGGCGAAACCTCCGCAGAAGATTTTATTGAATCTCTAAAAATAGATTTCTTTAAAGACAGAATTTTTACGATTACTCCTCGCGGAGAAGTAATCGATCTGCCGGCCGGATCAACACCGGTTGATTTTGCCTATCACGTTCATACCGAAATTGGCGACACAGCCGTCGGCGCAAAAGCCAACAATCAGCTGGTTCCGCTTAGTCACGAACTTCACTCCGGAGATTTCGTTGAAATTCTTACTCAAAAAAACAAAAAACCGTCCGAAGATTGGCTAACGTTTGTTAAAACTTCGATTGCTCGCGACAGAATCCGTCATGCCCTCAAAAGAAAGACAAATGCCCTACTCAACAAACAACCTATTCGTTCGGAATTAAAAATTGTTGCTTCGGACCGAATGGGCCTAATTAAGGATATAACTCTAATTATCAGTAGATCTCACGTGAATGTTCTAAATCTCGCAACCACAAACATAGGCGAGAAATTTCACACCCTAAGAGTCTCTTGCGATATAGTCGAGAAAGAAAAAATAGAAAAACTAATTCTAAAACTGAAAGAATTAAAAGATATTAAAGAGATAAGTTATCGTCTCCTCGAATCCCAAATTTCCTAAGTAACTCCACAAATTCTTCCTGCGAATAAAACGAAATGGTAATCTTGCCGGCGCCTCCATGATCTTTGATCACTACCGGTGTTCCGAACTCACTGCTCAGTCTCTCCTGTAAAACCTGAACATCCGGATTCACTTCTTTTCGCGCCTTTTCCACATCTTTACTGTTTGAATACTCCAGAACTCGATCCTTCAATTCTCGTGTCGTCAGTCGATTAGAAAGTAAGTCATTAAAAAGTTTCATCTGTGTCCCCTGGTCATCAATCGCCAGCAACATTCTTCCATGACTCTCGGTTAATTGTCCCTTGGAAATTGCTTCCTGAATCTCGCTTGGCAAATCCAAAAGTCTCATCGTATTGGCGACCGTCTCCCGGCTTTTGCCAAGTCTTGAAGCTACTTCCCTCTGGGTCATCCTAAATTCGTCTTGTAATCGCGCATAGGCCCTAGCCATTTCAATCGGATTCAAATCCTCTCTTTGGATATTCTCTATAATCGCGAGTTCCAGGCGCTCCCTGTCTAAACGCACATTTCTCACAATTGCCGGAATAGTCTGAAGCCCAAGCAATTTAGAGGCCTTTAATCGCCTTTCACCGGCAATCAACTCATATTCAACCTCAACTCCGTTCGGACCTTCCACGTTTTTCTTGGTAACCACAATCGGTGTCAAAAGACCAAACTCCCGAATTGAAGCTGCTAACTCTTTTAAGGCCTCCGGCTCAAACTCGCGCCTCGGTTGATCCGGATTCGGAGAAATTTTATCAACTTCAATATAAAAAATTGATTCTTGTTGTAGTTTTTCTTCCGGCAAAGTTTTCTTTCCGCCAACAGTTATTTTAATTTTATCCTCATGGGTCACAACCGGAGAAGAAACCGGAATTGGATTTTGTGAATATATTTCTTCCGCATCAACACCCTCAGCTAAAATATCATCAAACATAAACGGTGCCGGAGAAACACCTCCATTATCACTTTGCAAACTGTCATCATTCGACAAAAAAGGAGCAGAATTCTGTCCGTTGCTCTGCGCAGCTTGCCTGTCTTTCGGTATTAATGATTCTAATCCTTTTCCTAGCATGTTGTTATTATAAACTTAAATTGAAATTACCGAAATCCTCACTGGTAAAAGTATCGTGGCGGAACATCAGAAACGGCTCACGAGACAAAATCTCCTGCGCAAGTTTCCGATAAGCAACCGCTCCAGGCGAATCCGGTCTATAGAGCATAATCGGCTTCCCAAAGCTCGGCGCCTCCGCCAAAGCAACGTTGCGAGGAATCTCCGTCTCAAAAACATAATGTGGAAAATATTTACGCAAATTTTTTGCGACTTCGCGACTTAAGTGTTCTCGCTTGTCATACATCGTAAGCAATGCTCCCGCGACTCTTAAATTCTGTTTAAGATTCTTATTGACCATTTCAATTGCTTCCAATAATTGCCCCAATCCTTCTAGGCTATAATATTCCGCTTGCACCGGAATAATTATTTCATCGCTCGCGGTAAGCGCGTTGATTGTAAGAAGCGAAAGACTCGGAGATAAGTCTATCAAAATATAATCATACTCATGACGCAAATTATTCAAAAAATCTCGCAAAAAAAATTCTCGTCCGTCCATATTTACCAACTCCACCAAAGCGCCGGCTAAATGCGGAGCGGAAGGAATTAAGTGCAGGTTGGGTATCTCCGAATTTAAAATCAACTCTTTGTGAGGAACCAAACCGAGCATCCCGTGATAAATGGATTTTTCCGTCTTACTCGGACCTACGCCTAAGTGAGACCCGGCGTTTGCCTGCGGATCAAAATCAACCAATAGAACTTTTTTACCAAGCGCCGCTAAATAAGCGCTCAAATTTACGCTGGTGGTTGTTTTTCCAACACCTCCCTTTGCATTGCAAACTGCGATTATCTTCGCCAT
>JAHFLJ010000022.1:4153-8971 GCA_023244935.1 Candidatus Liptonbacteria bacterium
AATCTTGATTAATCACAAAAAATTAGCTTTAATTACTCCCGTAAGCCCGGGTGGCGGAATGGCAGACGCAAAGGACTCAAAATCCTTCGGGGGCAACCTCATGAGAGTTCGACTCTCTCCTCGGGCACGATAAATAAAAATGGATGGCACAAAGTGCCATCCATTTTTATTTTGCTTTAGAGAGAGTCGAACCGGGAAAGGGGTCGGGAAAACGGTAGTTCTCCCGTGGCGGAGCACACGAACCGCTGGGTTCGTGAAAATCTCAATCTATTGAGATTTTGTGAGACCTCTCTCCTCGGGCACCAGAAATAAATAATACCCCTTAATTGGGGTTATTTTATTTATACACTTTATAAGAAAGTCGAACTTTTGAAAGAAGATGAGACATCTCCTTAATATGGAACACACGAACCGCTGGGTTAGTGCTGACGCAGTTATTATTAATTTACAAAAAAACCCGCACTTCTGCGGGGCTACTACCAATACTTATGGTCTTTACGAAAGTATTCGTCATTATGACTATTGAGCACGGTTAAAATAAACAGCTTGGCAATCTTCCAATTGCCCATCTTTTTAAATCTTCGATTGGTCGCCCAAACAAAACCGCGAGCCACAGCAAACTTTTTTCGCTCGAACCTTTTAGTCAAATGATAATCTTCCGCATACAGGACATCCTCATCAAACCCGCCGACCTTCTCAAATGCCGACCGCCGAACCAGCATGAACATTCCGGTGGCAAAAGGCTTCGAAAATACTGAAAGTCGCTGAGCGATATTATTAAAGGAATATAGCAGATGATCAAAAAATCTGCACTCTTTACAAAATATATCAACGGTCACGCAATCTAGATCTCTTGCCTTAGCCAATGTAATAGCGCTCGACAATACGGTCGCTGTACCCAATTCAACATCGGCATCAATAAACAAAATAAATTCGCTTTGCGTTGTTTCCGCGCCACGATTTCGCCCGCAAGCAGGCAATCCGCCGGCCACAGTCAGAAACTTAAGATTTTTTGCGCCGGAACCGGCAACCTCCAAAGTTCTGTCAGTAGAATTCGCATCCGCGACAATCACCGGAGTAGAACTCAAAAAATGATAATCTTGAGACGCAATCGAGGCGATAAGTCTACCGATATACCCCTCTTCGTTTTTTGCCGGAATGACAATCGCGAGCTCACTTGACCTCATGCAACACCACTCCTTCCTTTCCTACGGTTATATATGTTGCCGGGTGCTCTACAAAGCTACCGGTATTATAATAATTAACATTATCGATAACCCGTCGCTGAACCGGAATATGCGAATGTCCACAGATTATATTTTCGGCGCCGAATCTCCGAGCATGCTCTACCGCCAAGCCGGGCATGACCGCGCTCAAATGTTTACGGATACGCCAGGTCACCTTTCGCTCCAGCCATCTACTGAATTTAGGATCCTCGAGATCAAGACCTTGCAGAAAAACATAGAGCTGAGTAGCCCTGGAAGACAAACTCTCATTGGCGACGAACTTGTCGAATTTATCACCATGAGTAGCAATAAATTTTTCTCCATTATACTCCCATGAGAATTCCATAACTCGTTGTCCAATAACAAACGGAGAAACAAGATTAATGATACCCCGATCGTGGTTGCCCTCAACCCAAATCAACTCCACCTTACCGGAATTTGCAAGCGCTCGCCAATATTTAAGCAATCGACGATGACTCTTGGGAAACTTCGAAAAGGTCGGATCGGTAAAAAACTTACTATCATCAAAAATGTCGCCCAACAAAATCAATCGCCGGAAACCGTGCTTCTTACGAATTTTCCTAAGCTCCGCCAAGAGCTCCTTGGCGCGAGAGATTTTACTTCCCAAATGAACATCTGACACGATAACCGTATCAAACTTCGACATCTTCCCTCCTCTTCATTTCAAAAATCCAAAAATAGCCTATCATCCCGACAAAATTAATGCAATAAAAACAAACCCAAAACAACGGCAAGAATCATTCGATAGATACCAAATCCGATAAAATTGTGCTTCCGAATATAGGACAACAAAAACCTAATGCTAACTATCGCCGTTGCAAAAGAAAATATTAGTCCCACCGATAAATTTTTCCAATCCGCGCCCGAAAACGTATCTAGATTTTTCAAAATATCATACCCGGAAGCCGCTACCATCGTCGGCACGGCCAACAAAAAAGAAAATTCCACCATCGTTTTTCGCTTAATTTTCATCCAGAGACCGCCGATTATTGTCGCCGCGGAGCGAGAAACCCCGGGAATCATGGAAATTGATTGAAAAATTCCCAAAACAAAACACTTCCAATAAGACAAATCCGTCACGCTACCTCCTTCATCCTGAGCCTCACTATGATTCCTTTCAAAAAGAATCATAATCAACCCTCCTAAAAACATCGCGCCTAACATTATATAGGCATTCCCGAAAAAATAACTTTTGATTATTTTATAAAATATAAAACCGAGAAATCCGGTCGGTAAAAAAGCAACCATAAGTCTTTTTATAATCTCCGTTTTGACTAAGTCTTTCCAATATAAGAAAACAACGGCTAAAATAGCTCCCACCTGGATTACTATCTCAAAACTTTTAACTGCCGAGTTTTGAGATATGTTCATAATAGTCGAAAACAAAATCAAATGAGCAGTAGAGGAAATTGGCAAAAACTCGGTAAAGCCTTCGAGTATACCCAAAAATGCAGCCGTAATTGAATTCAACATAGAATTTAATTATTAACGATTATCCGACTAAAATCAAAATACTTTATTTATCGAAACTTAAACTCACGCTTCTCAAGCAACTTCGGACCCGTCGCGACTATAACGGCAAAAGCTCTCGCAAGGCGGAGATTGCGGTTCCGCCAAAAATCGCAGCCAAACCCGCCAAAACGGCAATCGGCAAAAATATCCCTCCCCAAATAAATACTTTAATTTTTTTCTTGGTTTTTTTAACCTCCTCTTCGGTAGCCAGAGCACCGTTCTTCTTTTTCAAAAATTTAAAAATTTCAATTGCAAATAACATCGAAAACGGCACGGCAAATATATTGTTAAAAATTGCGGAAAGCGCTTCGTCCCCTGGCTGTCTCACTAAAGTATATGGATCTTCATTTCCGAAGATGACTTTATAATATCTATTATCTTTAACTTCTTCCGAAACTACCAAGGACTTATCCCCGGAAATCTCCGAAATTAATTTCTTTTCCGGAGGAAAAATTCCGGAAATTATACCTCCGATTACGGAAAGCGCTACTCCCAAAAGAATTAAACGTTTAAATATAAACCAGAAATTATTTCTGGCGTAAATATAACTATACGCCAAGGCCTCAACTCCCTTTTTGTTGTCAAAAATCAAAACATATATTGAATAGCCTAGAATAAAGCTAAGCCAAATTCCCGGGACCACAAACAACATAACACCGAATATCACGCAAAGACCGGTTAGAATGCCAATCCAAACAACCGGAACAATGTATTTTAATCCGTCTTTATATAGCATCTTTAATTTTTCATAAGGCGAAACTGCCTCGGGATAAAAATCCTTTGAGACTGCCGAAATAAACCCGGGAGTAACTAGCGCGCTTAAGATTCCGGGAACTGCCAAAAGCACCGCGCCAACAACCCCGGGAATAAAAATACCCAATACGGATAAAATAGCCAAAGGCAAATACACAAACCCGATAAAGCCAAAACTCTCTTTATACGCTTGATATGTGGACTTAAAAGACTCCGAGATTTTTGGTGTCGCCAACCCTTCGGAAGATGCGCTTAAATTATTTTGTTCCATTAAAAATATTATATCACGCCGTTGTTGTTCTCCTTAATCACCGCCTTATCCCCAATGGCTTTTTTGAACGCCAAATAAGCGACGTATGTCCCAACCAAAGCGACTGCAATCCCACCCAAAATATCTATTGGCCAATGAACCCCAACATAAATCCTCGCCAAACCGACCAACAGTCCGGCAACGCCCAACCATATCCCCAACTTTTTATTTATGTAAAATATCGAAAATGCAAAAGCAAAAAGAAGCGCGGTATGCCCGGACGGAAATGATTGATTACCGTTAAAAATTAACGGCTCAAATCCCAAAACCATAAATGGTCGCGGGCTTTTATAAAAAAAACTTATTGCCTCCACAATAATTCCTCTGGAAAATAAAACCGATAAAGATATTAAAGAAAATGCCGAAAAAACAGCTTTTTTTGTCGGCCGTGAAAATATCCAAACCACGATTCCGATTATTAAAAGATACGTAAGATACTCCGCTAAAAAAACACCGACCGCGTCCAAAAAAGAACTGCGACCGGCAAACGAGTGAATTTTTTGAAATAAAATATTATTCCAATTCATATACAAAATTATCGAGATACAAATGGAAGCAATCCCATGTGTCTGGCGCGTTTGATGGCCTGAGAAAGCAATCTCTGGTGCTTAGCGCAAATAGCTGTGTGTTTTGGGTCAACTATCTTGGCCTGTGAAGAAGTAAACCTCTTCAAGAGGTCGGTTTCTTTATAATCGATATCTTTTAAGTTTTGCGAACAGAAAAAACACTGCTTCATATGTTGATAGATTATTATAGATTTAAGGCTAAAAGTCAAATATCCTCTGGCTTTGTCAGAGGATATTTGAATCCAGTCACTAACCGGGCATAACGCTTTTGTCCGACCAAAATAATCAAGCAAAGAAACAACAAAAAACAATCAGGGCCCATAAAAAAGTTAAGTTATATCCAAACCCAAAGGACCAATGCCCGGCTTAGTGCTGGGTCAATCCGAACCACAAACCGAGCACAAACAGTGCTCGGTTCTTACGTTACAAG
>JAHFLJ010000005.1:0-18690 GCA_023244935.1 Candidatus Liptonbacteria bacterium
CGGAGTAGGTGGACCTAATCGATGTACTCTCGGAGGCGATGACTGCCCTATTCCTGAAAGATTTGGATGCGTAAATAATTCTTGTATAAAGGTTGCCGGTGGCGCATACGGAACTTCGAGTTGTGGAGGGGTTTGTAATCCTCCGCCTCCTCAGAAATATTCATGTGGATCAGGTAGCTGTCAGCCTGATGTAGCCGGGCAATATTCAGATTCAACTTGCGGAGGAGTATGTTCACCGACATATTATTCTTGTTCAAGCGGGGCTTGTACGCAGGATGCAAACGGTCAATTTACTTCTGTGGATTGTAATAATATGTGCACGATACCGATACATTCGGAGTGCAATGGGCCTGCATGTGTAAATGTTGCCGGTGTCGGAGAAAATAATTGTAATGCAGATAGTGGACCTCAGGGTTGCGGAGGCGTGACAGAATCACATTTTGGATGCATAAATAGTTCTTGTGTTATTTTAGGCGGACCGGGAGAAAATAGTTGCAATGCTGTCGGTCAATACTGCGGGGGCGCAGGGAAGTGTTCGCTCAAGGCAGCGCCTCCATTAGTCTCCGGTGGTCAGTCCGTGAAATTAACTTGGCAGTGTGCCGGAAACCCAACTGGTTGCAAGTTGACTAGGAAGTATAAAACTCCCGGCGCGACAGTGATAACTTTAGATGACAATGCGCAAGTTCCAGGGAGCGCTTCAGATCGACCGGCAAGTAGCGCAACTTACACTTTAGATTGCACCGGTTCTACTTCGGATGTTTCTGCCGATGTGCGAGTTTCAACTTTGATTGAATGCGCGCCGACAGATCCGACTTGTAAGCCGTAAGTCAGAACCTAGAACTTAGAAAATAGAATTTAGAATAAAGGAGGGCCCGGATAGTCCATGGACTGTCCGGGTTTTGTTAAATATTGGGTGTGATATAATTAATATAGATGAAATTTCGATTGGGAAAAGATAAATATGATACACGACGTGGGCAAGTAATGATTATAACCGTTCTTGTTTTAGGGGGGGCTATTTTGAGCGCAACAACAATCGCCGGACTTTTGATGCTTTATCAAATTCGACAAACGACGGATATCGCCAATTCCGGAAAAGCGATTTACGCGGCAGATGCCGGGATTGAGTGGTCTTTGTATAATTGGTTTTGCACTATTTCCGGAAAAGGAGTTTGCGATATTGGAAAGCCAATATTCACGAACAAGGCAGATTTTCAGGTGACTACAATCTGCACAACGTTTGGAGGAGAGACACTCACTCCGTGCAGACCAACGGATGATCCGTATGCGGTGACTTTTCGTTCGGTGGGAACTGGAGGAAATTCTACTCGTGCGCTCGGTTTGTCGTTTTAGAATAGAATTTAGAATAAAGACAAAGAATTAGTTTTGAGGTTCGCCGAGGGGTTGTTTTTGTTGTTTGCCGACGACAATAAATGAGTGTATTATTCGGGGATGAATAAATATAATGAGTCATCGTTGGAAAACGGACTCAAAATAATTACAGCTGAAGTTCCTGGCTCTGGAGTGGTCACAATTAAGGTTGTGATTCGGGCCGGTTCTCGTTTTGAGAAGGAAGGAGAAAGAGGCCTTGCTCATCTTTTCGAGCATATGCTTTTAAAAGGTACTAAAACTAAGCCTACGGCATACGAAGTGTCATTGGTGGCTGATAGAGCTGGCGCTGCTTATAATGCTACAACCGATGTAGAAACCATTAAATTATTTATCCAGGTTGCTAAAGATGGCGCAGAGAATATGACAGAGCTTCTTTCTGATATGATTTCAAATCCACTTTTTGACGAAAATATTTTGGAGAATGAAAAGAAAGTTGTGCTACAGGAAATGAAGCAATCGAGAGATAATCGTGGGAAGCGAATGTGGATGGAGACAGTCCAGCTGCTTTTTAAAGGGCATCCATTGTCTAATTACGCAATTGGCACTGAAGAAGGGGTTATGTCTGCAACATCAGAAAAACTAAGAGACTATCATAAGAAGTTTTTTGTTGCGGGGAATATGGCCATTATATTTTCTGGCGGCATAACTCATGAACGCGCCTTTTCTTTGGCGGAAAAATATTTTTCTAAAACGCTAGTTGGTGAGGTAGAAGATAATTCGCGCGACGTGGTGACTAAATCGGGCAAGGCGACGATTGATTTTCCCGGCAACCAAACTTCTTTGAATGTGTGTTTCTGGGGGAATAAGTTAACTCAAAGAGAGTCAGACGTTCTTGGCTTAGTCTCTAATTACTTGGGGTATAAACAGACCTCTCTTTTAGGGCAAGAGCTGAGACACAAAAGAGGCCTTGTTTATAGCGTAGGAGTTTATTTGTCCGAGTATAGGGACGCTTATGTTTTTTATGTTAATACGGCGACGACAAGTTCGGATGAAGTTGAAAAAATTGTTTTAGATAAGCTTTTTAATTTTAAAAATAACTTCACATCAGAATTGTTGGATGAATATAAATTGCAGTTAAAAAATATTATTACCCGATCTCTAGACGGAGAGGCAGCTTTAAATAGTTATCTTGCCAATGCTTGGTTTTTGTATAACAAGATTATTTCTCCAGAAGAAGAAATAAGTGCAATAAACGAAATTAGATATGAAGAAGTAATCGATTTAACTTCGAGGACTTTTACTAAAGACAATCTTTTTGTTGTCAAAATGGAGAGCCTTTCTTCTGGAGGGTCTGTGTCCTGACATAAGGAGGGTATCGTTCTATGGTGTTTATAGCAACTAGACACCTGAGAGTGTCGTGGTTAGCCAGAAAGGACCCTGGTCGTGAGCGATGAAACCGAAAAACCCCCCGAAGGCACCGAGCTGGATGACGACGGCGAACCGATCCACAGCTAATCGACAACTGATGGCGGGTCGGTAAAACGACCCGTCATCACAACTTTCAAGTCAAAAGGAGGAAACATGAAATTCGAGAAGGATAGACCCATTACCCCGCCGAGTCATGGCCCAGAGCCAGACTACGATGGACCAGTTGAACCTTTGGGTGCAGGCGCGCATAACTAGCGCGCCTTTTTTGTTATAATTATTAATATGTTGAGGAAGTATAAACAATCTGGGGTGGAAATAATTGGAATACGCTTAAAAGATCTGAAAAAAGTAGCAGAGGCAGTTTTGTTTTTGGGGAGCGATAGTGTCTGGAGGGGTAAGCTTAAGAACTTAAAAAAGATTGTTATCCACAACAAAAATTCTTATGACAATGAGCTTTTTCATCGCGGCAAAATATGGGTCTGCCAGTTAGGAACGGTGCGTGAATCCTCTGTGGTTTATTTAGCTTCTTTGATAGCTCATGAGATATTCCATGCTATTCAAGGAAAAAGGGGAATGGATAATATAAATTCAAGAATGGAGCCGGCGGCTTATAAGGCACAAATAAGATTTTTAAGTAAATATGGCACCAAACAAGACGTTCAATGGGTTTCTAAGTTGCTCAAAGAAAAACATTGGGAGGGGCAAATAGAAATTAACAGGAAAGGCAAAAACAGGACATATGTTTCGCCGTTTCTTAAGTATCTGAAAGTAGTTAAAACTTCCAAGATTAAATTGGTTAACAAACTTAACTAGGTATATTCGCACTATTTGGGTTCGCAGAGGGGTGGTTTTTGTTGTATTATAAGCACATATGACTGAAACGGAGGCGAAGCAACGCATAGAAAAGCTTAAGAAGGAGATTAATAAGTATCGCTACGCTTATCACGTTTTAGATAAGTCGGTTATTTCTGATAGTGCCTTAGACTCGTTAAAAAACGAACTATTTAAACTAGAGAGTCAGTTCCCGCAATTTATTACCAAAGATTCTCCGACGCAGAGAGTTGGCGGGAAGCCACTTCCAGCTTTCAAAAAAGTAACTCATGAGTCTCGGATGATGTCGCTGAATGATGCTTTTTCCGAACAGGAGATGCACGACTGGGAAGAAAGATTACAGAATTATTTTAAGAGTGAAAAAATTCCGGCGAATCTCGAAAATCAGGAACTTTATTGCGACTTGAAGATGGACGGATTAGCGGTGGAATTAATTTATGAAAATGGTGTTTTGGTCCAGGGGTCAACGCGAGGGGATGGGTTTATCGGAGAGGACGTCACCAGTAATATAAAAACCATTGAGGCTATTCCGCTAACGCTCGAGGCGAACTCTGGTTTCCCGAAAAAAATAACCGTGCGCGGGGAAGCTTTTTTGCATAAAAAAGAATTCGATAAAATAAATAAGGAGCAGGCAAGAAAAGGCTTAAAATTGTTTGCGAACCCTCGGAATGTTGCCGCCGGTTCGATTAGGCAGTTAGATCCAAAAGTTACCGCCGGACGGAAGATGGATTTTTACGCTTACGATATATTGGGCGGAGACTTGAAAAGCAAAAGCGCTGAGTATGCGTTTTTAAAAAAGATTGGATTCAAGGTCAATCCGCACGGAATTGTCGCTCGAGGAATGAAGCAGGTTTTTGAATTCCAAAAATCTTGGATAACTAAGAGAGAAAAGTTGTCGTACGAAATAGACGGAATAGTTATTTCGGTAAATGATAATAAGATTTATGAACGCGCCGGATTTGTCGGCAAGACTCCTCGCGCCGGAATTGCTTATAAATTCTCACCAAAAGAAGCGACTACGAAAGTCGTGGAGATTAAAGTTCAAGTGGGAAGAACCGGAACACTGACTCCGGTTGCGGTAATGGAACCGGTTGAGGTTGGAGGAGTTACAATCGCGCATGCTACTCTTCATAATTACGATGAAATAGTTAGACTTGGGCTTAAGGTTGGGGATACAGTGATAATCAGTAGGGCTGGAGATGTGATTCCGCAAATAACCGAGGTGCTAAAGAACCTTAGGACCGGGAAAGAAAAGAGCTTTAGTATGCCGACCAAGTGTCCGGTGGACGGGTCTCCCACGAAACAAGAAGGTGCCATATTGCGTTGTTCTAACCCGATTTGCGGAGCGGTTCACAAAGAACAGCTTTATCACTTTGTTTCGAGGCGGGCGTTTGATTTGCGTGGCTTGGGTCCTAAAATATTGGATAGATTTTTAGACGAAGGGCTGATTGACGACGCCGGAGACATTTTTTCGCTAGTGGAGGGCGATGTGTTGGCGCTTCCTAGGTTTGGCAAAAAATCCGCGCAAAATATTTTGCGAGAAATAAAATCCAAAAAAACCATCTCGCTTTCACGGTTTATTTATTCTTTGGGAATTTTGCACGTCGGGGAAGAGACCGCAGAATTACTTGCTGGAATTTTTGATTACAAAAATAAAAAGGAATTGACTCCTATGCAGTTTTTGGAATTTTATTCCAAATTTACCTTGGAAAAGTTGCAGGAACTTCGTGATGTGGGTCCGAGTGTATCTCACAGCATCTTTGCTTGGTTTAGAGAGAGACGTAATATTGATTTACTTAAAAAATTTGACGAAGCAGGGGTAAAAATAGTTTTGGATAAAAAATCTTCAAACAGCGGGAGACTTAAAGGGCTTACTTTTGTGCTAACCGGATCGCTTTCCACGATGTCTCGAGACGAGGCCAAGGCAAAGATTAAAGAATATGGCGGTGACGTGACCGAGTCGGTGAGTAAAAATACTTCTTATGTGGTGGCAGGGGATGAGCCGGGGAGTAAGCTACAAAAAGCTCGTGAGCTTGGTGTTAAGGTTCTGACCGAGAAAGATTTCATAAATATGTTCAAATAGACACTGTGCCAATTTTAAAAAGTAAACATGAACAGTTTTTTAAGACGTGGACGCCAGAGATGGCATATGTCTTAGGGTTTTTCGCGGCTGATGGATGTATGATGAAAAATAGAAGAGGCGCGTGCTTTATCGAATTTCAGATTACTGATAAAAGCTTATTGGGAAGAATAAGGAAGGCACTGGAATCAGAAAATAAGATATCTTCAAGGAAGAGGGCAGAAAATTTTAAGAGGATTTACCGATTGCAAATTGGAAGCAAACAAATATATTCAGATTTATTAATTTTGGGGTTTACTCCGCACAAGAGTAAAACTTTGAACTTTCCGATGATTCCCGCGGAATATTTAAATCATTTTGTAAGGGGATATTTTGATGGGGATGGCAATGTAAGCTTTGGAAAATATTTGCGCAAGGATACCGGCTTAAAACGATACGTTTTTACTTCAAGATTTACTTCTGGAAGCAGATTGTTTTTGGAGGCGTTACTTACGAGACTACAGAACGTCGTGAAGGGAGGATATATTTATAATAAGGAAAGGGGATACGAGTTAGTTTTTGCCGGCAGAGATTCTCTTGCGCTATTTGATTTCATGTATAATAATGTTCAAAGTCGTTTGTGGTTATCTAGAAAGAAGAAGATATTTGAGGTTGCTATAAACACAATGAAAATGCGGGCGTAGAGGAGATGGCCGTCCTCGGTTCCCTGTCACGGAACAAATCGTGGGTTCGAATCCCATCGCCCGCGCGTTAGAAGATTGTTAACAAAAATACCGCTTTGGCGGTATTTTTGTTTTGTGGTCTCCGGAGATATATAATCACAGCATGAAGCTCCTGGCGGGGATAATAGTTGCGTTTGGTTCGTTATTTTTGGTATTTTATACCACGGTTGTTGATTTTGTGCCGACACCGGAGTCCCCGAAGATAGCAGGCGTTGCGTCTAAGGAGAAAGCCATCAATATAATCTTTGTCGGAGATGTGATGCTTGGAAGAGCGGTAGAGGTAGCGTATAAAAAAGAAGATATTTTTAAAAACGTCGCGAACATTTTTAGTGAGGCCGACGCGGTAGTCGCTAATTTGGAAGGACCGATTTTAAGCAATCATATAAAGACGCCGAATAATTCTTACAAGTTTTCATTCGCGACGACAACTTTGGATATTTTGAAAAATGCCGGATTTACTGATTTGTCTCTGGCAAATAATCATACCGACAATTCCGGCAGAGATGGATACGCGGAAACAGTTCTAAATTTAAAAAGTGTCGGTTTATATCCATTCGGTGATCCGAACTTAATGTCGGAATATTCGGTGAGTGCGAGGGAAATCGGAGGCAAGAAATTTATTTTTGTCGGGATAAATGATACATACGGAAATTTGACTACGGAGAAAATTTTTGGATTTGTTAAAAATTTAAGAGAGAAGTTTAAGGATGGAATTTTGATAGTTTGTATGCATTGGGGAGAGGAGTATGAATTTGTCGCAAACGAGCGACAGGTCAAGATTGGTAGGGGACTGATTGATTTGGGGACTGATGTGGTTGTCGGTTCACATCCTCACGTCGTTCAAAATACGGAAAAATATAACGGCAGATATATATTTTATTCGTTGGGGAATTTTGTTTTTGATCAATATTTTTCCACTTCAACCCAGCAAGGTCTGGCGGTAAAAATGAAAATTGCTGAGGCAAATAGTGAGTTTGAGCTGATGCCGGTGATTTCGAACCGTTCTATTCCGGCGTTTATGACCGGAGAAGAAAGGGCTTCGTGGCTTAAGGAGTATTTAAAAATAAACAAAACCTCCCAAATTGAGATTATTGATGATATTTTGAAATAGTTATTTTACATAATTGCATTGTGGATAAGACGAGCTTGTGGTCGTGTGGTGAAAGCTTAGAATATATATATGGCGAACCAACAATTAGTTGACTATGTTAAGGGCCAGCTTCAGGCTGGTGTTAAGGAGGAAGATATTAAAAAAGTATTAAAGGATGCGGGCTGGCCGGATGCGGAAGTTGGAGAGGGTATTTCTGTCGCCAAAGGTCCTGTGGTTTCAAACCCTGTAGTTGCCCAACCTGAATCTGTAGCTGTTCATTCCCCGATTCAGTCCGGACAATTTGCCGGTCAAGTTAGCGCCGGAGTTTCTGCCAAACCAATTATTAATGCATTTGGTGGATCAATATCATCTCCCACAGTTACTGCAACGACTTCTTCAGCTAAGCCGGAAGAGAAGAAGGAGGTAATGAAATTTGATTTTGTGAGTAATCCAATTGCGTCAAAGGGATCCGGCGAAACATCAACTTTTAAGCCACAAGATTCTAAAACTGAAGTTTCTTCGGCTACATTGTCTTCACCGGTAAATGTTTCTTCCGGAGGCAAGAGAAGCTTGGTCCCGTGGATTTTATTTGCGGTTGCCGTGGTGGCGCTTGGAGCTACGGCTACGATGCTTTATATGAATAATTTAAGTTTGAAAGAATCTTCGACTTCGTTACAGACACAACTCCAGGCGGTTCAAGGTCAACTTACAACATTACAGGGAAGCGGATCGGACTTGGCGACTCAGCTTTCTGCTCTGAATGCCGAGAAGCAAGATATTTTAGATGAAATAGCGATTTTTTCCACTCCCGCTTTGGTTCCGATAGTGTCGAGTGCCACTTCAACTTCCGGTACCAGCACTCAGCCAGTTATGCAAATGCCGACTTCGGTTGCATTTAGGGTAAAGGGAGTTATCACTCAGGATTCAAAGGGGGTATACATAATAACGACTGCGAGGAATGTTGTTTTAATGGTAAAGAACTCTAAGGATGTTAATTTGGATACCGCTTTAAAGCCGATGGTTGGACAGAATACGTCAGCATCTTTCTCTGGTGTTCATTCTCCGATGTCAAAAGATTTAACGGTTGAATCGGTAAATGGTGCTTCGGTAAAATAAGGAATACGTAATAAAACCCGGACAGTCCATGGACTGTCCGGGTTTTTAGTTATCAATACATTGAGAGATAGTCGTTTAATGTAAGCGTTTAAATCTTTTCGTAGTAGCGTCCAATATTAATTAAATCTGCCTCTCGGAATTTTTTGCCAACTAGGTGAAAACCAATTGGTAGCTCGCCGTCGATTTCGTATTTTTTTACCGGAATGGAGATTGCCGGAAGGCCGGCCATATTTGCCGGTATCGTGAAAATGTCGGAGAGATACATGGAAAGAGGGTCGCTGGATTTTTCCCCGATTTTGAATGCTCTGGTTGGAGTCACCGGTCCAAGGATGACATCGACTTCCTTAAAGGCATTGTTAAAATCTTGAGAGATAAGAGCTTTGACTTGTTGTGCTTTGTGATAGTAGGCATCGTAGTATCCGGAGGAGAGAACGAATGTTCCAAGAATTATTCTTCTTTTTGTTTCGACTCCGAAACCTCGTCCTCTTTCTTTCAAATAAACATCCAAGAGAGAGCTTTTTTCTTTTCCTAATATTTCGTGTTCCTTAGTGGCATAACGAATGCCGTCGAAGCGCGCCAAGTTTGAGCTGACTTCGGCGGGCATAATTATATAATATGTGGAGAGAGCGTATTTGGAGTGGGGAAGGGATACTTTTTTGAAATTAATCCCCAGAGATTTTAATTTTTCGATTGCAGTTTTTATTCCAAGAGAAACTTCTTTTTCGGTTCCGTCCGCGAAATATTCATCAGGCAATCCGATAGTCAATTGTTTTGTGCTTTTTAGGTTATTTCCAAAAAAATCTTCTTTGGAATAATTGATGTTTGAGCTGGTATTGTCCAATTCATCTTTCCCTTGAATGGCGAGAAATATTTCTCCGGCATCTTCGGAGTTTCTGGCAAAAGGTCCGATTTGGTCCAGGCTGGAAGCCATTGCTATTAGTCCGGAACGGGAAACTGCGCCGTATGTCGGTTTTAGACCGACTACACCGCAGAAGCTTGCCGGTTGGCGAATTGAGCCTCCGGTGTCGGATCCGAGCGCCCCAAGGGTCATATTTGAAGCGACTGAGGCTGCGGAGCCACCGGAGGATCCTCCGGGGACACGCTCAATATCGTGTGGATTCCTGGTGAGGCGAACGGCGGAATTTTCGGTGGAGGAGCCCATTGCAAATTCATCCATATTCGTCCTGCCGATGAATACTGCGCCGTTTTCTTTGAGCTTGGTAACGACGCCGGCATCGTAGGCCGATATATAGTCTTTGAGTATTTTGGAAGAAGCTGTTGCCGGTAGCCCTTCAACTAAAATATTATCTTTTATGGCAATCGGAATTCCCGATAAGCTTTTGAGTTCTTTTCCTGCGGAGATTAATTCGTCAGCTTCTTTCGCTTGCTTGAGCGCCAGGTCTTCATATACTCCTAAAAACGCGGAAATTACCCCATCTTTTTCTTTGATGTTTTCGAGATAGTTTTTAATTACTTCTTTCGCCGAGAATTTTTTTTGTTTGTATCCTTCGTGAAGTTCCGAAATGTTTAAATTAGTTAAATTATCCATTTATTCAAATACAGGAGGGATTACCAGGTGATTATTTTCGACTTCGGGGAAGCTGGATTTGCCTTTGCTTTGGTTTGTATTTTCACGTTCGGTGTCGTTTCGGAAAAGCTTTAAATCGGTCCGCAAGGATAATTCCTCCTTTACCTTAGAGGTGTCTAATTCTTGGAGTTCCTTGAAATAGTCCAAAATTTTTTGGAGATCTCCAAGAAGTTTATCCATCTCTTTCTCTTGAAGGTCAATTCTCGCTAGTTCGGAAATGTGTTGAAGTGTTTTTTTATTTATTATTGAAGCCATGAATGTAATTCTATCTGTTGAATATCGACTTACCAAAAACCTTACTTTTTATTTCGCGGGATTATCTTGCTGATATGGTCGCTGATTTCGATGAAATTACCATAAACACTGGAAAGATACTCGAGAGATTTTTTCATGGAAGTGAGGACTTCGTCGGAATTTAGATTTCTTTCCAAGTTGGATTTGGTCTTATTATTTTCGTCTTTGGCGTTTAAGAGGTTGCCGGAAGCTTTACGAGAGATGTCTTGAAGGGTAGGATCGTCGAGCATTTTGAGAGAGGAAATAAGGTTTTCTATTTGTTTCAGGCGATCCTCGGTTTTGGCAAAGATGTCTTGATTCTCCTGCCAGACAAGGTAATTTTTTATTCTTTTCGCCAGTACCGAGAAGTTGTTTTCGCGCCAGGCATAGATTTCTCGAGAAACGTCTTTTATTCCTTGAATTCCAAGTTCGTCCAGAATGGCTTTTTTCTGATTATAATATTCAAGCGCTTCTTCCAGGGAGCTTAACAGGTTCTCTCTGAGATTACCGGATACATTCTCCGGGCTACTTAAAAGTGAGTCTTTCAAAGAGATAACGTCCAGTTGGGCACAATCGATGGAGGCCGCGAGTAAATTTTTTCTTGCCGAGAGCTCTTTTTTGATGCCGTCATCGGAATAGTCGTTTTTGGCGGATATTTCTACATAGGTTTTATATTTTTCGGACAAATCGCAAATACTCTCCGCGTTGGCTGTTTTCGCCGAAGCTAGAGTGGGGATAGCGGTTATTATTGCCAGAAGCCCAAATAATATCTTTCTCATTGCTCTTATTTTGCCACCTTTTGCCCTGCATAGCAATCCTTAACTTTGACTAGGAGGGTGGGCTGTTCTACTATTATGAAGCGTAACAAAAGTTAAATTTATTCGTTATATATGTTGGATGGTGAAGAAAAACTTATATCGTTAGCAAAAGACGGAGATTCCTCCGCTTTTGGTGTTCTCTACGATCACTATCTGCCACGAATATATCGTTTTGTATATGTTAAGGTGGCAAGTAGAGAAGATGCAGAGGATATTTCTCATCAGGTATTTTTAAACGCCTGGCAGAATATGCCGAAGTATAAGCATAAAGGCTTCCCGTTTTCTAGTTGGCTATACGAGATATCTCGAAACCAGGTAATAGATTATTATCGCACTAGGAAAGAGGCGGTTTCGGTTGAGGACATAGATCCGGACAGCGTGAGCGAAGAGGCCCATGGAGAAACGCTTAATGTAGAGTTGGACTTGGAGCGAGTAATGAAAAAGCTTCGAACGATGAAATCGGAATATCAAGATGTATTGATACTTCGTTTCGTGGAAGACATGTCGCTTAAAGAGGTGGCCAGCGCATTGAATAAAACAGAGGGAGCGATAAAGCTACTACAACATCGAGCGATTGCAACACTTAAAGAATTTTTTGGAGATGATGTGCAAATAAAAGAAGATGAATAGCCAAGAATTTATAAAAAAATTAAAAGAGATATTGCCCGAGAGGGAATACGCCGAAAGCTCTAAGAGAGCTATTTTAGCCGTAGATCAGTATCCAAGATGGAGTTTTTGGGGGTCGCTTACCGAAAGTCTTAGCACCGGAGCGGCTATTGTGATGGTCGGAGCGTTGCTTATTTTGGCGCTTGGTGGATTTTCGTCTTTGAACCCATTTAGTTTACGCAGTTTGGATCCGGTAGGCCTTAAAGCGGAGGCTGAAGCTATCGATATACAAATTCGTCTTTCAAATTTGAATTATAACGATTTCACTAGAGTAATTTCCGAAAAGAAAGCCATAACTACCGCTTCGATTGTTTCTACGGAGGATGAAAAAACTGCAGAGAATAACACCAGTCTTATGGCGGTTATTGATGAAACGGTATCTAGCTCGACCAAAAACATCGGAGTTGATGATGTTTTGCAGGAACTTTCCAAGTAGGAATAAAAGAAAAGAGACAAACGAAACGGGCGTGACATGGACGCTCGTTTTTGGTATAATTATCCTATGTCATTAATATACATATTAGTTGTTCCGGTTTTGTTGGTTTTATGGATTGTGGGTGCTTATAATCGCTTGATTGTTCTCAGAAACCGAAGCAAGGAAGCATCGGCGGATATTGACGTCCAATTGAAGCGCCGATATGACCTTATTCCTAATTTAGTCGAGGCAGTTAAGGGTTACATGGGACATGAGCAGAAAGTTTTAGAGGGAGTTACCGAAGCAAGAACTAGAGCTATGGGCGCCGGTTCGGGGAAGGCTAAAGAACAGGCTGAAAATGAATTAGCGGGGAATTTGAAAACACTTTTTGCGGTAGCCGAAAATTACCCCCAGCTTAAGGCCAATGAGAATTTTTTGCAGTTGCAAAATGAATTAACCGATACCGAAAATAAAATTCAGGCTTCGAGGAGGTTTTATAACACTAACGTTATGGAGTTTAATACCAAGATTGAAGTATTCCCTTCAAATATAGTGGCCAAGATGTTCAGATTCACACAGATGGAGTTGTTCGCAGTTTCGGATGAGGCCGAGAGGGAAGCGGTTAAAGTTAAATTTTAATTTTCGTTTAGATTCCAGTCCCGTTAGAAAATTCAACAAAAGTTATTTTTATGAATAAGTTATATTCTAGCAAGCTCAACGACACCTTACAAAAACCCATGTCGATTTTAATTTTCTAACGGGATGGCTAATTTGTATACACACAAAGAAAGTAATGTTCGGAAAACTTGGGCTTTGTTTGCGGTCTTTTTCGGATTAATACTGGCATTCGGTTGGTTTTTTTCTTACATGTATCAAGATCAGGGGATATTGATTATTGCAGTTTTATTCAGCACGGTAACAAGCTTTGTAAGCTTTTGGTATTCGGATAAAATCGCTCTCTCGATGTCAGGGGCGATACAGATTACTCACGATGAAAATGAGTATCTCTATAATATGATTGAGAATTTGGCGATTACTGCCGGACTGCCGATGCCGAGAGTTTACATAACTCCGGAGCTTCAGATTAATGCGTTCGCCACCGGAAGGAATGAGAAAAATTCAGCCATCGCAGTTACGCGCGGAGCTTTGGAAAAACTCAATAAAACCGAACTCGAAGGCGTGTTAGCGCACGAGTTATCTCATGTGGGGAATAAAGATATTTTGGTTTCTACGGTTGCCGTAGTCCTCGCCGGAATCATTGTTATGGCTTCGGATTTTTTTACGCGCTCAATGTTTTTTGGCGGGAGACGCCGAGATAGTAGCAATGGAGGTGGAGGATATATGGCTTTGATTGGCTTAGTGATTGCCATACTAGCCCCAATTGGAGCGACACTTATGCGTTTAGCAATTTCCAGAAAAAGAGAATTACTTGCGGACGCAAGCGGAGCGTTGTTAACCAGGTATCCGGAAGGGTTAGCCTCGGCGCTGGAAAAGATTTCGCGAGACGCGCAACCGATGGAACACGCAACTAACGCGACTGCGCACTTGTGGATTGCTAATCCGTTTAAAAACAAGATTGGCTTCATCGGGAAGTTATTTATGACCCATCCGCCAATTGAGGAGAGGATTTCCGCGCTTCGGGGGATGGAAACGAAGAGTTTATAATTCATAACTAATAACTCAAGCTTAAAATTCTTTTAAAAAAACACCTCATATCATATATGGCATGAGGTGTTTTTTATTTGTTATAAGTTATTAGTGGTGAGTTATAAGTTTTTCGTTATCCGCACCTGGAAAATCCACAGCTCTTACAGCTTAGACATCCTTCGGCGATTTGAAGCGCCGAGCCACAGTCCGGGCATCCGGGCATTACTCCATAATCGGCGATTGATTTATGAATATCTTTTTCGGTAACCGGTTGGGCTGCGGTTTCTGTCGGACTATTTTCGTTTACCGGGGTTGCCAAGCCTTCGCTAGCTTTGGCGTGTTCTTCCAGAATTTTTCCGATAGCATCCGGCAAAGAAAGGATTGTGCCTTTTTCGGTAATGGTCGGCATCGGTCCGCGAATTCCTTTTAAGTTGTCGATAATCTCGGAAATTTTTACACCGGATCTTAGCGATAGAGAAATTAATCTACAGATACCTTCACTTTGCTCTTGGAAAAATCCTCCGCTTTTTCCGATGGTCGCGAAAATTTCAAACGGTTCACTGTTTTCATCGTTGTTAATGGTGATATAAAGATTTCCGTAGCCGGTTTTAACTTTATAAGTTTTTCCGACCATGACCTCCGGTCGCTTTTTTGCTCCGTGGCGGAGATTATCTGAAGGAAGTTTAATTTCGGCTTCGTTGTCTTTTTTCAGTCCGATTTGATTTGGAGCGGTTAGTCCTTCGCCGGTTCCCAAATTCAGAATTTGGACGTTGCGACTGCCGTCGCGATAAACAGTAGAGCTTTTACATTTTAATTTCCAAGCAGTGATAAAGCCGTCACGAACTTCTTCTTTGGTGGCGCTGTTCGGGAAGTTAATTGTTTTAGAGATTGAATTGTCGACGTGACGCTGAAACGCGGCTTGCATTTTCATGTGTCCTTCGGCGGAAATATCCATGGCAACTTCAAAAGTTTTACGGAGTTTTTCGGGCAAGTTGGTGAGTTTTTGAATACTTCCGGTTTTAAGTAATTCTGTTTTTACTTCCTCAATTTGTTCTTTGGAAAGCTTGGCATCTTTCAGGGCCTTTTCAAAATAGTTATTGAAATAGTGGTATTGTTGGCCGTCTTTATCTTGTTTCACGAAAGCTAGGGCAAAGTTTGGTTCGATGCCGGAAGAGCAGTCAAACATCATGGAAATTGAGCCGGTCGGCGCGACCGTGGTTAAGGCGGCGTTGCGCATTTTGATGTTTTTCTTTTTGTAGATACTGAGATCCCAGTTCGGGAAAATACCTTTTTCTTTGGCGAGTTCGCGGGACATTTCGTGGGAAACGTCGTTAATAGCTTTCATAACCTTTTCGCCGATTTTTCGTCCTTCATCAGAGTCGTAAGAAACTCCAAGTTGAAAAAGCATATCGGCAAAACCCATTATACCTAAGCCAATTCGGCGGTTCTTTTGAGCCAAGTCAGTCACTTGTTCGACCGGAAAATTAAAAGTATCAATTACATCATCCAACATTCTGGTGGCAGTGCGGGTGACGAATTTTAATCTTTCGAAATTAATTTTTTTATTTTCAACAAATAACGCGAGGTTGATTGATCCCAGGTTGCAGTTGTCGTAAGCGTGTAAAAATTGTTCGCCACATGGATTGGAAGTTTTAATCCAGCCGAGTCCGGGCAGGGGATTGGTGCGATTAACTTCATCAATAAAAACAATTCCAGGTTCGCCGTTGTGCCAGGCGTAATTTACAATCTCGTCAAAAATTTCTCGGACGGTAATATCCAATTCTTCAATGCCGGTTACGGAACCGTTCGGAGCACGCAAAACTTTTCTTGGTTTATATTTTTCTCCCTTCCAAGTGCACATCCATTTGGTGTCCGGAGCGGTATCCAGGAGTTTCATAAAAACATCCGTGACTTTTATGGAAATATTAAAATTACGAATATCTCCCTCAACTTCTTTGGCGCGAACGAAATCCAAAATATCCGGATGATCAATCTGCATCATTGCCATATTCGCGCCATGTCGTCCCTGTTGTTTGATTATCCCGAAAGCTTCGTTATAAACCCGCAAAAAGGAAACTGGGCCGGAAGAAACTCCGTTGGATTTTTTAGTTTTGAACATCGCCGGTCGCAGGTCAGTGAAATCAAAACCTAAACCGGAACCAGCTTGTTGAAGCATTGCCGCGTCTTTCAACGTTTGGAAAATGCTGTCCATAGAATCTTCAATCGGAAGCACAATACAATTGGCGACAATTGAAGTTGTGGAGCCGGCATTAGTCATTGTTCTTCCCGCCGGAGTAAATTCTTTGCTGGAAATAATATTGAAAAAGTCTTTTTCAATTTGCTTTATTTTTTCTTCATCCGCGCCGTATTTTTTTTCTACTTTAGAGATGGCGCCGGCAACCCGGTGGAACATTTCCGCGGGTGTTTCTTGCGCTCCGTTCTCCTTCACTTGAAGGTATCTCTTTTTTAGCATTTTTAGAGAGTTTTCAGAGAAGGAAGAATTGATTTTTTGGTCCACGGCCGAGGTGGAATTTTTGGTATTTTTGGTTGGAGTTTTAGAAATTTTCATGCATTGATTCTAGCATGGATTTTTAGAGGGAGTTATCCCCAGAAAAATTGACATTGGTGTCGAATTATTGCGAAAAGGCGAATAATTTGGATTAGTAAAAATAGCTGTGTTATAGTCAACAAAAGTCACAAAAATATGTTCGAAAATATTAAAATGGATCCAATTAATTCAGGCAATAATCCGGAGGGGAAGGCGGTGTTCAAAACTGGAGGAGGAGAGGGTGCTGCTCGTGGTCCAATGGAAGATTTAACCGGGCTTGGGTTGGAGGTTGGGCGCGAGACGAGCAATGTGGACAACTTGGAATCGTTGCGCCGAGAATTGTTTCCTGTATTGGATAGAGTTATTGAGGGCGTGGCTAAAGATCTTTACGAGAAAGGGTATAAACATGTTCCAACGAAGGAATTACCCGAGGATGCAGTTAAAGCTTTGGAAGAGGCTATTGAAATTAAGCTTCTTGAATTTTGGGGTGATGATGCTCAGGTGCAGGAAGGAGTAGTAAACTAATATTTTATTAACACCGTTGTGGGTGGTTTGTGGTATAATAGTGGAAATGGAACCGGAGAGTATTCCCGAAAAAGTTAATAGCGGGGATTCTGGGATTTTGAAGTCTTTTGTGATTTATTTGGTAATTTTTGGGTTTGGGTTTGTGGCCGCAACCTTTAGCGGCGGTTTTAAGGATTCCGTAAAAGGGACGGCTAATTTGGCGACCAATACAGCCAAAGAAACCTTTGCTATCTCGGGAGGGGGAACCGGAGAATTTGTGCCGTTAAAATCCGGAACCGTAAAAAACTCCGTTGCTAAAAAACCGATTGTTTATAAAGCCAAGCCAAGCTTGCCGGTGGTTGTTTCAGAGCAGGAAGGTATTGGAGCTGGAGTGGCTGTGACTTCTACTATAAATAAAGATTTGGTTGCCACCTCATCGAATATACTCGCTCCAGTTTCCAGTTCTTCGGTAGTTGCTAATCCAGTTGTTGTATCGGCGACAAGCTCAAATAATTTACTTGCGACTCCGAGCGGTTCAAACCAAGTAGCTGAAATGAAATTCAGTCCACTAATATATGAAATCAGGATAGCTGGGGAGAAAGCTTCAGAGGATTATATAAAGATTTTTAATCCGAATCCTGAGACAGTTGACCTTTCCGGCTGGAAGCTCAGAAAAAGAACGCAGAGAGGGATCGAATCTTCTTCCGTAAAAGTTTTTCCGAACGGAACTAGCGTGGGTGCTGGAAAAGTTTTGACGTGGGCGAATAGTAGTTATGCTTCCATAATCGGTGCGGAACTTTCAAACGATTCTTCAATCGCCGCAAATAATAGCGTGGGACTTTTGAATAAAGACGGAGTTTTGGTGGATGCGGTTGGTTGGGGAGAAGTTAGTGGTGAGTTTGTTGAGGGGTCGGCATATCCAACGAATCCTGAAGAGGGGCAAGTGTTGCTTAGAAAGCAGTCGGGAGGATTATTGGTAGATACGCAGAATAATTCTGCGGACTTCGAAATATATTAACGCGCGGAGCGCGACTAACCACTTATAACTAATAACTGATTACTGGTAGCGAAGAAATTTTAGTTATAAGTTATATGTCATTAGTTATCAGTTCTTTTGTTTGACAAAAACTAATAAGTTGTTAATATATCGTCAGCAAACTAGAAAGATGCGGGCTGCTAGCAGGCTGGTGTTGACTCACTGGTCGCAGGGGCTACTGTCGGTTCAAGTCCGGCCAGCCCGCGCCACTTTTTCGGTCCCCATGGTTCGGCTGGACGCACTTCGCTGATACGGTTTCCTCCTCCCGTGTCGCAGTAGCAGTTCACCGAACCGCCCCGCTTGCCCCCGACTAACCATCGGGGGCGATTTTTATTGATACGAATATATGATGCCAATATACAAATGTATGCAAATTATACTAATTAATTCGGACTGTTCGTATGATTAGTATCATTTGTACAATTCGCATATTAGTACAATCTCGGATTTTTTAGCCAATATGATATAATAATTAAAGTTAAAAGGTCGTATTCAATATATATAAAAAATGTCACAAAATTTGTTTGACTCACTAAGCCTTTCATTGGGAGGACTCTGGGGCGGGGTTGTAGGTTTCTTGCCGAATTTTATTTTGG
>JAHFLJ010000005.1:18790-35452 GCA_023244935.1 Candidatus Liptonbacteria bacterium
AAGTTAAAAGGTCGTATTCAATATATATAAAAAATGTCACAAAATTTGTTTGACTCACTAAGCCTTTCATTGGGAGGACTCTGGGGCGGGGTTGTAGGTTTCTTGCCGAATTTTATTTTGGCAATTATTGTTTTCATTCTTGGTCTCTTGGTTGCTTCCATGCTTGGTCGCGCTGTCGAAAAAGTTTTTGATTCAATAAAGCTTGACTCGTTTTTTTCGAAAATAGGGCTAACGCCGTATTTTGAAAGAGCGGGGATGCAACTTAAGAGCGCTCGTTTTTTGGGAAGATTGGTTTATTGGTTTGTGGTTGTAGTTTTCTTGGTGGCGGTTTCCGACAGCTTGAAGCTCTTCACATTTTCATCTTTCCTCGGGGAGCTTTTGGCTTATGTCCCAAACTTGGTAATCGCGACTTTAATATTGCTTGCCACGTTTGCGTTTGCCAATTTTGCTAAAAAAGTTGTGATTGCTTCGGTCTCTAGCGCAAAGTTACACGCTTCTAAATTTTTGGGAGCTGTGGTTTGGTGGGCAATAATACTTTTTGGTATTATTTCCGCTTTGCCAAAATTGGGTCTTGATTTGATGATCCTCAACGCTTTAGTAACCGGTTTGATTGCAATGATTGCTTTGGCCGGTGGCTTAGCTTTTGGATTAGGAGGAAAAGAATATGCGAGCCACTTGATCTCTAAGTTCAAGGAGGTAGTCGAAGAAAAATAATTTGTTTTTTGCTAAAACGAAAAGGCTTGGTATAATGTAAAAAATCGTCCGCGACTTCGTTTGAGTGTGTGAGGCTCTCAAACAAAAGGTCCGGACGATTTTTGTATTTCCGGTTTTACTAAATTACAAATTGGTACGAAGATACGAATAAATTATTACACATCGAACGGTCGTTCGATGTGTAATAATTTTAAGGTAAGGGTTGTAGTGGATTCGCCTCGCTTCGCCTTGCGAGCTTCGCGTGGTGTTTCAAAAATAAAATAAATGTTTGGAAAAGAGGAAGCCTTGGTTGGTTTCAATAAAGGAAGAAGCTGATCGACTTCAGCTTGCTGAACTTGTGGGGCATTTCGGCTTATTGTTTTGTTAAGACAGATGAGCAAAATTGAACGGTAGAATATTGGTATTTCTATTGGCCGGAGAGGGGCGGACCGGTATTTCAAAAGCTCCGAGGGTAAGCCTCTTGACTTGGGGAAATCTCTTGCCTATACTTAGCCTCACGAATGAATTCCAGTCAAAGAACCCTAGGCGAAGCGCTCCGGAGCTAACGCGTAAGCGAGAGTTTCTACGAGCCGCTTTGTACAAGCGGTTTTTTAATCTGAATGAACGTTTTTTGAAAAATGAAGTAAATAATGTACGTAGGTATTATAATTTTGGTCCTGTGCGCCAAAGTGATTTTTATTTTAAAAATTATTTTTGGTTCTAAAATAAGTTTAGTGCGCCCCTCAATGGCGTAGCGTGGGATTATAGACATCAATTAATTGGATAATTAATTAGATAAGTCAGCATTGGGATGGTTGGCAATAAGGGCGAACGGTGGATGCCTAGACACTAAAAGGCGATGAAGGACGCAGCGTAGCGGCGATACTCTTCGGGTAGGTGCGTAGCAACCGATGATCCGGAGGTTTCCGAATGGGACAACCCCATCAAGCAAACCTTGATGACTCTGACGCAAGTTAGAGAGCGAACCTAGGGAAGTAAAACATTTCAGTACCTAGAGGAAAGGAAAACAAATCCGACACCAGAGATTCACAACGTAAGTTTTTAATTAAATTTGTGTGGTGAGTTTTTGGTGCCGGACCATTCCCCGAGTAGCGGCGAGCGAAACGGGAATAGCCCAAACCGGGAATTTTTTAAAGACCCGGGGTTATAGGATAAAAATTCTGACGCAAGTTAAGGGAAAGTTATAAAACTATTTGTTAATTGAATCCACTGGAAAGTGGAACCAAAGGAGGTGATAGTCCTGTAAATGAAAATAAATAGTCTTTCTAGTTTTTATTCCTGAGTACTTCAGGGTAACAGAGCCTTGGAGGAAGTTACGAGTACTATCTCGTAAGGCTGAATACTTTTAGTGATCGATAGTGAACAAGTACCGTGAGGGAAAGGTGAAAAGCAGGCCGGTGAGGCCGTTGAAATAGAACCTGAAACCGTTTGTCTACAAGGAACTGAACTTCTAAGTATTAATCTTCGGATTAATGCGGAAGAACAGTGTGCCTATTGAAGAATGACCCAACGACTTTATGTGTGTGGCTAAGGATAATTTTTTTATAAAGAGGATCCGTAGGGAAACCGAGTGTTAATAGCGCGACAAAGGTCTCACATATAAGACTCGAAGCCGGATGAGCTTGCCCTGTCCAGGATGAACTTCGCCGAAAGGCGAAGGGAGGTCCGAACCGTTGAGTTGTGCAACACTCTCGGATGAGATGGGGTAAGGAGTGAAAAGCTAATCGAATTCGGTAATAGCTAGTTCTCTCCGAAATAGTTTTAGGACTAGCGCTATGAAGTAACCCGTGGGGGTAGAGCTACTGGATGAGCCGTACAGGTAGAAATACCGGCGACTCAATCAAACTCCGAATACCATGGGCGGTATCATAGTAGTCAGTACGTGGGGGCTAAGCTCCATGTACGCGAGGGGAAGAGCCCAGATCGCAATCTAAGGTCCCTAAGTACGTGCTAAGTGTTAAAGGCAGTTTTGTACCAGTGACAGATAGGAGGTTGGCTTAGAGGTAGCCATCCTTTAAAGAGTGTGTAACAACTCACTATTCGACCGGTATGGGGCGCCGAAAATGTATCGGGGCTAAGCACGTCACCGAAGATGCGGGTGGATGTCTGTCGCACACAGGACAAGAATATTGTTTTGTGTGCGGTATACGTTCGCGGTAGGAGAGCATTCTTGACTAGCTGTGAAGGTCGATCCGTGAGGGCGACTGGAGCGTCAAGAAGTGAGAATGTTGGGATGAGTAACCACAATCACAATGAGAAATTGAGACCCCAAAAATCCAAGGTTTCCGTGGCACTGGCAATCAACCACGGGTTAGTCGGCCCTAAGGCAATGGCGAAAGCCGCAGCTGAATGGACAGCAGGTTAATATTCCTGCACAGCCGTAGAATCATATCTGAATGACAAAGGACATAAGTTAGAGTGTCTTATTGGTTTGACATTTCTACTCTAAGACTTCGGTCGGGAGCGGATGAACGTTAGGTTTTTACCTGGCGAACTCTAGTGAATAGCCTTTCGAGAAAAGTTCAGTAAAACGAGTCTATGGTTTCCGTACCGTAAACCGCCACTGGTGGGTGAGGCGAGAAGCCTAAGGGGAACGAGTGAGTCATCGTTAAGGAACTCGGCAAAAAAGCGGCCGTAACTTCGGGATAAGGCCTGCCCTTCGCAAGAAGGGCCGCAGCGAAAGTATCTCTGGCGACTGTTTACCAAAAACACAGCTCCCTGCTAACACGTAAGTGGATGTATAGGGGGTGACGCCTGACCGATGCGAGAAGGTTAACGGTGGGGGTGTATGCGGCACAGAACTTATGACCGATAACTAATAGCTGATAACTAAGAATGAAATTTTAAATTTTGTTTGTAGTGATTAGTGATAAGTTGTTTGTTGTATGTTGTGTGCTGTATATGCTCACTGCCCGAAGCCCTCGTCAATGTCAGCGGTAACTATAAACAACGGTTGTAGTTATAAAATTTGGCTATATGCGGGAAACTCTGGTTAGATACAACACTACTCGGTTCATATTGACATCTGAATCAGTAAAAATGTGTTGTTGCAGACAATCCGCAGGAAAGACTTATTTTTGTCCCATGAAAAATTATGGAACAAACACAAATAAAACAAATTCCATTGCATATCGGGCATTATTTTGCCGGATTTGCCGATGGAGAAGGAAGCTTTAATGTTTCCTTGCGTAAGAAAGGTGATTATGGAATTGGCTGGCAACTGTGTCCAAGCTTCAATATCTCGCAAAAAGATCCAACGGTTTTGTATCTTTTTAAAAGATATTTGCATTGTGGCACGTTGAGAAAAAGAAAGGATGGAATAATGTATTACGAAGTGCTCAATGTTGATGCACTTCACGATACGATAATCCCTTTTTTCAGACAATTTTCATTTTTGTCATCGACAAAGAAAACCAATTTTTCTATTTTTAGAGAAATTATTGAAATCATGTACCGAGAAGAACATCTTAAAGCGGAAGGATTTGAAAAAATTCTTAAGCTTAGAGAAAAGTTAAATATTGGGCATGGACGCACAAGAAAGTATAATAAAAGTGATGTCGTATTACGACAAAAATAAGAATCCTCAGAGACTATACGCCAAACTCTTCAGTTAGTTTAACTAAGTGAAGATGATGATATAGTCCGATCTCATAGGCGACTATGAGGATCCGCAGCACATAAAGGATGTGCTTGTGGTAGTAACAGCATGAACCGTTCTAAGGTAGCGCAATTCCTTTCCGGGTAAGTTCCGGAGCGCACGAAAGGCGTAACGACTGGAGAACTGTCTCAACGATGAGCTCGGTGAAAATGCGATTCCCGTGAAGACGCGGGATACCTGCAGCGGGACGAAAAGACCCCGGAAGCTTTACTGCAACTTGATATTGGTTTTAGAATCTTGATACGTAGCGTAGTGGTGAGAGGTTAAAGCGTAGATTTCGGTTTACGTGTACTCGACAATGAAACAGCCATTTTTAAGATTTTAAAGTCTAACCGGTGTGGAAGCCAAAAAGGTAAACCATACTGGGACAGTGTCTGGTGGGCAGTTTAAATGGGGCATTTTCCTCCTAAAAAGTAATGGAGGAGTTTATTAAGGTTGGCTTAGCCCGGATGGAAACCGGGCCGGACGCGTAAAGGCACATGCCAGCTTAACTGCAAGACCTACAAGTCGAGCAGATGCGAAAGCAGAACTTAGTGACCCGACGACTCTTTATAGAACGGTCGGAGACACCGGATAAAAGCTACTCCGGGGATAACAGGCTAGTGAGATCCGAGCGTCCATAGCGACGATCTCGCTCGGCACCTCGATGTCGGCTCGGCCTAGCGCGGGGGTGAAGAAGCTCCCAAGCGTTTGGCTGTTCGCCAATTAAAAGGCCACGTGAGCTGGGTTCAAACCGTCAAAATGAATCCTAATGAACAGTAAGACATCGAACACACGGCGGCTCTAATTAGTAATAATTAGATGCAGAAGTTGACTCATATCGATGAAGTCCTAACAAGTAAGACAATAACCTGTCATCTGTTGGGATAATATCGAGGGAAGTCACCGAAACACATTATATGTGCTCGGTTGACCCCGTAGAGACTTGATCATTTAATGATCGGATTCGCTAAAATTTTTAGCGGATAACACGTCAACCATCCTAGTAGTTTAAAAACGAAAGGATGATGGTATAGTCCATCCCACTGGTAACAGTGGAAACTGAATTTGAGTAAATAATAGTAATCAAGAAGCCCTGATTATTAATGAACTAATTCAATGCGTGAGACAGGTTGGGCTCTATCTGCTGCAGGCGTACGAACTTGAGAGGAGTTGCCCCTAGTAAGAAATTGCTACTTCGCGAAGTAATTTGCGATGACAACTCGGCTTATAACGGTGAAGTCTGAATGATTTCTGGTTCTTTTCTGCTCATATCTTTCGCGGTCCGAACAGATATGGTATAATTCTTGAGGACCAGAAGTTAAAAGATAATACCGTGGGAAGTCAATCTCAAAATGATTTAGCATATATCGCTGGATTTTTAGACGGCGATGGCAGCTTGATGATTCAGATTAAAAAGCGCTCGGATTCCAAAAAAGGAATCAGAGTTATGCTTACTATTTGTTTTTATCAGGACACAAGGCATGAAAAACCACTTTTGTGGATTCGAAAAATTCTTGGTATCGGATATATTTCCAGACGAAAGGATGGAATGACCGAGCTAAGAATAAACGGATTTGCTCAGGTGGAGAGAGTGCTTAAAAATTTGTTGCCATTTATAAAGTTTAAAGAAATTCAAGCGAAGGCTATTTTGGAATCAGCCGTTATTCTTCAAAAAGGTTTTGAAGAAAATGTGCGGCGGAAAATTCTTGAAAGTATTCTTGTTGTTCAACAAGAGAATTACGCTTCAAGAAGTAAAAAATCCAGAACAGATTTGTTAAAAATTTTAGATTTGACCCCGTAACGACTTAACCATTTATGGTTGGACTCGTATAAATTGGAAGGCTATTTAGTAAAATAGATGGCAGGTTTATGCGGGTAACATGCCGACGTCCTATTCTGTCGTATACAGAAGGATGAAGATATAGTCTATTCTCCTGGAAACAGGGGGTGAAATGACGAGAGGACCGGGGTGAACAAACCTCTGGTGTGCCGGCTTTGGTACCAACTGAAATGCCGGGTAGCTATGTTTGGAAGGGATAAGCTCTGAAAGCATCTAAGAGCGAAGCCTACCTCAAGATTAGGTTCCATGGTTTCGTGGGAGACTACCACGTTGATAGGCTATAGGTGTAAGGCCAGCAATGGTTTTAGCCAAGTAGTACTAATAACCCGCCAACCATCCCAATGCTGATTTGTTCAACAAAATTGAATATCTACATTATTAATTACAAAATTTACTTCAACCAAGTTAATCCCTTATAAATTTTTTATAGTGATTTCCTGGTGATTAAGCTAATCGTGTCCCATCTCTTCCCATTCCGAACAGAGCAATGAAAGCGTTTAGCCCTGATGATACTTGCGGGTTCGCCTGTGGGGAAAGTAGGGTTTGCCGGGATATCAGTGTAAAAAATTTACGAGGGATTTTTTATTTTCTTCCTCCCGCCAAGGCGGGATTCCGAATCTCTAAGCTCTCCGCCTCCGCCGGTTGGCGGATGGCGGATTCTGCGAAGCGAGGCCGGCAGGCAGGGAAGTGCCTGTCTGCCTCTGGCGGAAAATCGCTAAAATCTGATGATACTTGCGGCTCCCGCCAGAGGCGGACAGGTCGCCTGTGGGGAAAGTAGGATATGCCGACACATAAGTACCGTATGCGTCCCGCCGGAATAGGCGGGATTACGTCGTTGTAACTCACTTCGTTTGAACAACGAACGAGAAGTTTTTTTGTTTGGCGCGTAGCGCCAAACAACCCTTCGTAGCCTCGCAGGCAGCGGGGTGAAGTAGGGTGATTGTCCATAAATTATTTTAGTATTGGGCAGTCGCCTCGCTCCTACCTCGCCCTGCTGGTTTTAGGTATTTCCTCGCTCGCGCTCGGTCACAGCACTCGGCGAACTATATCTCGATAAATTTTTTTGAGTACAAAAACCTAGCAAATTTACCTCCGATATCCTGCCCAACACCAAAATAATTTATTTGCAAAATAGTGTCGGCAGTGATAAGTTGTTGTTGTAAAATATTATATAATTAATTACATGGAAAATTTTGAAGAGGTCAAACTGAATAGTGGGGCAGAACTTCCGCCGATTAGATTAACAAATTTAATACAATTCGAACTAATTAAAGAATCTCATGAGGATCCGGTGGTTTGGATTGAGAAAAACTCCGAAAATTTCAGAAAACTTTTGGAGGCTAATCCGAATTTAATTGAGGATTATAAAAAGGTTGCAGATGACGAGAAAAAGAAGTCGGCATTTTTGGAATTCATATCCGGCGCTTTAGAGGATGTGCTGGCGGGGGAGAATAGCGTGAATTAGAAACTTTCTGCTCGTTACTTATAACTAATAACTTAATACATAAAGGCTAATCAAATAGCTTTATTCTGTGTTATTGGTGATAAGTTATCAGTTGTTAGTTGCACTTCAACGGCGAATTCAGCCTACAGGGTTGACAAATTCATCTATTCTGCTATAATACTGCACAGAACTTAACGCTTCTTTTAGGCAATGTCGCCTGATTTGAAGACATTTTTTAACGAGCCGTTCGGCTCAAAATAGGAAAGGAGAACGTAGTGAAGAAGAGGATGCTCCGGATCGCCCACGCTCGCGCCAACCAGCACAAGATGGTCGGCGGCGCGCCGTCCAGCTGGGCGGAGCGCCAGGCCGCGAAGCGCCACGCTTCGCGGGCGAGCCGGAAGTCCCGCCGGTCCTCGGCCCGCTCCTGGGGCTATCAGAAGAGGTAGCCTCTCCGCCACTCGTTGGCGCTCGTCACCGCTCCGCATTGGCGCGTGTGGCGAGTCGCCGTAACCAGGGCCTTCGGTCTCGGCATCTGCCGGTATGATCTAGGCCCAACGCTCAACCTCGGAGACCCTGGGCAATTGTGCTCAAGAGGCCGCCACAACTTTCCGCATCCGCCCCCAGAAATGGGGGCTTTTCATTATTTAACTTTTGTTTTACAGGTGTATACTGATGAGTGTTCTATTTTTTAGAATCATTAAATGAATATAAAAGTTTTAAGTTTTAATATTTGGGATTTGCCTCTTTTTTTTGTTAAAAACCGTGCCGAACGTTTTGCGGGATTATTGGAATATTTGAAAAAAACAGACGCGGACATAGTTTGTCTTCAGGAAGCTTTCGATGTTCATCATCGAGAAAGACTAATCGAAAGTTTTAAGGATAAATATGAGTATGTTGGAGACGGGGATTTTCGGAAATTATTATTTTTCAAAGTTTTCGATAAAACCGGAGGATTGATGGTTCTTTCAAAATTTCCGGTGAAATTTAAAAGGTTTGTTCCATACAGCCGTTTATTTAATTCTGCAATTGGGGAGCTTTTTGCCCGCAAAGGATTTTTGGAGGTGATTTTAGAAACTCCAAATGGAGATTTGAGAGTAATCAATACTCATTTGCATGAAGAGACGCCATTTTTTGATAGATCGGTCAGGCTTGCACAACTGCGAAAAATTTTTAATATGATTGAGAATAAAAATTTCCCAACTCTTTTAATGGGAGATTTCAATCAGCATTCAATGGCTCATCAAAAGGATTTTTCGGATTTTTTTGATTCTTTCGGATTACATCATCCGCTCCACCGCGATCCGCAATTACCGACTTATCGTCCTGGAAATATTTATGTGGATAGCTGGATAAATCGAACAAAAACTCCAAAGCGGTTTGATTACATTATGGTCGGATTGTTGGATAGGCTTGGTTTGGAGGCGACCCATTATAAGCCGGAGCATTTGGAGGTGGATCTTTCCGATCACGATCCTGTGTTGTTACTACTTTCCTCAGAGGAAGGTGTTGAGGTATAATTATCAATATGCCATCGGAACTCGCCGATTATATTGTTAAATACGGATATATTGCCATCTTTTCTTTGGTGGTCATTCAAGAGCTTGGAGTTCCAAACCCTGTGCCTACCGAGTTGATACTTCTTTTCGCCGGCTACTTAGCCTCTACGGGGATTTTGGATGTCAAGTTGGCTTTTATAACGGCTATCAGCGGAGATTTGATAGGAACAACTATTCTCTGTACTATTTTTTATGCTTTTGGGCACACCTTGCTTGAGAATCATCCGAAGTGGTTGCCTATTCGTAAAGATAAGATTGATAAATTAAAAAATATTATTGCCACTCGGGGGAAGTGGGGAATATTTGTTTGGCGCCTGATTCCTTACATAAGGGGATATGCGTCGGTCGCCTCCGGACTTCTTGGGATACCGCTGAAAGTTTTTATCCCGATGGCGGGGATGTCGGCGGTTGTCGCCAGCGGAGGGTATATTGTTATTGGATATCTGCTTGGAGACCGTTGGGAATATTTTGTAAAAAAAATAGGTGGACCGACGAATATTATTATCACGGCAGTTTGCATTCTCGGCTTGGTTTATATCGGCCGGCATGTTTGGAAACAAATAAAGAAGAGAAAGAAGCCTTCCGTTGAGGTGTAGGCGCGTATTATTTTTTAATTTTTATCTATTAATTAATTTTTTGTAAATGCCAAAAACTTTTATAAATACTCTTTCCCATGAGTATTCTTTAGAAAATGTAAGGCCGTTTTCGCGCAGGGTATTAAGTTCTTTCGGGGCGGATAGTAGCGATAATGTTTTAAGATAAAAATCTTCGGCGTTATACGGTTCACAAATTAATCCGTTATATTTATTTTTTACCAGAGCTTTGGAGCCACCGGAGTTGGCGACAACCGGCACCGCGCCGGAAGCCATGGCTTCTAAGGTTACGTTGCCGAAAGTTTCGGTTGCCGATGGAAACAGAAATATATCGGATGAAGCGTAACTTTGGGCTAATTCTTTTAAGTCCAGGTGCCCTAAAAAGATCGCGCCCGGCATAAGTTTCTTTAGGTCGCCCAGAGCCGGTCCGTCGCCGGCGATGACCATTTCAAAATCATCATTTTTTTCTTTAAGAAGATTGTAGGCACCTGCCAGTGTTTTTAAATCTTTTTCCCAGGTGATGCGAGAGGCGGAGAAGACAATATGCTTTTCCCCGTTTTTAAGTATTTTTTTTCTCCACTCTTCGGATCGGGCTTCCGGATTAAAAATTTGCAGATTAGTGCCCCAAGGTAGCGACAAGACATTTTTTATCCCATGGTCGGTTAAATCTTTGGCGATTACCGAGGACGGCGTGGTTACTAAATCCATTTGATTATATAGCTTGCGGAACATCGCCCAGACAAAAGGTTTCAGAAAGGAAAGGTGATAGTATGGGAGGTATTTTATGAAATCGGTGTGATAGGTGGCAATTATCGGAATTTTTTTATTTTTTGCATATTTTAAAGCTGCCCAGGCAATTGGGTCGGGACTATGAACATGGATAATATCCGGCTTGAATTCATCTAATTTTAGAGCAAATCCTTTTTGCCCGGGGATAGGTAATTTGTAATCTTTGTATAAAGGAAACGTTACTGCCGGAACTTCAATAACTTCTACCGGGGAGAGGGAGCGGTCTTCGACATATCCGGTTATTATTATATTTTCGTGCCCGGCATTTTTTGCGGCCTCCGACATTTTGAGTAGCACGCTCGTAACTCCATCCTCTTTTTTAAAAGTGCCTATAAAATACGCGATTTTCATTAATATAAATCATATATTATCCGTGCATTTAATAAAGTCAGAATGGTTGGTGGTGCCCGGAGCTTTTTTTGTTTAGGATTTAGCAATATAATGTAGATATGAAGCGAGGACCGAAGAAATTTTTTTACGGGATATTTTATTTGGTATTTTTTGGGCTTTTGGGCTTGGGTTTTTATAATACTTTTTTAAAGTCGGATGCCAGTTGTTTTGACGGGGTCAAGAATCAAGCGGAGGAGGGGGTGGATTGCGGGACGCTTGCTTGCGGGAGAATCTGTCTGCCTGTAGACATTCGTCCGGTTGCCCAGTCGGGAAAAGTGGAAGTGGCGGCGCTTGGCCAAGGGAAATATAGTTTGTTGGTTTTGGTTGCAAATCCGAATGTCGATTATGCGCTCCAAAGTTTCGACTATAAGTTTGAATTTAGGACTACTGCCGGCGAAGTTGTTAAAACCATAACCGGGAGTTCATTTATCTATGGAGGAGAGCAAAAATATATTGCTGAGCCGGTAGTTGAAACCGGCGTATTGGACGCTTCGACTGTGAGTTTTTCTTTGGGAAACGAAAAATGGGCTAAAGCAAGCGAATTTGAGCAACCGAAAATAGAAGGTTCTACTAAAACAGAGATCGGGGAAACAGGAATTAAGGTTCAGGGCTTGATGCGAAATTCTTCGACCATCAATTTGCCGATAGTGACCGCGGTTGCGGTATTTACTTCCGATAGCGGTGAATTTTTAGGGACGGCTAGTACTCAGGTAGAGAACCTGAATGCCGGAGATAGTCGTGAGTTTACTATTCTCCATCCGTTATTCCCCGGAAGCCCGGAGTTTATTTCCAGTGTCTATATTTATGGGGAGAGGCCGTAAAAACTATGTATAAAAAATTATTTAAACAAGGTGGATTTACTACGGTTGAGATGTTGGTGACGATTACTATTCTGGCGGTATTAATGGTTTTGGTAGTTTTAGTTGTTAATCCGGTTGATTTATTAAAGCAGGGGAGGGATTCAAATCGAGTCGCCGCGTTGAATGCGGTAAATAACGCGCTTAGATTTTTGACCGAGAACGAACCCGGAACTTTCATCGGAACTTCTAGCATAGTTTATGTCTCAATTCCTTCTGCTGTTTCCGATTGTAGTAATCTTGGATTACCGACGCTTCCGTCTGGCTGGAATTATGGATGTGTTCAAAGTTCAAGCTCGACGCGTGTAGACGGCACCGGTTGGATTCCGGTTAATTTTCAGGCGATTTCTGCGGGCTCGCCGATTAGTCAGCTTCCGATTGATTCCAAAAATTCTACTTCGACTAGAAATTATTTTACATATGTGGCTTCTGGTAGTTCGTGGGAGTTGGCATTTTCTCCGGAGGGAGAAAAGAATAAATTGGGTGGCGCGAATAACTTAACTGTTAAAGACGGAGGACAGAAAGTATCCCTTTTTGAATTGGGAAAAGATTTGTCGTTGTTGCCGATTGACTATGGAGACAGCTCGTTGGTTGGGTATTGGGATTTTGAAGAAGCTACTGGGACAATTGTTTATGATAAAAGTGGCAAAGGCGGCAATGGTGCTTGGTATGGTTCTGGAATCCATTATGCATCCGGCAGGGTTGGTAATTATTCCGGACAATTTAGTTTTGCAACGGCAGATTATGTTTTTGCCCCCGATCTCGGGAGCATGACTTCGGGTTCGTATGTGGCCTGGGTTAGTCCAATATCTATTAATCAAAACGGTGGTATTATTGATTCTACTTTCGACATCTTTTTAAATTCACCATCTGAGGTATATTTTCGTGCCGGCAACCAAACGGCGGCTTCGACTCTTTCTTGGTCAATTGGCACTTGGCATCAGCTAGTTATGGCTTGGGATGGGTCGTCGTATTCGGGATATATCGACGAAAAGCTTTGGGCGACTGGAACCCAAATAGGTTCTAGAAGCGGTCAAATATATATAGGATGGGTGGATCAAAACGCGAGTTATTATTATAGCGGATTAATTGATGATGTGCGCATTTATAATCGCGCGTTATCCGCGACAGAGGTTAAAGCTTTATACGGCGTGACTCAACAATAAGCACAGCTATAAAAGCAGCGTTTATCGGTTGTTTTTGGCATAGTAATTTGCTCCAAAATTTGTTATAATTTACCAGTATCAAATACCCGCAAAATTTATAAATATGGCAAAAAATAAAGAAGAAAAACCTAAAAATACTCCATCCTATGACGCTAAAGACATTTTTGTTCTTGAGGGTCTTGATCCGGTCAGGAAGCGCCCCGGAATGTATATCGGCTCAACCGGAGTGGATGGCTTGCATCACCTAATATGGGAGATAACCGACAATTCGATTGATGAAGCCATGGGCGGATATGCCAAGAACGTTACCGTGGAACTTTTGCCGGAAAACAAAGTTGCCGTAACCGATGACGGTCGCGGGATTCCGGTCGCGGTTCACGCGCAGACAAAGGTTTCGGCGATTGAAACGGTTTTTACGGTGTTGCACGCCGGAGGAAAATTCGGAGGTGATTCTTATAAGGTTTCCGGAGGTTTGCACGGAGTTGGAGCATCGGTTGTAAACGCGCTTTCAAGTTGGCTTCGCGTGGAGGTCAGTCGTGACGGGGGAATGTATGCTCAGGAGTATAAAAAAGGAATTCCGCAGGGAAAAGTTAAAAAAATTGCAGATAGTGATAAAACCGGAACCAAAGTTATTTTTGCCGCCGATCCGGAAATTTTTCAGACAATGGAATATTCGGTTAAACGAATTATGGAGAGACTAAGACAGCAGGCTTATTTAACCAAGGGAGTTAGAATTAATTTTGTTGATAGACGTGAAGATCCGATTTCCGCATATAGTTTTTATTTTGACGGAGGAGTGAAATCTTTTGCATCTCACTTGGCGCGCGGAAAAAAAGAATTACAGGAAGATATTTTTTATGTAAATAAAGAATACGAAAAAATCGCGGTTGAAGTCGCGCTTGTTTATGTAGAGGATATTGAATCAAAAGAATTAAGTTTTGCAAACAATATTAACAATCCGGATGGTGGAATGCATGTAACCGGATTTCGTTCGGCAATTACCAGAACTTTGAATACTTACGCTCGCGCTGAAGGCTATCTCAAAGAAAAAGATGAGAACTTAACTAGTGAAGATATGCGCGAAGGGTTGATTTCAGTTATCTCGGTTAAGCTTGGAGACCCACAGTTCGAAGGGCAGACTAAGGCTAGACTTGGTTCTCCGGAAGCTCGTCCTGCCGTCGAAAGCGTAGTTAATGAAGGGTTGAAAGATTTTTTGGAAAAGCATCCGCAAGATGGGAGGAGAATAATAGAAAAAGTGTTACTCGCGGCTAAGGCGAGAAAAGCGGCAAAAGCGGCAAAAGATACGGTTCTTCGAAAAGGAGCGCTGGATGGGCTTACCTTGCCGGGGAAATTGGCGGACTGTAGTTCGAAAAGGGCGGAGGAATCGGAAATATTTATTGTCGAGGGAGATTCTGCAGGTGGTAGCGCTAAGTCCGGTCGCGACCGAAGAACTCAAGCGATCCTTCCGCTTAAGGGAAAAATTTTGAACGTGGAAAAGGCTCGCCTGGATAAAATGTTGGCGAATATTGAAATCCGATCTTTAGTCATCGCAATCGGCGCCGCCATTGCCGATGAATTTAATTTGGAAAAAGTTCGTTATCATAAGGTTATTATTATGACCGATGCGGATGTCGATGGGGCGCACATCCGAACGCTTTTGCTAACTTTATTCTATAGATATTTCCCAAAACTTATTGGGGCGGGATATTTGTATATCGCTCAGCCACCGCTTTTTAGACTTCAGGTAGGCAAGGACATCCGATATGCGTATACCGAAGATTCCGATAAGGAAAAAATGGTTAAAGAAATGGAGAAGAAAGGAAATGTTACTATTAGCAGATACAAAGGTTTGGGTGAAATGAATCCGGAGCAACTTTGGGAGACGACGATGAATCCTGAAAACCGAGTCTTGAAGCAGGTTTGCGTGGAAGACGCCGAGGAGGCCGATCATCTGTTCGATATTTTGATGGGTGATGACGTGGCTCCGAGAAAGCATTTTATTCAGACGCACGCCGCCGCCGTTAAAAATATAGATCTTGTATAAAATTTAGAACCTGGAACTTAGAAAATAGAATGAGCCGTAAGATTACCAAAAAACTCTGACAAAATCAGAGTTTTTTGGTAATCTTGCGTATATTGGACGTAAGTGGTAATATGGGGCTACTGGAAAACACCCAGTTTTTTAATACTTCAAATTTGAGGTTAAAGGAGCAGGTGGTTTTCGCCTAAATAAAGCGTATAATATTAATAAATTAAGTCACATGATTAAAAAGATAACCACTTATTTCTCGGAGGCGCGACATGAGCTTAGGAGTGTTCAGTGGCCGACAAGAGCCGAAGCCATCCGCTTGACTCTCGTAGTGCTCGGACTTTCTTTAGCCGTTTCTTTATTTTTGGGACTTGCGGATACTTTGTTTTCTTATTTAATAAAATCATTCATTCTTGGATAAAAAATGGATAAATTTAACGAAGATAAAAATGTAAATACGACTCCGGAGTGGTATGCGGTACACACTTATTCGGGTTATGAAGAAGCGGTCTCTCGCTACTTGAAACAGCGCGTAGAATCCTTGTCTATGGAAGATAAGATTTTTGATGTAATTGTTCCGATTGAAAAGAAGATAAAAGTTAAGGATGGAAAGAGGACTACAACCCACGAAAAAATTTATCCCGGATATGTTTTGGTGAAAATGATAATGAGCGAAGACTCTTGGTATGTTGTCAGAAATACTCCCAGGGTGACCGGTTTTGTCGGAGCGGATAGCACTAAGCCGGCGCCTCTTTCTAAAGAAGAGGTTGATAGCTTGCTTTCCAGAATGGGTAAAGATGAAGGAAAGTTTACGGTGGACTTTAGAATCGGTGAATTGGTAAAAGTTACCGACGGTCCGTTCAAAGACTATGATGGAAAGATTTCCGAAGTAGATGAAGAAAGGGGACGGGTGAAAGTTATGGTCCCTATTTTCGGAAGAGACACCGCGATTGAGTTGGATTCGCTTCAGGTCAGGAAGGTCTAGGAGTTGGTTGCAAAATATCGGTAAATGTCGTAATATCACTGCACTAAGAGTTAACCTCGGCTCGAAGGAAAAAGTGGCTATCCCAGCCCCAATTGTGCGAAATGTGTGGAGCCAATCCCGCTTCGCCCAAGGAGGAGTTGACCTATTCGGTCAGCGCAGGATTGCTTAAAAGTTAAATATTAAATAAAAATAAAATTTTGAGTGTAAGTGACGGCACAATTAGAGCGGGATGCTCATGGTTGTAGTCAATCGCTTCGCTCTTGAACAACCATGGCAAAGAAAATAAAAACAGTATTAAAACTTCAAATCGAAGCCGGCAAGGCAAATCCTGCACCGCCGATCGGTACCGCTTTGGGACCTCAAGGTGTTAACATTCAGGACTTTTGTAAGCAGTTTAACGACATGACCAAGGATAAGCCGGGAGACATTATCCCAGCCGAAATCACTATTTACGAAGATAGAACTTTCTCATTCGTTTTAAAAACCTCTCCAGCCTCTGCGCTTTTAAGAAAAGCAGCCGGAGTTCCGAAGGGAGCCGCTGATCCTTTAAAAGGAAAAGTTGGCAAGGTGACCAGAGAAGATGTGCGAAAGATAGCTGAAGAAAAGATGGTTGACTTAAATGCCAACGATCTCGACGCAGCCGAAAACATCATCCGAGG
>JAHFLJ010000005.1:35552-41826 GCA_023244935.1 Candidatus Liptonbacteria bacterium
TGGGCATAGAAGTTATTGATTAAAAAAACATCCCGCGAAAGCGGGTTGTTTTTTTAATCATGCCCATGCTGTGTGAAAAAGGCCTGCCTGCTCGCCTCGCTAAAGCTCCGGCGAAGCGGGCCGGCGGGCAGGGGTCGTGGAAATTATCGCAGTTCTTGGAGCGATAGCGACGTAGAAATGCGGAATCCCGCGTATTTCGCGGGAAGCGGATTTTATCACCGACAGTGGTTTTTTTGTTTTTAGTGATTAGTGATAAGCCATTGGTTATTAGTGTTTTTCTGGACTCATGAAAATATTTGGAATATACTCCACGGCAGAAACTTGATTGCTGAAGGAGGGTGGGCCTCGATGAGTAAAAACGGGTTTTTGATCGCAATTGAGGGCGTTGAGCATTCCGATGTTAAGCGTCTAGGAGAAAGGTTGTCCAAGAAAATTCGTCGGAAAGGATATAATTCTGTTTTTGGCGTCGAGCCGGAAATTGATTCATCGGGAAATTATTTTCGAGCGGTAACCAAAGAAAATGTTGCCAGCATGATTTCAGCAGTGGCTAACGATCTCAATACGGCTTTGCAATTCGAGTCGTTTGAGCCGGACAGAGATGCCCTTTGCGAGGCGCGGAGAGTTGTCTGTGAATTTAATGAAGGCAAAGAAATTTCTAAGGTTGATTTACAGTTACTTTCTTTCTTTGAGAGGAAATTTCATCTGCGGTCAGTTATTGGGCACCTATCTTCATCCGGATATTTTGTCATTCTTAAAGGGTATGAACTTTCTGGTTTTGTCGCCGGGTTGTTTGCCGGAATATCTTTCGAAGACCTGTTTGTTCTTCGGGAGAAAGCGCTTGGCCGTGATTACGTTCGTCCGGACGTGACAATTTTGCTTTGTCCTTCAACTCGTGGGATGAGTGAATCTGTAATCAATTATGAAATTGCGATGGCGAGGCTTCAAAATACCAGAAATTACGGTTTTGTCGTGAGGGTTAACGGAGACAGAAGCGAAGGATTGGTTATGGCTGATATTTTGCGAAAATTGTCGAGATTCATTCCTGCCTTGGCATAATCTACCCCCCCCTATTTGCGGGGGATTTATTTAGTATTGCGAAAATACGAATTAGTATCAATATTACAAATAATTGTTTGGTTTGCTATTGGTTTTGAAAATTATTGTTTTCGCGTTAATATATGATATATACAAATTAAATGAACCTGGAAGAAATTAAAAAATCGGCGATTGAAGCTATCGAATCCGCGACTATTAAGGAGGCGTTAAATGAGATAAAAACTCATTATTTGGGGCGAAACGGACTGCTGACTGGGGAGCTTAAATCTTTGAAAGAGATGACTATGGAGATGCGAAGAGACGCCGGGCCGAAGATTCAGGAGCTTTACGCGGAGATTGAGAAGAAGATTGAAGCAAAACTTCAATTATTTTCCGGTTCTTCCAGGAAAACAGATTATACTGCTCCGGGGAAGAAGTTTCAGTATGGACATATTCATCCATTAAGTCAGGTGATGGAGGATTCCGCTAAAATTTTCAGAGGACTTAATTTTTCGGTTATTTCCGGTCCGGAGCTGGAGGCGGAATATTATAATTTTGATGCCTTAAACATTCCGGCAAATCATCCGGCGAGAGAAATGTGGGATACTTTCTGGATTAAAGGCGAAGGTAAAAATAGCAAGTCTAATTATTTATTAAGGACACATACGAGTCCGGTGCAGGTTAGATACATGGAAAAAAATTCCGCTCCGTTTCAAATCGTAGTTCCGGGCAGAGTTTTTAGATATGAGGCGGTAGATATGAGTCACGAAGTTAATTTTTATCAGCTTGAAGGGTTAATGGTCGGGGAAAATGTGACTTTAGCCAATTTTAAATATGTAGTAGAGCAATTCTTGAAAGAATTTTTCGCGACAATGGACAAAAAAATCGAATTTCGTTTTCGTCCGAGTTATTTTCCGTTCGTCGAACCCGGAGTTGAGGTGGATATCAAACTTAAGGGTAAATGGTTGGAGATTATGGGTGCCGGAATGGTGCACCGTCGTGTGTTCGAGGCAGTTCATTATAATCCGGACGAAGTTCAGGGATTTGCTTTCGGCGTCGGAGTCGACAGGTTGGCGATGATCAAATACGGAGTTCCGGATATTCGACTTTTTTACTCCGGAGATTTAAGATTTTTAAAACAATTTAAGAGTAGCTAGAATGAATGACCAAGCACATAATATGCACTCGGTTCACCGGAGCACATATTATGTGCTCGATTCATCCCGTTAGAAAATAAAGTAAACGTAATAATCATGATAAAAATATATTCAACTAACCCAAACCATTTTTCCGGTATAAATACCGTCGATTTTAATTTTCTAACGGGATGAAATTTTCATATTCACTAATTAAAAAGTTATTACCGAAAGCTCCCGCCTCCCGAAGAATAATGGAGAAGATGAATCTACATGCTTTTGAGGTTGAGAGCGTAGAAGGAGACACGTTGGAGATAAAACTTCCGGCAAATAGATATTCCGACGCTTCATCTCACATCGGCATAGCTAGGGAGGTGGGCGCTATTTTTGGCTTGCCGTTTAAGAGTCCGGTTAGATCGATAATTAACGTTCCCTCAGGCAAAAGACTTGTGAACGTGGAGGTGAAAGAAAAACAGGCTTGTCTCCGATACATTGCGAGATATTTTGAGATAGATAAATTGCCGGTTACTCCGGATTGGATGAAAAAGTCATTAAAATCTTGCGGAGTGCAGTCAATCAACGGCGTGGTGGATTTAATGAACTATGTAATGCTTGAGGTTGGGCAACCTCTGCATGCTTTTGACGCCGATAAACTTGTCGGGAAAATAATTGTTCGGAAGGCGAAGCCTGAGGAACGAATAACTACTTTGGATGGCAAAGATTTCATACTGTCCAGAAATGACTTGGTTATCGCCGATGAATCTCGCGCCCTGGCAATTGCCGGAATTAAAGGAGGTAAGCATGCCGGAGTAGAGAAGACAACCAAAAAAATAGTAGTGGAGGCTGCGAGCTTTGATTACGTCGGAATTTTTAAAACTTCCAGGTTCTTAAAACTTCAAACGGATGCATCTTTGCGCTTTGCTCACAATTTAAGTCCGGAGCTTGCGGGTTTGGCGATGGATAGAGTGACCGAATTACTCGTCAAGGCTGGAGCAAAGCTGAAGGACAGCGCTGAAAGTTATCCGGTCAAAGCAAAAGGAACAACGGTATATTTTGATTTGAAAAAGTTTGAGAAGCTAACCGGCGAAACTATTGATATGGGCAAAGTTAAAAAATATTTTGAGGCCTTGGGATTTGGATTTGACGGTAAGAAAGTGCAAGTGCCGGCTTGGAGGAGTGATGTTTTCGAATTTGAGGACTTGGCCGAAGAGCTTTCAAGAATGGTTGGATTTGGAGGAATGAAGAGTATTCCGCCGATGGTTTCAATCAAGCCGACTTTTGAAGATGAAGACTTTTTATTCTCAAGCAAGTTCAGGCATTTACTTTCCAGAATGGGTTTTGACGAAGTTTTAACTTCTTCATTTGTCGGGGATGAATTAAATAAAATTTCCGATCAGTCATTTTTCGGCGCCGATTTTAGAAATGTTGAAGTATTGAATCCGATTGCGGAGGATAGGAAATGCATGCGTCGAGGACTGACTCCGCTTCTGGCTTCGGTTATCGAACAAAATTCAAGATTTTTCAATGAAGCAAAAATATTTGAAATCGGAAAAGTTTTTGCTTGGCAGGGGAAGAGCGCCGAAGAAAAATTAGTATTAGGGTTGGCGGTTGGTGGCAAAAAGAAAAGTGATTCCGCTCTACTGCTTAAGGGAGCGATGGACGAAATCTTGCGAAGTGTTGGGTTGACCGATTTCATTTTCGAGGAGATTTCCGGTCACTTATATATTAAAATCGGTAATCGAGCTATCGGTTTTTTGCGTGATTTTGAAAATTTTGGAAAAGCTAAGGGTTGGACCTTGGCGGTAGGTGAATTGGATTTGTCTCATATTATCGAAATTGCCGAAGAGGAATTTGCATACAAGCCTATTCCAAAATATCCGGCAGTTATGCGAGACATTTCTTTGGTTGTGGATGGTTCGGTGCGGATAGGGGATATTGTCGAAGAAATTTCGTTGATAAATGAAAAATTGGTTGCCGATGTGGATTTGGTGGATGAATATTGGGATGAAAAATTTGGTTCTAAACAGAGTTTAACCTTTAGAGTGGTTTTTCAAGCGGATAATCATACGCTAACCGATGAGGAAGTTAACGTTGAAATGGAGAGAATTGTTGGGATGCTGAAGGATAAGTTCCAGATTGAAATACGATAAAATGGAGATACCAAAGGAAATAACTCTTATCTCGAACGTTTTGGAAACGAACGGTTTTTCGGCATATTTAGTTGGCGGCTGTGTCCGTGATTTTTATTTGGGAAGAATGCCGAAGGATTGGGATATTACGACAAATGCTACCCCGGAGGAAATTCAAAATATATTTCCTGATAGTGTTTATGAAAATACCTTTGGAACGGTGGGGGTTAAGACGGACTCTGAAGACCCTAGTTTAAAAATCGTTGAGATTACAACTTTTAGAACCGAAAGTGAATATAGTGACAAACGTCATCCGGACGAAGTTAAATTTGCGCAAACTGTCGAAGAAGATTTGTCGCGTAGGTCTTTCACGGTTAATGCGATGGCGATGCGTTTAGGTTGGTCATCGGAAACTCAAGAGCTTGTTGACCCATATGGAGGGATGACAGATTTGAAGGCAAAAATAATTCGTTCGGTTGGTGATCCGCGAAAAAGGTTTGAAGAAGACGCTTTGCGAATAATGCGAGCGGCAAGATTTTCTACGGAATTGAATTTTGAAATTGAATTGCAAACCAGTAGGGCGATTGTAGAAAAAGCGGGACTTTTGGAGATGATTGCAAAAGAAAGAATTCGCGATGAATTAACGAAAATTTTAATGTCCGAACGAGCCGGAGCCGGAATCTATCTTTTAGAGCAACTTGATATTTTGCGCTACGTTTTGCCGGAACTTCGCGAGGGGCTTGGTGTGGGTCAGAATCTGCATCACATTTATTCTGTTTTTGAGCACAACGTGAGAGCCTTGGAGTACGCAACCGAAAAAAAATTTTCTTTGGAAATTAGAATGGCTTCTCTACTCCATGATATCGGCAAGCCGAAAGTAAAGGCGGGAGACGGACCGAATTCCACTTTCTATAATCATGATATCGTCGGCGCGAAGATGACCGCTAAGGCTTTAGATAGGTTGAAATTCGGGAGAGATTTTATTGAAAAAGTTACGCATTTGGTTAGGTATCATCTTTTTTATTACAACGTCGGAGAGGTGAGTGATGCCGGAGTTCGGAGGTTTATTCGGCGCGTAGGTCCGGAGCATATTGATGACTTGCTAAAGTTGCGGGAAGCCGATAGAATCGGTTCCGGTGTGCCCAAAGCTTTCCCATATAGATTGCGTCATTTGTTGTTTATGATTGATAAAGTTCGTCATGATCCGGTTTCGCCGAAGATGTTGAAAATAGACGGTAAAAAAGTAATGGAAATTACCAAACTTCAACCATCTCCGAAAATTGGGCAGATTATTAATATTCTTTTGGAAGAGGTAATAGATAATCCGGAGAAGAATACTGAAGAGTATTTAGAGAATAGAACGCTAGAGCTTGATGCTTTGCCGGAGGTAATACTTTTGACCATGTCGGAGAGCGCCAAGGCTACTAAGGAGGAATTTGAAGAAGGGGTAGAGGCTGATATAAAGAAAAAACACCGCGTCTAGTAATTACGAAATTGCCGACCTTACGAAATTACGAATAAATACAAACAAAACAGAATATGGAATTTCGAATATCGAATAGGGTAGCAAGTTGGTCAAATTATCGTTATCCCCAGCTGTTGTTGCCCCCCCCAGAGGCAAAATGTGGTATAGTTAGAAAGTAGAACTTAGAATCTAGAACTTAGAATAATTACGAAATTACGAATAAATACTAATTTTACGAATGAACCGGCAAAACAAAAAGAGAGCATCCTTTACCTTAATCGAACTCCTGGTAGTCCTCGCCCTAGTCGCGATTTTAAGTGTGGTTGTCATTATGGCTCTTAACCCAGGGGAATTACTCAAACAAGCCAGAGATTCCAATCGATTCTCGGATCTCTCGACAATCAACACCGCGCTTAATCTGTTTTCTGCAGATGTCTCCACAGGATTTATGGGAATATCCACGGTGGTTTATGTGTCTATTCCCGATAACGCATCGTCAATATGTGGAA
>JAHFLJ010000006.1:0-20355 GCA_023244935.1 Candidatus Liptonbacteria bacterium
GTGTTTTGGATTTTTCCGAAAAAGATAATCGTTTACGTCTCGCTGAAGCAGTTGAATCCGCAATTAAATATGGTAATGATGTTGTCACCATCGTTTCGTCCGATAATGAAATTTCACTTTCCGCAAAGTTTACTTGTGCCAACGATGGCTTCTCATTTCCGGAAATCGAACCGAGACTTTTTTCCTTTAATAGTCCGTATGGCGCTTGCGAGGCCTGTCATGGACTTGGGGTTAAAGAACTTTGGTCGGATGAGATTTGCGAGGTCTGTCTTGGAAAGCGTCTCAAAGAGGAGGCTCTAAGTGTTTTAATCGAAGGCAAAAACATCCACTCGGTCGTGGAGAGTTCAATTGAGGAATCTTATAAATTTTTTGAGAAACTTTCCGAGTCAAAAAATAAGGCATTCGGGGAAATCGCCGAGGCACCACTTCGTGAAATCAAAAATCGTTTGAAGTTTTTGCTTAACGTCGGTTTGGAATATTTAACCTTAAACCGCAAAGCCGGGACGCTTTCCGGTGGTGAAGCCCAAAGAATTCGTTTGGCATCCCAAATTGGTTCTCGTCTGGTCGGAACGTTGTATATATTGGACGAACCTACAATTGGCTTGCATCAGCGCGATAACGATAAGCTCATCGAGACTTTACAGAGTCTACGCGATTTGGGGAATACCGTGATTATTGTCGAGCACGACGAAGACACTATTCGAGCGTCCGACTATCTGGTTGATTTCGGCCCAGGCGCCGGAGTCCATGGAGGCAAAGTTGTTGCTCAAGGACATATTCCTAATATTTTCAAAGATCCGAAGCAGAATTCGCTGACCTTGGATTATTTGCGAGGGAAAAAAGAAATTGCTATTCCCGAGGAGAGAAGAAAGTTGGGAAAGGCGCAGGAGTATATAAAAATTCGGGGAGCTCATGTAAATAATCTGAAGAATATTAACGTTGACGTTCCCTTGAGGCGCTTCACGGCAATAACCGGTGTTTCCGGTTCCGGGAAGAGTACTTTGTTATACGATGTTATCCATAAAAATATTGCTAACCGATTTCACGAATTGAATCCTTCCGATGGAAAACCGGCGCAAGTTAAATCAATTTTGGGATTAGAATATATCAATAAAGTTATCAATATAGATCAATCCGCAATCGGCAGAACTCCACGCTCTAATCCGGCAACTTACGTCGGCGCTTGGACATTTATCCGCGACTTATTTGCTTCAACCGATGACGCCCGCGTTCGTGGATACAAGCCCGGTAGGTTTAGTTTTAACGTTCCCGGAGGACGTTGCGAAAACTGCGAAGGGCACGGAGTAATTGCGATTGAAATGCATTTTTTGCCGACAGTTTATGTGCAGTGTGATATCTGCAAAGGTAAACGTTTCGATAGGGAAACTTTGGAAGTTGAATATAAAGAGAAAAATATTTTTGATATTCTGAAAATGACCATTGAGGAAGCCGAGAATTTTTTTGAAGATATTCCGTGGCTTCATGATAAACTTAAAATTTTAAAGGAGGTTGGTTTGGGATATTTGGAGCTTGGGCAGTCGGCAACGACACTCTCGGGCGGTGAAGCGCAAAGGGTTAAGCTTGCCACCGAACTTGGGAAGAAAGACACGCACAAAACTTTATATCTATTGGACGAGCCGACAACCGGATTGCATTTCGCGGACATTGATTTGTTGCTAAAAGTCTTACAGCGTCTAGTCGATAGAGGAAATACGGTGGTGGTTATTGAACACAACCTAGACGTGATTAAAACTGCTGATTGGGTAATCGATCTTGGTCCGGAAGGGGGCGAAAGAGGCGGTAAAATTGTCGCGCAGGGAACTCCGGAGGATGTTGGCAGGTCAGATACCTTTACGGGCAAGTATTTAAGAAGAGTGTTGAAGTAATATTTCCAAACATTATTTAGGGTGTATAATCTACAATAATGGCTTTGCTAAAAAAACATAAAAAAATTGGGTTAGCTTTAGGCGGTGGAGGAGCTAGAGGATTGGCACATATTGGAGTTATCCGCGCACTACTGGATTTTGGAATTGTTCCGGATTACGTTGCCGGCACAAGTATGGGCTCGATTGTTGGTGGTTGGTATTGCGCCGGCGAGCCGCTTGAAGATCTGGAAGAAATATTTTTTAAAGCCAAGCAGAAAGGAATACTCCCAAAATCAAAAATTCTTTTGCGCCGGGACGGTAAACTTTTTAAAGACTTTGAAATCCAGGAAGCTCTCGAAAAAAGACTTTCGCATTTGCGTATCGAGAAATGCAAAACTCCATTTGCCGCAATCGCCACTAATGTCAAAAATGGTGATCAGGTAATTCTGAATAAAGGAAGCTTGAATTTTGCTTTAACCGCATCCAGCGCGGTGCCGATAGCTTTCAAACCGGTCAAGACAGAAGACAATCTTTTACTTATTGACGGCGCCTATTCCAATCCGGTTCCGGCCGACGTGGTTCGAGATATGGGCGCAGAAGTAGTTATTGCCGTAGACGTTTCTTCGCGGTGGGCCAATTTGGATCAAGAAAATAAAATTTTTAATGTCGTCTCTATCCTTGAAGGTTCTCAGCAGGCAGTTGAGTATCAGCTGGCCAAACAGCACACCAGGAATGCGGACATTATTCTGCGACCGCAGGTAACTCATTTAAGTTGGCTAGATTTTGGAAGTATGGATGAAATAATCTCTGCCGGTTCCAGCGAGGCGAGAATTAATATCAATAAAATTTCTAAAGTTAGCGGTAGGAGGCTTCCCACGAAAACCTTGTTTGATAAAATCATGGATTTTGTGTTGTATCGCGATTAACTATCAATCTCGCAGTAAAATCATGCTAGCTTTACGAAATTCGGGAAGAACTAGCGAGGTTTTCTTGTCAAAAACCTTTGATTATTTTTTTTACTCAAAATTTGGTATGCTGATTCTAGTATTTTAATAAAGGAGGCATTGCTTTGTCGAAATTCATCGTCGCAGCAAAATGTTTGTTTTGGCTTTTGATAGGATTAATAGGCAGTCAAGCTAGGGCATTGGAGTTGCCATGTTGGAATAAGGTAGATTGTTTTTCGGATGATAAATCTTCCAAAACAGACTTCGGACGTTTTTTTATCCACCGTCCCGTTTGGCATAGGGAGTTGGATGATATTACTTTGGATATGCGTCGTAATCGCGACTACAGTATTCTCTGGAATAGTTCGAAAGACAGGATTCCGATAATCCATTCCGAGGAAGCGAATCGCGCCGTAGAGGAGGTGGCAGGAGAAGTTTTGTCCTCTACTCTTTTTCCGCTTGCATATCGTATTCCGCTTTTTGTTAGAATCGACGGTGGTAAAAACCGATTCAACTCACATCTTGGCTCTGCAATTCCGGAATTCAGCGGCACGGTTTATTCCGTTCGAATCAGACCGAAGGTAGACTTTAGCTTAGCCAATCCGGTCTCTTTGGAAGCAAAGCTTTCAAACGGCGGTGAAATTGCCAGATTTGTCTTGCGAATTAGAGAGGCGGAAATATCCACTCCATTTTTCAAAAATATTTCAATCGCCGGAGGCTATTCGTTTAAAGACAACGATTGGCATGTGCGGTTGGTCGGCAAGACAACTTTTCCTTGGTAATCATATTCCCGTCACCTTGGCGGGATTTCTTTTTGCAAAATTATATTAGAAAAGTAACAATATGAATGTGAAAAACCTAGAGAAAATATATAAACATCTTCCGGAGACGCCGGGGGTGTATATTATGAAAGATGCAAAAAACGCCATACTCTACGTAGGTAAAGCGGTTAATTTGCGTCGTCGTGTTTCTAGCTATTTTCAGCGACCGCACGATTATCGTATTTCTAAAATGGTTAGTTTGGTGCGCAATATTGAAACCAAAAATACCGATACGGCGATTGAAGCTTTAATTTTAGAGGCGAAATTAATTAAGAAATTTCTACCGCCATATAATGTTTTGGAAAAAGACGATAAAAGTTTCTTATACGTCGAAATCACCAAAGAAAAATTTCCCCGAATATTACTTACGCGCGGAAAGGATTTAAAGACTCCCGGGAGGAATTTAAAAATCGCCAAGCAATTCGGTCCATTTACTTCTTCCTCAAGTCTCAAAGAAGCCTTAAAAATTTTGCGTAAAATTTTTCCTTGGAGTATTCATTTACCGACCGAAAAATTCAAGCGCGCCTGTTTTGAATATGAACTTGGGCTTTGTCCGGGAGTCTGCATTAATGCAATCACCTCAAAAGAATACAAAAAGAACATTTCCAGGCTTATTATGTTTTTTGAAGGCAAGAAAGAAGCCATAATCGGTTCGTTAAAAAAAGAGATGATTGTGCTTGCCAAAAAGACAGAATTCGAAAAAGCCGAGAAATTGAAACGCCAAATTTTTGCCTTGAATCATATCCACGAGGTCGCGCTAATTAAGGAAGATTATTTAGACGGGGATAGCGTTCCGGTCGCGATGAGAATTGAAGGCTACGACATCTCCAATATCTCCGGTACTTCCGCGGTAGGTTCGATGGTTGTTTTTGAAAATGGCGTTCCGGCAAAAGGTCAATATCGAAAATTCAGAATTCGGACAATCGATACTCCAAATGACGTTGGTATGCTTAAAGAAGTTATTGATCGTCGTCTAGACCATAAAGATTGGCCAATCCCGGACGTCCTGTTAATCGACGGTGGAGCGCCACAGGTGAATGGGGTTTTAGAAGTTCTCGAAGAACACTCAATGCGCTTGCGAGTTTTGGGTTTAGCGAAAGGACCAGAAAGAAAAAATAATGATGTAATTGGGATTATGCCAAAAGGATTAGATTTAAAGACACTAGTAAACGTTCGCGACGAAGCTCACCGCTTTGCGATTAGTTATCACCGAAATTTAAGAGGCAGAAATTTTTTAAAAAGATAAATTTGTGATTTATATGCGTCAATTCGACCATATTTATTAGCTAGCTACTACGAAAAACCTCAATATGCTAAAATAAGAGAAAGGTAAAAAATACAAAAATATGGACCAAAATCAACTAAATAGCGATCACGCTAAGCCGATTGCTCATAAGGCAGACCCAAAAGAATTTTTCCTGCATCTGTTTACGATGGGACTAATGTATTTTTCCGTCGGAAACTTTATTTCTTTGTCGTTCGAAATAATCAACAGAGTATTTCCTGATGTATTAAATAATTACGTTTACTACTCCGGATTCAGCTCGGGAATGAAATTCTCAATCGCAAGTTTAGTCGTTCTCTTCCCGTTGTATCTATATCTGAATAATTTCCTTCACAAGCAGTATACAAGGCAACCGGAAAAAAAGGAGGAAAAAATTCGTAAGTGGCTAATATACTTCACATTATTTGTCTCGGCAATAACTCTGGTAGGAGATTTGGTGTATGGAGTTTATTCACTATTGGACGGTGAACTCTCCGCAAGGTTTTGGAGTAAGGAAATAATCGTATTACTAACGGCCGGCGCAGTTTTTTACTATTATTTACACGATATCAAAAAAGGAGAAAAAGTTGAGACAATATCTTAATTATGAAGTTTTTTAATTACTTAGTAATCGCGGTTGTTATCGGGGTAGTGATTTTTGGATTTACAATGATTGGAACTCCCGGGCACGCTCGAAAGTTAAGATTTGACGAAGCTCGAATTAGCAATTTACAAAGCATTCAGAGCGAAGTTATTTATTATTGGCAGAAAACTCAAAAGTTTCCGGAAACACTTTCTATTCTAAATGATATCTCTCGATACGGCGGAATCTATTCTTATTCTGTTCCGGTCGACCCACAAACCGGAAAAGAATATGTATATAAAATAAACAGCCCGGAGGAATTTATGCTTTGCGCAACTTTCGATTTGAGCAGTGAAGACCCATGGGCAACGGACAGGACTGTTCCAAAAAACGGTTACGAATATGAATCTTGGGACCATGAAGCCGGTAGCCAATGTTTTACACGGAGAATAAATAAGGATTTATATAAGCCCTTAACAACTCCAGAGGTTATTCCGTCGGGTAAAGATTAAACCCCGTAGTGAATCGAGTGCTTGTTCTTATTGCTTTCTATTTGCGCGCTTATAAATACTTTAAACTCTTGCTAATTTTCCACGCAGGATAAGGAGATGGAAATATTTTATACTCGATCTACTACCGGATAAAAAAATCCCCAGCAGGGGAGTTTTTGAATTTAGGTCTCCGAGATAGATTTTGCGGACTTTGCCCAGTCGGCTTTTTTCTCCAGAATAGGGGCAATTGCATCCAAGTGTCGGATGCGAGAAATCGCCAGAGCATCGTATAAAAGACGAGTTATTCGCAAACTAGAGGTTTTGTCGTGATAGCTTTCGAATAATTTAAATAATTCCATAAAGTCTTCGAATGGTAATTTTTCCAAAATATTCACCACCTTCGAAAGATCCTTGTCTCCATTTCGCCGAGGCTGCCCTTTGTTTTCACTCACAACCACCTCCTAAATAACTTGGCTTAATATATATACAGGATTAAAATTTGTCAAAAATAAAATTTTATGTTAGAATACCCTACTAACAAAGGCACTCAAAACTACTAATTTTATGAACCCAGAAAAGCTACGAAATATAGCTATTATCGCGCACGTTGACCATGGAAAGACTACTTTGGTTGACGCGCTTCTTAAACAATCCAAAAGCTTTAAATTGAAGTCCGGAGCAACCGATACGCTGATGATGGACTCAAATGAACTCGAGCGAGAAAGAGGCATCACAATATTTTCTAAAAATGCTTCGGTGGTATATTTGGATACCAAGATAAATATCGTTGACACTCCCGGTCACGCCGATTTTGGCGGTGAGGTAGAGCGCATTATGCGTATGGTTGATGGAATTCTTTTACTCGTAGACGCAAAAGAAGGGCCTATGCCTCAAACTAAGTTTGTGCTCAAGAAAGCGATTCAGGCCGGACACAGAGTTATTGTGGTCATTAATAAAATAGATAAAACCGGAGCCAGATCTAACTGGGCGCTCGAAAGAACATTCGATTTGTTCATTGAGCTTGGCGCCACCGATGTTCAAGCGGACTTTCCGGTTATTTATGCTTCCGGTTCACAGGGTAAGGCAGGGCTGGAAAGTGACTTGGAAAAGATGGAGAATGTCCAGCCGATTTTCGATGCTATATTAAAATATATTCCGGCGCCAAAAGTTGAGCTTGATAAGCCACTGCAGATGTTGACGGTTAATTTAGCTTACGATAATTATAAGGGGAAAATTGCCATCGGAAGAATTTATTCCGGAGAGCTTAAAAAAGGAATGGAAGTAGTTCATATTAATCGTGACGGCGTTTCAAAGAAGGCGCAGGTTTCATCAATTATGCTTTTCGATGGAATGGGTAAGGTAGATGTGGACAGCGCTTCGGCCGGAGAAATTGTTGCCATTGGTGGAATCGACGACGTTTCCATTGGAGAAACTATTGCCGATAAGGATAACCCGATAGCACTTCCGACAATCGAAATCGAAGAACCGACAGTTAAAATGACTTTTGCAATTAACAATTCTCCGTTCGCCGGTCGCGAAGGGCAGTTTGTGACTTCGAGGCATTTGGCGGATAGATTAAAGCGAGAAATTGAAACCGATGTCGCGTTACGTTTGGCTCACACCGAGAACTTCGACTCCTGGGAGGTTTGTGGGCGCGGAGAACTTCATTTGGCGATTTTAATTGAAAAGATGCGACGTGAGGGATATGAATTTCAGGTATCTCGTCCGCAGGTTATTTTCCACGAGAAAAACGGCAAGAAAGCCGAACCGGTAGAAAGATTAAGCGTGGAGGTTCCGGAAGAATTCACCGGTATAGTTATCGAAGAGATGGGAAAAAGAAAAGGTCTAATGGTTGATCTGCGAATCGAGCCAAACCCGGCAGGAGGCAATATCGGATATTTGGAATTTTTGGTTCCAACCAGAGGGCTGATAGGTTTCCGAAATATCTTTCTGACCAAAACAAAAGGAAGGGGAATTATGAATTCAATTTTTGAAGAATATGAGGAATACAAGGGAGAATTCGAATCCAATCCACACGGCTCACTGGTAGCTTCGGAGTCTGGAATGACCCGTGCCTATGGGATGTTAAATGCTGAAGGAAGAGGAGCTTTATTTGTTGCTCCGGGACAAGAAATTTATGCCGGAATGATTGTCGGCGAAAACTCTAAAGATATGGATATTCGCGTCAACGTCTGTAAAGAAAAACAACTTTCCAACATGAGAGCTAAAAGTGACGGTGGAATGGAATTTTTGAAAGTTCCGAGAATTATGACTCTGGAAGATTCTTTGGAATATATCGGCGATGATGAACTCGTGGAAATAACTCCAAAATCAATTCGTTTAAGAAAAGTTTATTTGACCGAGATAGAGGAAAAGCGCGCCGGGCGCGGACTATAAATCTTTTTTGTTTACCCGGCATAATAATTTGATTTTACATTAGACCGAGCACCGTTAGTGGTACTCCCTTGCCAGCCGGCAGGCATTGGTCAACCCCACATGGGTTGACTTTTTCGTTTGATTTGGTATAATAGTCTACGAACGAGTGTGAGCAGAGCTTGTCGACGATATCGGCCAAGCCTTGTCCCACGTCTGTTTGTTGCTAAAAACCCCTTCGGGGGTTTTTAGTTTTTTTGCGTAGCAAAAACCGAGTACATATCGTGTGCTTGGTCACGCATCCGTCCGAGTACATAAAATGTGCTCGGGTTTGTATATTATGACCAGCACAAGTAGATGTAATAAACATGCTTAGCTATCTGTAGTAAATAAATGTTATCTGTGGATGATTTTTAGCCAAGAAAAGTATATACTTAAAAAATAAATATGATTAAAAGCATTCTGGCTCGTATTTGGGATTTTATTAAGCGTCGCTATGTTGTGTCGGCATTAATCCTTATAGTTGCTATTGTGATTTACGGCTTGATTTTCGGCGGACAAAAACAAGACGTCCAGTCGATTGAAGTGAAGAAAGGAACAATTACACAGGAGGTAGAAGTGACCGGCAAAGTAGCTTCGGCTCAAGAGCTATCTTTGGCCTTCGAGAAGTCCGGTAGAGTAATTAACGTAAAAAGGGATGTCGGTGAGAGGGTTTCTGCTGGAGAGTCTTTGGTTATTTTGGATCAATCGGATCTTTTGGCTCAACTTGCGCAAGCCAAGGCATCAGTTGCTGCGGAGCAGGCCACGCTGGACCAGTTGATTTCCGGTTCTCGTCCGGAAGAAATAAGAATAAAAGAAACAGCCGTCAGCCAAGCGTCTCAAGATTTACAAAATATATATAAATCCTTACTTCAGACCCTGGAGGGCGCTTATTTGAACGCAAATGATGCAGTCCGAAAACAGACCAGCGGAATGTTCAGTAATGAAGAGAACTCGGATGTTCAGCTAATATTTTCTACATATGCTCAAGAAAAAATAGATGCGCCAAAGTTAAGATATGCATCCACCTTAGAACTTAATTCGTGGAGAATTGAGTTGGATGATTTATATACGAACTCTTCCACCGAAAGTTTGAACCTCGCGTTAACCAAGGCGGAAACGCATCTGATTGTTATCAAAAATTTTGTTAACCGAATTTCTGACGCCGTAACATATTCTAATGGTTTATCCGAGACAACATTAAATACCTATAAAACCAACTTGACTACCGCCAGATCGAAAGTTAATTCTGCGCTTACGAGTGTCAGCACCGCGCAACAAACAATCTCTTCCAAAGAACTTGCGCTTCAAGCCGCGCAGGACGCGCTAACTCTTTCTCGAGCCGGTTCAACGAAAGAGCAGATTGATTCTCAGAAGGCGCGAGTTGAAGCCGCCACCGCAAATGTAATGAGCGTTGAGTCTCAACTCGACAAAACAGTCTTAAGAGCTCCGATTAGTGGAGTTATAACCAAACAAGACGCGAAAGTCGGGCAAATAGTTTCGCCGAATATTCAAATGGTTGGGATAATTGCCGAAGATAAATACCAAATTGACGTTAATATTCCGGAAATAGATATAAGCAAGGTTGCTTTGGGTAATTCGGTTTCGATAACTCTTGATGCCATACCGAGAGAAACTTTTATGGGAAAAGTCATTTCTATCGATCCGGCGGAAACTGTAATTGACGGAGCCGTTAATTTTAAAGTAAAAATTGCTTTCGAGAAGGCCGACCCAAGAGTTAAGAGCGGATTTACGGCTAACCTCACAATCATCACCTTGGTCAAGGAGAATGTGCTATACCTGCCACAATTCGCAATTTTGCAGAATGATCAGGGAATATTCGTCAAGAAGATTGACGGTAGCAACTTGGTGCAAACAGTAATAACCACCGGAATCAAGGGGCGCGACGGTTCGGTAGAAATTCTTTCCGGGGTGAACGAAGGCGATAAAGTTGCGAATGTCGGCTTGAAAACGGCAAATTAAAAAATGATCGAACTAAAGAATATTTCCAAAGATTACATTGATGGTGAGAGTATTACTAGCGCTTTAAAAAATGTAAATTTTAAGATTGAAAAAGGAGAATTTGTTTCGATAATGGGTCCTTCCGGCTCAGGCAAATCAACTCTTCTGCATATTTTAAGTTTATTTGATAGACCGACCGCCGGAGAATATTTTTTTAACGTTGAGGATACATCCACCTTAAGTGATGAACAGCTCGCGCATCTCAGAAACAAAACAATGGGTTTTGTTTTTCAGGCATTTAACTTGTTAGGCCGTTCGCCGGTTTTTGAAAATGTGGAGCTTCCATTGTTATATTCCGACATACCTAAAGATCAGCGAAATGCTGTAGTTCTAAAGGCGGTAGATTCTGTTGGCTTATCCGGCAAGTTAAATGTCGAGTGTGGACATCTTTCCGGTGGAGAAAAACAGCGCGTAGCAATAGCTCGGGCGCTGGTTAATGACCCGGATTTGATTTTCGCCGACGAGCCAACCGGAAACCTGGATTCAAAATCCGGCGCGCAGGTTATGTCTATACTGCACGATCTGAACGAACAGGGGAAAACTATTATTCTGGTAACTCACGAGACTTATACGGCGCAATTTGCAAAAAGACTTATTCAGTTGAAAGACGGAGAAATAATAAGCGACGGAGCAATCAAGGAACGACGCAACGCCAAGGATGAATTTATAAAATAATGCAAAACCGCGACTCTATTAAAACTGCCGTAAAAGGAATTATCCACGGAAAGCTCCGCTCGCTTCTGACAATCTTGGGAATCGTTATCGGTATCGGTTCGGTTATTTTACTTATGTCCATCGGTGATTCCGCCAAGCAGGTTATATTGGGACAAGTTCAGGGGGTCGGGTCCAATTTACTTTTTGCTGTTCCGGGAGGTAGTAGCGGAGGCAGATTCTCGGCGCCCGCATCATCGCAAGGGGTAGTTATAAAAACCTTGGTTCAAGGTGACGTAGATTCTTTAAAAAGGGAGCCAACGATTCTTGCGGTAGCTCCGCTGGTTACCGGGCAGGGTAGAGTCATATCCGAGTTAAATGATGTGCAGACAACTTTTATCGGTTCCAACGAAGATTTTTTCGCAGTTAGAAATCTTGTAATTGATAGAGGATATAAATTCACCCGGGAGGATGTTGATTCATTGATCCAAGTAGCAATTATCGGTCCGACAATTGCCGAAACACTTTTCGGTGAAATGGATCCAATCGGAAAAACTTTCAGAATGAAAAACACAACCTTTCGTGTCGTCGGTATTTCCGAGAAAAAAGGAGTGGGACCATTAGGGATAGATGAAGATAGTATGATTATTATTCCGGTAACCGTGGCTCAGAAAAAAATTCTCGGAACAGATTACTATAATCTTATTTTAATGCAGGCCGGAGATTCCTACGACGTAAATTTCGTAAAGGAGCGGGCTGTTTCCGTGTTGCGACAGAATCATCGAATAACCGATCCGAATAAAGATGATTTTACAATTCACACCCAACAAGAATCTTTGGAGCTATTGGGAAGCATAACTTCAATAATGACAATATTTTTGACCGCGATCGCCTGCATCTCGCTGGTGGTTGGCGGAATTGGAATTATGAACATAATGTTGGTTTCGGTTATTGAGAGAACCAAAGAAATCGGTCTTCGCAAAGCCGTCGGGGCTACCAATAAAGATATTTTGCAACAATTTCTTTGGGAGTCCGTAATCCTTACCGGAGTTGGTGGAATTATCGGAATTATATCCGGCATACTATTTAATGCCGTAATATATTTTGTGCTTATTTATATTGTTAAAACTAACTGGGTATTTTCTTTGCCTCCTTCGGCAATCGGCATCGCCTTTGTCGTTTCCACGCTTACCGGAGTTGCATTTGGAATTTATCCCGCGCGCGAAGCGGCGCGAAAGAGCCCGATTGAATCATTGCGATACGAGTAAGAGCGGACAAATCACTTATCACAAATAACGGGTTACTAATCGAAACGCCAATTTGCGCATTTTTTGTCATAAGTTATAAGTGATAGGTTGTTCGTGATTGTTGCATTTAAATTCAGGTCATATAAAATATATAAGTGCTTCGAGTATGTGTTCAAAGTGGAGCCGAAGAGAGCACTCGTTCATCAAAAACAAACAGAAGGAGGTCACCATTCGGTTCCACTTTGGATATGTGCTAATAAAAACTGGCGATTAAAGCCAGTTTTTATGTTCTAAAAATTTGCAAGCAAAGGATTTTTTTCAGGCGGCATGGATGTTCCTGCAAAAAGCAAAAAGAAGCCTTTATGCTTCAATTTATGTCACGGGGAGGCTTACAGGTGTTGCCTTCTGGGGATTTGAACTTAGTAGGTTAAAAGGTTAGTATTAATGCAAATGAACATTAACTTAAAATTTACAAATTTGGAGTCAACCGAGAGTTTGAAGGCATATGCCGAGAGTAAATTTATGGTGATTGAAAAAATGCTAAAGAGTATTGACCCGACTAATGCCGCGATTTTACACGTGGAGCTGGCGCATGCGACCAAGCATCACCAAAAAGGAAATATTTATTATGCCGAAGCTAAACTGGACATCCCAGGAAAAAGTTTCTATGTTAATGAACAGGAAAGTGATTTGTATGCCGCGATAGATACAACTAAAGACACTTTGAGTCGCGCAGTTGAAAGATTCAAGAATCAGAAACTCGAACACTAAACGCAGTTTAAAATTATGTGGAAATTTATCAAAAAATATTTCGAGAGCAAGACGCTCGTGGAATTTGAAACCGCGGTAGCGGAAATAAATCAGCTCGAAGATGAAATCAAACAACTCAGTAATGACGAGGTGCTTTTGGAAAGTCAGAAATTGCAAAAGCAGGTTAGGGAAGATGGAGTAAGTCTGGATGATGTAAAAATTAGAGCTTTTGCATTGGTTCGGGAAGCGGCGAGACGCACCTTAGGTCAGCGACCGTATGATGTTCAATTAATCGGTGGGCTTGTTCTTCATAAAGGAATGATTGCGGAGATGATGACCGGTGAAGGTAAAACTCTTTCGGCAGTTGCTCCGGTCTATTTGAATGCTTTATCCGGGAAAGGTGCGCATGTTGTAACCGTTAATGAATATCTGGCAAGACGTGACGCAGTTTGGATGGGGCAAGTTTATAAAATGCTTGGACTTTCAGTGTCTTGCTTGGTTCCAAACGCCGCCTACCTATATGATCAAGAGTTTAAAGTAAATGAGAATGTCGAAGTTTTGCTGGACAAAGAGCGAGACACAACCGGAAGTTTTTTGGTTCAGTCTGAATTTTTGCGACCTGCCAGTCGGCGCGAAGCTTATCTTGCGGATATTACTTATGGAACCAATCATGAATTCGGCTTTGATTATTTGCGCGACAACTTAACCTATGGACTGGAGGCGCAAGTTCAAAATGGCCACAATTTTGCGATTATTGACGAGGTGGATAGCATTTTAATCGATGAAGCTAGAACTCCGCTGATTATTTCCGCTCCGGACGAAGAGTCCAGCGAAAATTACAAAATTTTTGCCAGACTCTCTACCGGCTTACAGAAAGACGTTGATTTTGTGGTGGATGAAAAACTTCGTTCGGTAACAATTAATGATAGCGGTATCGAAAAAGTTGAACACGCGATGGGAATAGATAATTTATATTCTCCACAGAATTTACGTTTGGTTCGCTATTTGGAGGAGAGCCTTAAAGCTAAGGCGTTATTTCATAAAGATAAGGAATATGTCGTTAAAAACGGCGAGGTTCTGATTGTCGACGAATTTACCGGCAGAATTTTACAAGGAAGGAGATACAACGGAGGACTTCATCAGGCCATCGAAGCCAAGGAGGGCGTAGCCATTAAAGAAGAATCCAGAACCTACGCGAAAATCTCTATTCAGAATTATTTCCGGATGTATAAAAAGATTTCCGGTATGACCGGAACTGCGCAAACTTCCGCTGAAGAATTTTTCAAAGTTTATAACTTGGAAGTAATCAGTATTCCATCCAATAAACCGATTAAGAGAGTTGATCTGCCCGACAAGGTTTACAAAAACGATTCGGCAAAGTGGCGGGCATTAGTTAAAGATATCGGAGAAAAACAAAAAGCCGGTCAGCCGGTGCTGGTTGGCACAACTTCAATCGCCAAAAATGAAATTGTTTCTGCGCTTTTGTCGCGCGCCGGAGTTCCGCATGAAGTTTTGAACGCCAAAAACAACGAAAGAGAAGGTGGAATTATTGCTCAGGCCGGAAGGCGTGGTTCAGTTACGGTTGCCACAAATATGGCCGGACGTGGGGTAGATATAATTTTAGGCGGTAATCCGCCAAACAAGGAAGAAGCCGAAAAAGTTAAAGAGTTGGGCGGTCTATACGTGGTTGGCACTGAGCGTCACGAGGCGCGCCGAATAGATAATCAGCTTAAGGGACGCGCCGGCCGTCAGGGAGACCCCGGAGCTTCACAATTCTTTTTGTCATTCGAAGATGATCTGATGAGAATTTTCGGCGGAGATCGGATTAAATCTTTGATGGAAAGATTTAACTTGCCGGAAGATGAGCCGGTTGATTTACCGATGGTTTCCAAGGCAGTGGCTGAAGCCCAAGCAAAAGTTGAAGGCGCTAATTTTGATATGCGCAAACACTTATTGGAATACGATGATGTATTAAATAAACAGCGCGAAGCGGTTTATAAAAAGCGACAGGAATTATTGACCAGCCTGAACGCGGAATCGCTCGAGCCAATTTTAATCTCGGCCGCGACAAATTTTTTTGCGCGTCTCGATTCCGCGGAAGTTCCTTACGGGGAAGACCCAATTTGGAAAAAAACCTTAACGGACCTAGGAGCGTTTAAGCCGGACGAAATCGGAGATAACCCGGAGGAGATAAAAGAAAAATTTATTTCCAAAGTAAAAGAATTCGCGAAGCATCCATTAACGAAAGGGCAAGCGTTGGGAATTTTAGATATGCTTTGGATGAACCACTTGGAAGACCTGGATGCGGTTAGTGAATCGATCGGTCTCAGGGCCTATGGCCAACGCGATCCTCTGGTAGAATATCGCGGAGAGGCGCATAAACTTTACAATGAATTTTGGCAAAATTTTGAAAGCTGGCTGGTAACTAATTTATTTAAACTTCCCCCGGCAGATAAAGTCGGCGAAGTTCAGAAAACTCCGGAAAGAAAAGAAGCAAAATCCAAGCAGTATGTTAATGTCGGCCGTAACGATCCTTGCCCATGCGGAGCGAAACACGAAGACGGACGTCCAATGAAGTATAAACATTGTCACGGTAAAGACGATTAAATTAAGCAGAGCTAAGCGGAATCCTGCCGAATCCGCCTCCGCCAGTTGGCGGATGGCGTAGAAGGAGGACGGAAGAGGTAAAAAGTGCGTGCCCGTCCGAAGCCTCGGCGAAGGCGGGTTATGGAGAATAATTTTATATAAAAAACCGAAGGTTATTCGGTTTGTAGCTTTTCGTTAAGGAAGATGATAATAACTATCGCATAATCGCATGAGGAAGATTTCTACCTTTCATGCGAATAATTAGTATCCATTTGTATATTAGTAAAAATTTGTATATTCATATAATCTATTCGTATAATCAACTTAATGAATTGGAAATTTTATTTAACCGGAAAAGATGCCTTGGAGGCGATGCTTATCGACTGTGAAGTTGCTACCGAAACCATTGATATCGAACAATATATTTTTAGCCCGAACGGCATAGGGGAACGATTCTTGCAAGTTTTGGAAAATAAGAAAAATGAAGGTATCAAAATAAGGATTCTCGCGGACGCCGTCGGTAGCTCCGATTTGAAAGGTTCGGCAGCGGTTAAACAATTAACGGACGCGGGTATCAAAATTAAGTTTTTTAATCCAGTCCAACTTTGGCGCATTGGGAATATCTCTTCGTGGTTTTTAAGAGATCATCGAAAGCTCTTGATTATCGACAAAAAGACAGTTCATACCGGCGGAGTTGGAATTGAAGATAAAATGATGAATTGGCGCGACACAAACGTTCGCTTAGAAGGGCCTGTTATTCAAGAAGTGGTTTCGGCATTTGAACAAATGTGGAATGCTGCGCCGAAAAAGAAATTTTTTAAATTTAAGCCGATAGTAACCGAGGACACAGATTTTTCGTTTTTAACAAATGCGCCACGCTATAAGAATAGGTATATTTATAAAAATTTTTTGAAGATTATAAAAACCTCGCAAAAATATCTTCACATTACAACCCCATATTTTGTGCCAAGCATAAGAATTTTCTCCGCCCTTAGAAAAGCAGCGAAAAGAGGAGTAGATGTTAAATTGCTTATCCCAAAATTTTCGGATGTTCATATCGCCGACATCGCCGCCGGATCATATTTCATTCCTGCCCTAAAAGCCGGTATAAAAATTTATCGTTATAGCCCCAGTCATATTTTGCATTCCAAAACGATAATTTCGGATAATTCTTGGGGATCGGTTGGCAGTTCCAATGTCGACAATTTGAGTTTATTGCTGAATCACGAAGGCAACATTATTTCGCGTAATCTACAATTTATTCAGGAATTAGAGTCCCATTTTTTGGAAGATCTCAAAAGTTCCGAGTTGCTTACGCAAAAAAATTGGGAGAGCAGAACTTTAGTAAGAAAGATTCTCGAATTTATTATGTGGCCAATACATCAGGTTCTTTAGGCCTTTTTAAAAAGCGTTATAAAAAATATCAGTGCGGACGCCGCAACAACTGTTGGTCCAAAAGCTAAACCAAATCTGGTCGAGACCAAGTAGCCGGTAATTACCGACAACACTCCGAACACCGAAGAAAGGAATAGTGATGAGCCCAAATTAGAAGTCAGTTGTCGGCTGGCGGCGGCCGGTGCTATGAGTAATGCGCCGACTAAAATTGTTCCGAGGAATTGTAGACCGAGCAGAATAGTCGCGCCAAAAATTAAAAAGTAAATTAGGTTAATTTTGCTAACTTTTACTCCGGCAGATTGCGCGAGTTCCGGAGAAAATATGGAGATTACCAGCTTGTTTCTAAGCGAATATATAATTAATCCGATAATCAAGGTAGCACCGAGGGCAATCCAAAAATACGCTCCATAGTGGCTCGGGAAGCTTCCAAAGAGTGTTTCGAGAAGATCTTCGGACGGCGTAAGCAGAACTCCCAAGGCGACACTTGCCGTGAACGCTACGCCGATAACCGCGTCGGTTGCGAGCGCGCTATTCTTTTCAATTTTCCAAATTACCAGAACTCCAATCGCCAAAGATATTGCCGCGCCTAGTAGCGGATTCGCATTCAAAAGCAGGGCAATCCCAATCCCCGGAAGCGCGAAATGGGAGATTACATCTCCGGCCAGGCTCATTCGCTTCATTAACGCAAAACTACCGACTATTCCGGCGAGAGCGGATATGCAAACCGCAAGTATTAAAGAGCTAAGCTGAATATTTTCCATTGTTTAGTGTTGATGCTCGCTTTCGTGAATATGGTGATAGAACCTTTGCGGGGAGTGATATAGTTTTTCAATCATTTCTTTTGTGAGAACTTCGCGTGGTTCGCCATAACATAATCCTTTATGATTTAGACATAGAACTTTGGTAGAGTAACGGGAGACAAAGTTTAAATCGTGAGAAACGACAATCGGAGTCACGTCGAATTCATCTTGCAGGCGATGAATCAGCTCGTAAGTTTGTTCTTCGCGCGCCATATCCATGCTTGCGGTCGGTTCGTCGAAGAGAATAACATTCGGTCCGCCAAGTAGCGCGAACGCAACCAAGGCTCTTTGCATCTGTCCGCTGGATAAGTGCCCGACGGAAGTGGTTAAAAGTCTTTCCGGAATATTCAGGCGATGAATTAACGAGTCCACCTCTCCTTTTTTAATTCCAAGGATTTGAGCTTTGGATTGTAATAGATTCATTACATTCAACGGAATTTTCCTATCCATATCGATTTTCTGCGGGACGTATGCCGTCTTCGCATCTTTACTCCAGACAATTTCTCCGGTATGTGGAATTATCCCCAGTAGCGCTCTAAGCAAAACAGTTTTTCCGGATCCATTCGGTCCGATTATCGCCAAACTTTCACCTTTCTCCAGAGTGAAACTTAAATCACTTATTATTCGGTCTTCGCCAAAATCTACATTCAGGCTTTTTACTTCAAGTATTGTCTCCATTTCCTAAATATTACCAAATTTTGCGGGAAGTTCCAATTTGACCTAAAATAGGGGAGACATGGATTCTCCCGTGCAAACAATTAAAGACAAGCTGGATGTCGTTACCTTTTTGAAAGGTTATTTAGAGCTAACTCCAGCCGGTAAAAACTTTAAGGCGCGTTGTCCATTTCATAATGAAAAAACGCCATCGTTTATGGTTTCTCCCGACAGACAAAGTTGGCGTTGTTTTGGTTGTGGAAATGGCGGAGACATTTTTTCTTTCATAATGAAGTATGAAAATATGGAATTCGGTGAAGCCCTAAAAGTTCTGGCGGAAAAAGCCGGAGTAGAACTCCGAAGAATTCAGCCACAGGAATATAAAGCTTTCGGATTGCTCTACGAACTTCAAGATGAAGCCAAAAAATATTATATTGGCCAACTCGCCGGAGCGGATTTGGCGAAAAAATATCTATTGGATAGGGGACTCAAACAAGAAACAATCGAGGAATTTGAACTTGGCTGGGCGCCGAACGAGCCGGAAGGATTGGCGATGCATTTGCTTAAAAAAGGCTACGACCCTAACGATATTCTTCGCGCCGGGTTGATAATTAAAACCGAAAGGGGAATGAATCTGGATAGGTTTAGAGGGAGAATAATGTTTCCGATTCACAATCACCTCGGCAAAGTCGTCGGTTTCACCGGTAGAATACTTCCGGTGTTTGATGACGGTAAGATGGGGAAATATGTGAATAGTCCGGAGACGGCGATATTTAATAAATCAAAACTTCTTTATGGATTTTGGAAAACTAAAAATGTGATTCGTGAAACCGGACGCGCGTTTATGGTTGAGGGGCAGATGGATTTTTTGATGAGTTATCAAGCCGGTGTCCGAAACGCCATCGCGACTTCCGGAACCGCATTGACGGTTGACCACCTAATAACTATTAGACGCGTAGCCGAAGAACTGCTATTGAGTTTTGATAACGATGAAGCCGGTTGGACTGCCGGCGAGCGCGCCATATCCTTAGCCGAAAGCGCCGGACTGGTTACTAAGATTGTGAGTCTCCAAGGAGTAAAAGACCCGGCAGAACTGGCTCAGAAAGACCCAGGTGCTCTTAAAACCGCCGTAGATGGGGCAGAACCGGCTTTTAAGGTGTTATTTAGGCGACACTTGCCGAATGGGCGGGTTGAGGTTTCCGACCTTAAGGAGATGAAATCTTTGAGAGATTTACTGGGCCGGATAAGTTCGATTTCCAGTCCGGTTGAAAAAGATTACTGGGTTAAGGAGCTTAGTACATATACATTACTATCCAGCTCGCTTATAAGGGAAGAAATGGAAAAAGTTAAGCCACAGGTTTCAATTGAAAGAACCGTTCCGGCGGAGCAGGCGCAAGAACCGGCAGAACAAAAGTTGTCGCAAACCGACCGATTAATCTATTTACTTTTAGGCGACGCGTATATCAAATCCAAATACGAAGAACTTCGCGAAGTGGAAAAGTATTTCAGCGAAAGCTATAAAAATATTTTGGAATTATTAAAATCCGGAAAAACTTCGTCGGAAGACAAAAGCATGGACGAAATTCTTAACGCGATTATCCTTTCGGCCAAAGAACTTTCTCCGGAAGATTTTAACTTAACGGTTTTACGAATCAAGGAATATTTTCAACGCGCCGAAAGGTTGGAGCTATCCAAGCAAATAATGGAACAAGAAAACCTCGGCAACGAAGATAAAGTTAAGGAGCTGATGGAGGAGTTAAAAAAGCTGAATTAGTAATTAAGCAGAACCTAGAACGCAGAACCTAGAAAATAGAATAATGAAATAAATTGATATCTATTCTAACTTCTAGATTCTCGGTTCTAAATTCTA
>JAHFLJ010000006.1:20455-41421 GCA_023244935.1 Candidatus Liptonbacteria bacterium
TTCTAAATTCTACTTTCTATGTTCTAGGTTCTGTATTTTGTGCTACAATCTAACTAAGCATCGACCGAAGATTTAGTTTAAGAGCTCAGAATATATACCAATGAATATAAAAATTATTGATGGAAAAATAACCGAGGCAGAGTTGCGGGAGATTGCCAAAGAATTCTACGGAGAGATGGTTAAGGGAGTGGTGGATATTGAGCGTGAAGTAGTGGCAATGGGTGGAGAATATCACATGGACGCCAATATTGCTTTAGCCGAGAATGGTTCCAAGAATAATGATGTCTGGGGATTTAACTGGTATTTCGGCAAAGACGGGGATGAGCAAATCGAATATATTTCACTAATAAATATCCGGCCCGAGCTTGATAACCGGTCGATGGAAGTGAAAAATCCGGCGGTGCGTGCTAAAATGAAAAAGATAATCTTAAGATATCTAACGTGACCCCAATCCGCACTCCGCTTTTTTTTATGGCCAACTTAGGGAGCGAGATATCCCGCGCTATTTCGGAGTATGAAAACAATGAATTTGAAAGAATGAGGAATTCAATATCTCGCGCCGAGGATATCATTGCGAAAATAAAAGAGTTTCCGGAGATGAATGGCAGAACTGCGGAGCTGGAAATATTAGAATCAATAGTCCGAGATTTAAATAAAAATAAGTTTGAGCTCGAGAAAAATCAACTACTTGATTATTTCACTCCCTTCGTCGAGCGCCTGATGAGAAATGGAATATATCATATATGATCTGAGGCGTTTTTTAATTATTCGCTCTAGGTGGTTAGTGATAAGTTATGAGTCCTTTATTTATCCCAAGCGGGAATCCCCCCCCCAGAGGCAAAATGTGGTATAGTTAGAAAGTAGAACTTAGAATCTAGAATTTAGAATAATTACGAAATTACGAATCAATACTAATTTTACGAATGAACAGGCAAAACAAAAAGAGAGCATCCTTTACCTTAATCGAACTCCTGGTAGTTCTCGCCCTAGTCGCGATTTTAAGTGTGGTTGTGGTCATGACTCTTAACCCGGCGGAACTTTTGAAACAAGCACGAGATTCAAATCGTCTTTCTGATCTCTCGACAATCAACACCGCGCTTAATCTGTTTTCTGCAGATGTCTCCACAGGATTTATGGGAATATCCACGGTGGTTTATGTGTCTATTCCCGATAACGCATCGTCAATATGTGGAAGTTTAGGACTTCCAACTCTACCAACCGGCTGGCAATACAATTGTGTCACCACTGCCAATCTCCGTAAAACCGACGGCACCGGCTGGATTCCGGTTAACTTCCAAAAGATATCTGCAAATTCACCTATTTCCCAATTACCGATTGATCCGATTAATACAACCTCAACCAGACTTTATTACACTTATGTTTCCGGTGGCTCCTGGGAGCTAAACGCCACAGTTGAAGCTTCCAAAAACAAACTTGGCGGGAGTGGTGATTTGGTTTCCAAAGACGGAGGCTCCGCGACTTCACAGTACGAGATAGGCAATAATCTTAATTTAAATCCATTGGAAGCCGGAGATTCTTCCTTGATTGCATATTGGAATTTTGAAGAAGGACCAAGTCCTACTTCTACGGATATATCCGGCCGCGGAAATCACGGAGCGTGGAATGGAACATCTACGCAACATTATGTGTCCGGTAAGGTCGGGAGTTACGCAGGAAATTTCACGTCCGCAGGCCAAGATCGTATACTAAGCGGGACTAACGGTTTCTCGTCCATGAGAAATGCTACAATCTCTTTTTGGGTTAAAGGTTCTCCTCAAAATTGGAAGGTTGTTTTAACTAATGTTAACCGGTATTCCGGCGGTTATTCTTTTGGAATCGGAGCAGATCCAAATAAGATATATTTTTCAAGCGGAAATTCTGTCGATTATGTAACCACTGTCGGAACGGCAGTCTCTCTTGATGGTACTTGGCATTTTATTACCGGAGTCGTAGATATATCTACTGGGAAGTCATCAATCTATTGTGACGGACAATTTTCAAATTCCGTTGACTCCGGAACGGTCGGAAACGGCCGGAGTGCTGTGACCATAGGCAACGACTATACTTACTATTATGGGAATTTTCCGAATATAGTCGTCGACGAAATTCGTTTTTATAGCCGTGCTTTCTCCGCCGCAGAGATTTTGGCGCTTTATAACGCAACTAAATAGTAGAACTAGAACCTAGAACGCAGAATTTAGAACATAGAATCTAGAAAATAGAATAACGCATCGATTTTATTCTAAATTCTAAATTCTTGGTTCTAGGTTCTAAATATCCATTCTAAATTCTATTTTCTATATTCTAGGTTCTGTCTTTTATGCTATACTTCTAAGGCATGAAAAATAAAACAAATATAATCATTTTAATAGTTGCGGTCCTTGGACTTGCGGGAATTATTTGGGCGGCTGTTGTCATACCTAAAACTCCGGATAAACTGGACGATTTTGCCAAGTGCATAAACGACAGCGGAGCCAAGTTTTACGGCGCGTTCTGGTGCCCGCATTGTCAGGACCAAAAAGCGATGTTTGGACGCTCGGTCCAATATTTACCGTATATAGAGTGCTCAACTCCGGATGGACAAAACGCACTACAAGTTTGTGTAGACGCCAATATTAAAGGATATCCGACTTGGGAGTTTAAAGATGGGAGCAGGGTGGAGGGACTTCTAGAATTGCAAAATCTTGCCGAGAAAACGGGATGCAGTTTGCCCGCAAAATAATAAATGTCACCACTTGCCAATACAGTCACATATTTGCTTTCGCTCGGCACGCTGGTTGCCAATTTTGGATTGGCAATTTTAATTATCCTGATTTTTTTAGACAAGCGCGCCAATAAAAAAGGGAAAAGTTTGCACGTTTACTATGACCACTTAAAGAGAAACGCACTTCTGTTGGGTTTGGTTTCGATTATAGTCGCGACAATCGGCTCTCTGTTTTATTCGGAGATAGCCAACCTGCCACCGTGCAGTCTCTGCTGGATACAAAGAATTCTTATGTTCCCGCAGATAGTAATCATCGGCTTTGCCTTGTATTATGAAAGCCACAGGGCCGTAAGATTAAGTGCAATTCTTTCGGTGTTGGGAATTATGTTCGCCGGCTATCACGCTTATCTGCAGTATGGATTTGGCGAGGGGCATTTACTTTGTAACTTATTTGGCGGAATCTCGTGCTCCCAGCGATATTTTCTGGAGTTCGGCTATATTACTATGCCGATTATGAGTTTAACTATCTTCGTGCTACTTTTATTGCTCACGACTTTTGTGCATATTCCGAAAGATAAGCTTCCGAAAATATAGGCTACATTGAATTATAAAACACGTGGCTTGTCATTCCGAAGCCGATTGACATCGGCTGAATAATCTAGAACCTGTTTGGTTTTCAGAGATTCTTCGGTCGCTGGCTCTCTCAGAATGACGCAATAAATATAATTCAAAGAAGGGAAGAACATTATGGTTAATAATATGGATAAATTTAAGTTAATTTCAAAAAATAAACCTGCCGGAGACCAACCCAAAGCAATCGAAAGTTTGGTTGACGGCCTAAATAAAAACTTGAATCATCAGGTTCTTTTGGGTGTAACCGGTTCCGGAAAAACTTTCACAATCGCGAACGTTATCGAAAAAGTAGATCGACCGACATTAGTAATCGCTCACAATAAAACCCTGGCGGCTCAGCTCTGCAATGAATTCCGAGAATTATTTCCGAATAACGCGGTCCATTATTTCGTTTCTTACTACGATTATTATCAGCCGGAAGCCTATATGCCGATGAGTGATACTTATATCGAAAAAGAGGCGATGATTAACGAGGAAATCGATAAGCTCCGACACGCCGCTACGGTTTCACTTTTAACGCGCCGAGACGTGATTATTGTCGCTTCGGTTTCCTGTATTTACGGTTTGGGCGCGCCGGAAGAATATGCTAAAAATATAATGCAGTTTAAAGTCGGCGATAAAATTGAGCGCAAAGATTTGGTAAAAAAATTGGTAACTTTACAATTTAATCGAACCACCAGCGACTTAACCCGAGCCACATTTAGATTGCGTGGTGAAAATTGGGAGATAATGCCGGCGGATAGTGAATTAATTTATAACCTTGAGGTCAAAGAAGGGAAAATATATAAAATTTATGTGATTAATCCGGCTGAGGGTTTTCGTCCTGGAATAACTCCGGAGCTTGAAAAAGTTTATATCGCTCCGGCAAAACACTTTATTACTCCACCGAGCGAACGCGCGCGAGCAATGTTAGCGATTCAGAAAGAGCTTAAAGAACAACTCGCGAAATTTGAGAAAGAAGGGAAGCTTTTGGAGGCGGAAAGACTAGAAAGAAGGACAAAGTTTGATTTGGCTATGATCCGCGAAGTCGGCTATTGTCACGGTATTGAAAATTACTCCCGACACTTGTCCGGCAGAGCGCCTGGTTCTCCACCGGCAACTCTTTTGGATTATTTTCCGGAGAATTTTTTGACGGTCATCGACGAATCTCACGTAACCCTTCCGCAGATTCGCGGAATGTATGAAGGGGACGCGTCCCGTAAAAGAACTTTAATCGACTATGGTTTTCGCTTGCCGTCCGCTTCCGACAACCGTCCGCTTCGAGCCGAAGAATTCAACCAACGGGTTAATCAAATAATTTATACTTCCGCAACCCCGGGCCCGATTGAACGGGAACTCGCCAAAAAAGATGGGCAAGTAATTGAGCAGGTGATTCGTCCTACCGGTCTGGTTGATCCGAAGATAACCATTTTGCCGGCTCGCGGACAAGTTCAGGATTTAATTCCGAGGATTGTCGACAGAGCCTCGCGAAAAGAAAGAGTTTTGGTAACTACCCTTACCAAGAAAATGGCGGAAGATTTGAGCGAATATCTAGGTGACAAAAAAATAAAAGTTAATTATCTTCACAGCGATGTGAAGACGATGGACAGAATTAAAATTCTGACCGATTTACGAAAAGGAAAATATGACTGTCTGGTTGGAGTCAACCTGCTTCGTGAAGGGTTAGATCTTCCCGAAGTTACCCTGGTGGCAATTCTTGACGCGGACAAGGAAGGATTTTTAAGAAGTGAAACCGCGCTGATTCAAACAATCGGTCGTGCCGCGAGAAACGTTTTAGGAGAAGTGATAATGTACGCGGATAACGTTACCGGTTCGCTCGAGCGGGCAATAAGCGAAACCGAAAGGCGTCGCAACATACAAATAGAGTATAATAAACTTCATGGTATAACGCCGAAGACAATTATTAAGACAATCCATGATATATTGCCAATTGAAGAAATCTTGAATTTGGAAGCTAAGCCGTTGCCGAAAACTAAGACCTCTTTGCTTTCTTTGATTGCCGAGAAGGAGAAAGAGATGAAGCAGGTAGCAAAAAATCTTGATTTTGAACTTGCGGCTATTCTAAGAGACGAAATTAGCGAATTGATGAAACGAATAAATAAATTGGATTCTAAAAAGAAAGCCAAAGAAAAAGACGAAAAATATAAAAAATGGAAAAAGAGCCACTCAGTGTAAGTGAATTTCTGGACATTATTAATGCCTTAGTTAGCGAAGAAGAGTTTTTGATAACCGGTGAAGTAACCGGATTCAAACTTCATCCGGCAGGAGTTTTCTTTTCGGTTAAAGATTCCGAGGAAAGTTTATTGAAGTGCTACTTGTCTCCGTATCTGTATCGGTCGTTAGGAGTTGAATTTGAAGACGGTTCCAAGGTAGTGATTACCGGACGCGCGGAAATATACAAGCGACGTGGTGATTTAACCATGAAAGTGCGTAGCGTCGCCTTGGCTGGCGAGGGCGAATTAAAAAAGGCCTACGAAGAGTTAAAAAAGAAGCTTGAAGCCGAAGGACTGTTTGACCGCAAAAGAGAGCTTCCGGAGTTTATAAATAGAGTAGCAATAATTACATCCCGTTCCGGCGCGGTTATTGACGACTTTAGGAAAAATATTAAGCCATTAGGATTTAATCTTTCACTTATAGATTCTCGCGTCGAAGGCGCTCGAGCCGTTCCGGAAATTTTATCCGCGTTAAAATATTTTAACGATAATAGCCACGACTACGATGTTCTGGTTTTAATGCGTGGAGGTGGAAGTTTGGAAGACTTGCAGGCGTTCAATAATGAAAAAGTCGCGCGCGCGCTGTTTGCCACAAAAATACCGACCATCTCCGCCGTAGGACATGATCGGGATGTGCCTATCGCGAATTTAGTGGCTGATGTTGCCGTGTCTACTCCAACCGCCGCCGCCGTTAAGGTTAATTCTTCTTGGGATGGCTTAACCTTAACCCTGCCACAGCTTTCCGACGAATTACTTCATCGTTTCGAACTTAAATTTCTGCCGGATTTTTCCGACCTTGGACAGAATATCGCGACCGCATTTGAAAATCTAATTGAAAACATAAAGATTAGATTAAAAACCGCCGAGAGTTTATTCTCCGCCCATGACCCAAGAAGTGTTTTAAAACTTGGATACAGTCTGTCGCTTGATAGTAAAGGGAAGGCAATTAAATCAACCGATGGCTTAGAGATTGGAGAAGAAATCAAGACGCAGTTCGCAAAAGGTTCAATCTGGTCTAAAATAAATAAAAAAGAAGATGCCTAAAAAAATAGAAGAAAACAAGACAAAAGAGTTATTAAAGAATTTGGAAACAATTACTGAGTGGTTTGAGGCGCGGGAAGACGTCGACTTGGACGAAGCACTAAAAAAGCTGAAAGAAGGAGCTGAGCTAATCAAAACTCTTAAGGAAAAATTAAAATACGCCGAGAACGAATTTAAAGAGATTAAGAAATCAATTTTGGAAAATGAATAGTCCGAGAAATAAAAAAGAAGGGGAGACTTCTTGGGGCAAAGTCGCCGGCTGGTACGCGGATTTGCTCAAAGACGACAACACCTATCAAACCAGGGTTATCTTGCCGAACTTAAAAAGATTACTCGACCTTAAAAAAGGAGAGAAGGTTCTGGATCTTGCTTGCGGTAATGGGTTCTTCTCCGCGGAATTCACCAAGACCGCCAAAGTCATCGGTGTGGATATTGCCAGGAACTTAATTGAGCAAGCCAGAAAAAATGTCCCCAGCGCAAACTTTTTTGTCTCTTCCGCTGAGAAGATGGAATTTTTGGATGACAATTCCGTGTCTAAAATTGTCATAGTTTTAGCGATTCAGAATATGGAGAGTCCACATTTAGTTTTTAAGGAGTGTGCCAGAATCTTAAAGCCTGGCGGTAGTTTGCATATTGTTTTGAATCATCCAGCCTTCCGAATTCCTAAGAAGTCCAGTTGGGGCTGGGACCCTGCGACAGGCTCAGGGCAGGCGGGCGTGCAGTATAGGAGAATAGACGCATACCTTTCTGAGTCCAAGGAGAAAATTCAGATGTATCCCGGAGACGCGCCGTCCGTCCATACATATTCGTTTCACCGACCGCTACAATATTTTTTCAAAACGTTAGGCAATCAAAATTTTTATGTAAACCGTTTAGAGGAGTGGTCATCCAATCGCAAGAGCGAAGAGGGCCCAAGAGCCAACGCGGAAAACTTTGCCCGTAAAGAAATTCCGTTATTTATGTATTTGGAAGCGATTAAAAAATAAAATGCACAGATTTATAGGAAAATTTCCAATTTCCGATAATGAGTTCTGGGTGGGAGATGAAGAATTGGTTCATCAGGTTAGAGATGTGCTAAAACTTCGCGTCGGCGAGAAAATAGTTTTAGTTGGAGGCGAAGGCAAGGAAGCAATTTGTGAAATAACCGGTTTTGACGGCGATTACCTAGGCATAAAAGTTTTAGAAAATAAGGAAAATCAAAATGACCCTAAGGTAAGCGTAGAGCTTTACCTTTCTATTTTAAAAAACGAAAATTTTGATTTAGCCGTTCAAAAAGCGGTAGAAGTCGGCGTTTCTAAGATAATCCCGATTATTGCCGACCACACGGTTAAAACAGGACTAAAAGCCGAGAGAATTAAAAAAATAATGAAAGAAGCCAGCGAGCAGTCCGGCCGGGCAGTTGTTCCGGAGCTTATTGAGCCCATGGATTTAAAAGATGCCATTAAGCTTGCCGGAGAGAACGATGTGAATATATTCTTCGACGTTAGTGGCGAGAAGCTGGACTTGAAGAAAAGTTTAAAAATTAAAAAAATAGGTGTTTTTATAGGTCCCGAAGGTGGCTGGAGTGAGCGAGAAATTTCTGCGGCGAAGTTCGCCAAATTAAAACTTTGTTCTTTCGGCAAACTAGTGTATCGTGCTGAGACAGCGTCAACAATCGCGGTCTACGAAGCCGTAAAAAGTTTAGGATGAAAATTAGCAAACAAGAGTTTTATTTATTTGCAAAAAAACACCAAGGAATTTTAGGTAAGAATTACTTGAAAGATACGGAGAGGCTGGATTCCGGGGAGCCGATGGATTATGTCTTGGGAAATTCCGAATTTCTTGGATGTTTAATTGACTTGTCATTTAAGCCGTTGATTCCTCGGGTTGAGACCGAATATTGGACCGAAAAAGCCATCGAGGAAAATCGAGGCAAAAAAGGTCTTAAGGTGCTGGATATTTTTTCCGGTTCCGGATGTATTGGCGTAGCAGTTGCGAAAAAACTGCACGTAGCCGAAATTCACTTCGCGGATTCTGAAACCGACTGTATAAAACAGATTAAGAAGAATATAAGGCTGAACAAGCTGAAAGGGAAAACGAAAGTAATAAGGTCCGACGTCTTTGAAAACATAAAAGGGAAATACGACCTAATTTTCGCTAATCCGCCGTATATTCCGCTTACGCGAAAGAAAAGCTTGCCGAAATCGGTAGTAGACTACGAAGCCGGAGAATATCTCTTCGGGGGGTCAACGGGACTAACAATAATAAAAAAATTTATAAAAGACTTGGAATCACATCTTATCCTCGGTGGGACTGCCTATATGGAGTTTGATTCGGGACAAAGAGGTGATATTAAAAAGATGATAGCCGGAGTCGGGCTAAAGTCTGTATTCATGAGGGATCAGTACGATAAGTATCGCTGGGTCAGAATTAGTAGATAAATTGGACAAAAACTCGAAACCTAGTAAAATAAAGCCACAAATGCCAAATAAAAAGAAACCGGCTAAAAAGCCAAGTAAGCCAGCGAAAAAGACCTCCAAGAAACCTTTAGCCAAAAAGGTTAAAAAGGTTACAGCGAAGAAAGTAGCCCATAAGACAAAAGTAGTGAAGGTTAAGCCAACTAAGGCAAAAGAAAAGGCAGTAAATACTTCGGGCAAAGAATCAAAGAAAGACCAGCAAGTTAAGATAAATGAAAAATCTTTAGCCGACCTTATTAGCAAGGGTCGACCGAGAGGCTTCGTTACCGACAACGAAATTCTTTATGCCTTTCCGAATATCGAACAAAGTGTTGAATTTTTGGAAGAGGTTTATGAACGACTGGAAAAGGCCAACATTAAAATCGTGGAAACCGCAGGATTAATTGATATTACTACCGACGCCAGCGGAAAAGTTGATATCGGCTTGGATGCAACTTCGGATCTTCCGGATGCCGTTCAGCTTTACTTAAAAGAAATCGGTAAAACTCCGCTTTTAACCAAAGACGAGGAGCGAGAAATCGCCAAGCGCGCCGAAGCCGGAGATGAAGAGGCGCGACAACGTTTAATTAAAGCCAACCTTCGCTTGGTTGTTTCTATTGCTAAGAGATATGTAAATAGAACGCCGAACTTGAGCATTTTAGATTTAATTCAAGAGGGGAATATCGGTCTTTCCAAGGCGGTTGAGAAATTCGATTACCGTAAGGGTTTTAAGTTTTCCACTTATGCCACCTGGTGGATTCGTCAGGCAGTTACTCGCGCATTAGCCGACCAGTCCAGAACAATCCGCATTCCGGTTCACATGGTGGAAACTATTTCCAAGTATGCCCAGACCAGACGTCAGCTTATTCAGGAGCTTGGGAGAGATCCGTTAGCCGCAGAAATTGCCGCCGAGATGGGAATAGATATTGAGAAAGTGGAACACATTCAAAAAATATCCCAGGAAGTTTTGTCTATTGAACAGCCGGTTGGAGACGAAGAAGATTCTGTTTTGGCGGATTTTATTAAAGATGAACAAAACATTACTCCGGATCAAGCGGTTACTCGCGCGTTGCTTAAAGATTTAATCCACGAAATCTTAATTGATTTGAGCGATAGAGAGCAAAAGATTTTGAATATGCGTTTTGGTTTGGAAGACGGAATGCAACACACCCTCGAAGAAGTGGGTAAAGTATTCGGAGTTACTCGTGAACGTATTCGTCAGATTGAAGCTAAAGCGTTGGAAAAGATTCGTGAACATCAGAAGTCCGGTGCCTTAGAAGGTTTCGAACACGGAATATAAAAAAATGATAAACTACGACGATTTTTCTAAAATTGAACTAAAAGTTGCGAGGGTTTTGGAGGCAGTTCGAGTCGAAGGTTCTGACAAGCTAATAAAACTTCAAGTTTCGGTTGGCGACAAAAATGAAGCTGGCGAGCCAATTAATCGACAGATACTTGCCGGCGTCGGCAAGTTTTATGAACCGGAAGCGCTAATCGGCAAAGAAATAGTCATTGTTGTGAATCTCGAGCCGCGAAAATTAATGGGCGAAGAATCCAACGGGATGCTCTTGGCCGGCAGTGATGAAAACGGTATCTCGCTTTTGATTCCAGATCGTGAAATGACTCCCGGCAGTGGAATTAAATAATTAGAAAATATCCGCCGATCAACAACTTTCAAATAAGAAATATCTCATATCATATATGATATGAGATATTTCTTTACTAAAACCGGAAAACGTGGTATAAATTATTCACGGAAGACAAGACAATCGCCGTGCGCCTTGGGTGCACAGAGGAAAGTCCGGACTCCCGCCAACATTTAATTATTGGCAAAGTACAGGCTAACAGCCTGCCGTGGCAACACGAGAGGTGCGAGCAGTGACGTTCAAATTCGAAAGGATTTGAACGCCGAGTACAAATTTTGTGCTTGGCGAATCTTTGAAGTAGCTTGGAGCTTGCTCTGAGTAAAGTCGAAGAGTGAAACGGCTAAATCCTTACTGGGTGCAAGGGTCGTGCTCTTGTCCTTCGGATAAGGACTGATAACTGACCACTAATAACTAATGACGAATTCAAAATGTTATAAGTTATCGGTCATAAGTTATTTGTTCTCGTCCGAGGGACGAGGGAGTGCCCGCATGGTCGAAAGACCTTAGCCTGAGAGTAATCGATGGCCCAGACAAATGATTGTCACCTCAATTTATTGAGGAACAGAATCCGGCTTACCAGTCTTCCGTAAAAATATCAAACCCGGACAGTCTATAGACTGTCCGGGTTTGTCGCATAAGGTCTATCTAGATATTAAAAACTACGACATTGCTATCGTAGTTTTTAATAGATTCTATTTTCCGGCCAACTGATTAGTCTTTATAACCGGGGGAACTCCTAATCCTCTTTTAGCGACTGATGTATACCAGTGCCTCCAGTTTTCAGGATCTTCCTCGATCATTTTTCGGGTCAACAGTTTTTGAAAATCACAGTCATAAATCATATTCTCAAGCTCGGCGTCCTCAGTATTCGGGAGGAGCTCGTAGCGTTTAATATACGATTCGAAGGTTTCCATCTGAAACTGCAGACATCCATAAGAATATCGATCGTTGTGATCTAATATCTTGATATGAACTTTGCCCTCGGATTCTTTAGCCACTAAAGAATTAATCCAAACATCAAGCTTATCAGCTTTATGTGCGGTTTGGGTAACTGCGGGTTGGTTTGTGTTTGCGGGGGTGCTCACTCCACCGGTAAGAGATACCGAAGCAGAAAGTAACCCGGAAACTAAACTTTTTATTAATAGTGTATTCATTTGGGAACAAAAAAACTCGTTAAACACGAGTTCTACGACCTAACCTATCTTTATTCAATTGTTGCTAGAGTATAGCAGTTCTACGAAAAAAGTCAAGCTTTTTAGGTGCGAAAACCGCCATAAATCCTTATAATATAAGGGTTTATGGCGGTTTACCTAAACGGTTAAAATCGACGGAAACAAGCCAAAATTTTAGTCGTGGTCGCGGGGCCTAATTTTTGCGCTCACATTAATTTTCTTTAAAAAATAGAGTAAAAGTGTCGAAAAAACAGCAACAACTGCGGCAAAATTGAGAAGCCCAAGCCCAACCAGTATTCCAACTCCGGCGGTCACCCAGACTGTAGCGGCAGTTGTAAGTCCTCTAACGTGCTCTCCGCTCTTGACTATTATTCCGGCGCCTAAAAATCCTACGCCGACGACAATATTAGCAATGACTCCAAGAAATCCGCTATTTCTCGCCATTATTTCGGCTAAATTATCCGGTGAAAGCGCAATCAGATATGGCAAGATAAGAGCAATCATTGTGAAAATTGCGGCGCCACTCGCGACTAACATGGAAGTTCTGATCCCTGCTTCTCGACCACTCATTTCCCGCTCCAAACCAATTAGCGCGCCCAAAAGAATTGCCACCAAAAACCTAATCAACATTTGTGAAAATGTAAGCATGTGTATATAATAACACGGAAATAGAGTAGTAAATAACTACCTGTGAATTAATAATAAATAATGAAAAATAAAAAAATTTCTTGGTATGTGATTTCAATTATAGGTGCTTTATTGTGGCAGGGCACGGGGTTCATTAGGACAGATAATTATGATTTAAATTTTGCACTGGGCGTAATTGCGTGGGCCGGAATGTTCGTTTTTCTGTTTGGAATAGCTGTTGGTATCTATGAAGGAGTAGGGAAATTAATAAAGAAGACGCCAAAACAAGAAGATGTATCTGAAAATATAAAATAAAAATGAGAACTTCAATCGGGGAGATAAAAAATAACGAGGGGAAGGAGGTAGAATTTTCGGGATGGGTTCACGCGAGGCGTGATCACGGGAAGTTGGTCTTTATAGATTTAAGAGACAGGAGCGGACTCGTTCAGGTTGTTTTTCCGCCGAATGTTTCCGGAGCTTCGGATATCCGCTTGGAATATTGTATTAAGATTTCTGCCTTGGTTAAGCGCCGACCGGAGAAAATGATAAACGCCGACCAACCGAATGGTGAATTTGAGCTCGAGGCTAAAACTTTGGAAGTTTTAAATAAAGCCGGCGCGATGCCAATTTCCGTGGATACCGATGGCATGGAGATCGACGAAGAAGTTCGAATGAAATATCGCTACCTTGACCTTCGAAGGAACAGGCTTAAAGAAAATATGCTGATTCGTGGGAAAGTTACTAAATATATCCGCGACTTTTTAATAGACAAGCAAGACTTCGTGGAAGTGGAAACTCCAATTCTAACTAAATCCACTCCGGAAGGGGCGCGCGACTATTTAGTCCCGTCCAGAATCTACCCCGGCAAGTTTTACGCGCTTCCGCAGTCGCCACAGCAGTACAAACAGCTTTTGATGGTTGCCGGACTTGAAAAATATTTCCAAATTGCCAGATGTTTCCGAGATGAAGATACCCGCGGAGACAGACAGCCTGAGTTCACTCAGCTAGATATTGAAATGAGTTTCGTCGAGAGGGAAGACGTCATGGCGTTAAACGAAGCGCTACTGATTGAGCTGGTAGAGAAGCTTTTCCCGGAGAAAAGAATACAAGAAAAGCCATTCCCACGAATAACTTATAAAGACGCGATGGAAAAATACGGAATTGACCGACCGGATTTGCGTACCGATAAAAACGATCCGAACCTTTTGGCTTTTTGTTGGGTGATAGATTTTCCATTCTTTTCCGCCGAAGGCGGATCCGCCTCTGGCGGAGAAAAAACCAAATGGACATTTACCCACAATCCATTTTCCGCTCCAAAGCCGGAATTTATGGATGACCTTTTGGCGCAAAAAAATATCGCTGGAATTTTAACCACGCAATATGATGTTGTGCTGAATGGTTTTGAAATTGGTGGCGGGAGTATCCGTAATCATCGACCGGAGGCACTCCGCGCGGTATTTAAAATAATGGGTTTTGAGGATGAGCGAATTGATTCAAACTTTGGACATATGCTTGAAGCATTAGGATTCGGCGCGCCGCCGCACGGTGGCATTGCCTGGGGAATGGACAGATTAGTCACTCTTTTGAGAAATGAGCCAAACATCCGCGAAGTAATTGCGTTTCCAAAGACAGGTGACGGCAGAGACCTGATGATGAACGCTCCGTCGGTTGTCGACGAGAAACAGATGCAAGAGTTGGGAATAGAAATTAAAAAGATAAATAAAAAATAATAATTACTATGGCAAATCACGAACGAACAGTTGTCTTAATAAAACCAGATGCGCTTCAAAGAGCGCTGGTCGGAGAAATAATAAAACGTTTTGAACAAAAAGGATTAAAGATTGTCGCTTTGAAATTAATGCGACTTGGCGATGCGATTCTAAATGAACATTACGGTCACCATAAAGAAAAACCATTTTTCCCAAAGCTTAAAGCTTTTATGATGCAGGCTCCGGTTGTCGCTATGATTTTAGAAGGAATTGACGCGATTACTGTTGTCAGGTCTATTGCCGGAAAAACTTCCGGCAGGGAAGCTGATATGGGAACTATCCGCGGAGATTTCTCAATGTCTACCCAGGCCAATATTGTTCATTCCTCAGATTCTAAAGAAACCGCCGAGGCTGAAATCAAACGCTTTTTCAAAGAGGAAGATATTCTTGATTATACTCACGGAAATTACAATTTCGTTTACGGCGAAGAAGAACGAGGATAGTCAATCTTTTATTGCGATTATTTCTTAAAAGCTTTTACCACCTGGTCTAAATCGCCTTCTAAAATCTTTTCAATGTTGTGCCACTTCTTTCCGATGCGGTGATCGGTAATGCGATCATCCGGGAAATTATAAGTACGGATTTTTTCACTGCGATCCCCAGAGCCAACTAACTCGTGGCGAGAAGCGCCAAGCGCGGCAGTTTCTTTTTGAATTTGCTCGTCTTGTAGCTTGGTTGCCAAAAGGTTCATCGCTTTTTCTCGATTCGCGCTTTGAGATCGTTCCGCGCGCGAAAAAACGGATATTCCACTCGGTTTATGTAAAATCCTCACGGCAGTTTCAACTTTATTAACGTTCTGTCCGCCCGGACCTCCTGCGCGCTGAAAAGTCACTTCAAGGTCGCCTTGGTTGATTTGCACTTCTTTTGCTTCAACCTCGCGCAATACTACAACGGAGGCGGTAGAAGTATGAACCCTTCCGCTTCGTTCTGTCGCCGGAACTCTTTGAATTCGGTGAACACCGGATTCTTGTTTTAAATCCTCATATACTCCTTCGCCGGAAATTTCCGCGGTAAAACTTTTATATCCATATAGCGAAGTTTCATTTGAATCTAAAATAGAAAAATTCCAACCACGTTTAGCAGCATAACGTTGATACATTCGCGCCAAATCACCGGCAAAAATAGCCGCTTCATCGCCACCAACGCCGGCGCGTATCTCAAGAATTACTTTAGTCATATTTTATATATTCTAATTGAAAAGGCTTGAATCACAAGTCTTGCCGACAAAAAAATCCGGCCCCACAGGATGCGTGGGCCGGAAATTCTATTTATTTTTTCGTTCGAGCTTTCTTTGCTTTTGGTGCAACAACTTTTGCTTGTCGGGTCTTGAACTTCTCAACTCGTCCGGCAGTATCCAAGAGTTTCTTTTCTCCGGTGAAGAACGGGTGACACTTTGAGCAGATTTCAACTTTTATTTCCGGCTTGGTCGCGCCAACTACAAAAGAGTGACCGCAAGCGCAGGTAACCTTCGCTTTCTTAAAATATTCAGGATGTATATCTTTAGCCATAGTTCCTAGATTATACCGATTTTCCTTGAAATTGCAAATACTGGCGTTATAATTGCGATAGTTACTAAAAAGGAGGTATTCGTGGGATATAAACGTGAAATCGTCGGGGCCCGCTCCAAAGCTAAAGACGGCGAAAGAGATGTAAGAGGTGTAAGAGTAAAGAAGACCTCGACAGAGTTTTGCGCCGAATTTTGCCTTATGTGTATTCACAAACAAATCCACTTTCGTTTTTCAGTCGATTCGGAAAAGGATATGCTGAGATGCGCGGAAGAATATCTCACCGGCAATAAAGTTCCACTCGAAGACTGGAAAAACTTCGCAATCATGCGAAACATGGAGGATGTTCTCGGAGGACCCATCTGGGTAGCTTGGCGCCATCCTTGGTAAGGGTAATTGCAAATAACATCGACCGAATAACCCTCGGTCTTTTTTGTTAAGCATGCAATGCTTGTTGCTCAACAATCCCGCATAGCCCGCAACCTGCGGGACAAAGTAGGATACTATTCTCCCTCCATTGTGTCTTTCGCAATATCCCAATAGTCGGTAAAATTCTTGGTCGTCTTTAGCCAGTACCACCACTCCACACCCCAAAGATAAAATTCATCAAATTTTGTTTGCCTGGCGTACTCAATATTTCCCTTAAATTCTTCCGGAGAAAACAAGGCAACTTGTTCCGCAACCGAAATTTCGTATATTTGTTTTTTAGTCCACGGTTCGAGTCCAAGTTCGGCGACAATGAATTTTTGATCGGGTTTGCCGGTAAATAGTCTCACAATGTCGGCTTTGAGAGGATAAAACTCCGGAACTATCGGATAAGTAATACGGCCAAAAAGGTCGGTGTTAACTTTTCGATAAAGCGTAGTTCCAAAAATGTCCGCGCGTTTTGCGATTCGATACCAATCTCCGAATTCACCGCCGTCGGTTCCGAGAATCGGATGGATGGAATCCATCTTTCGCACCGCCAGGAGCTCACGATCCACCAAGTCTGCGTCCGGTTGAGGACATACTCCGAAAATAAGGAATGGCTCATTCTCGACTTGGAGGTATTTTAAATTAGAATAATTTTTATAACGCTCAGTAAAAATCGAAACATATTTAATTAATTCTGAATTAATTTCTTCGGTCGATTTGTCTTTCAACCAGGTTGGAACGTGACATTCCGGCCAACGCGGAGTTTTACGCCCATAGGTTAAGATTGTCGGCACGCCCGAGTCGCGAAGCATGTCCATCTGCCAATCTACTTTAGAGAAATCATATTCGGTTTCGGAAGTTTGAATTTCATCCCAATAGGTGGCGATTCTAACAACTTCCGGCTTAAGGTCATCAACGATTGCCTGTAGTGTGGTTTTCGAATCCAGACTAAAGTTCTCCGCCATTTTGGTCGAAAAAGTAATTCCCCAAGAAGTATTTTCTCTGGGAGGGAATGGTTTGGATAAATAGTAGTGCTGGACGGAAAGAATTCCTAAGCCGGTTACAATTAGTAAGGTGGCGATAATTTTTATTGTAAACGTCCAACCGGAGAATTTATCCCCAAGCTGTTTGTGGTTGCGACGGTAAAGGACGTAGGCGAGCCCGAATATTATTGCGTAGCGTAGTCCGGCAGCGGCCTCGATCAAGGCCGGTCGGCTTTCCAGGCTTACCGCATAAAAAATTAAAAATGATCCGGTAGCCGCTAAGGCGCGGTTTGCGAAATATTGGATTCCATGTTTCGCACTAGTATTCTTTGAATCGGAAAAAATCTGAGCCTTAATTTTTGGAATTAAGAGTAGTCCAAGAGCCGCGACAAAAGAAAACAACTTCATCATTCCAAATCCGGTAGTAAAATTGGTTTCCGAAAAAACCATTTTCTCCAAAACGGTTGCAAGCGCGGTGAATACTGAAGCTAAAATCGCCCAAGGTAAAACTTTTTTGAAATTAACCTTTTGAGCGGATAAAAATAAGAATCCGGAAAAAACAAGCATCCCAAAAGCAATTTTTTCCACCATGTCAATTTCTGAAAAACCAATTAAGCTTTCCAGACAATAAGTCGCAATCGGGGCTAAACCGCCAATAACTGGCGCGGATTCCGAAATTGCTCCGGCGTAAATTGCTTTGTAATAAAAAAGAATTGACAGGAGAAAAATAAACCCGGCCAGAGCGGAAAGCCCGACCAGCATTAGACTTGGAGTCTGAAATTTATAAAGCAGTAAAAGTCCGCCGAATATATTCAATATTCCAATCCAAAAAACATAGCTAATTGGCTTTCGACCCTCTTTGGCGTGGAGAATATATTTATCAACAACGATTGAAACTCCCAAAAATATTTGCGCGAGGATTGCGATAAAAATTCCGTTAGTCATTTATAAATTGTTTTATTTGTTCGGCGTAAACCTTTGCGCTGGCGCGCGGAATTCTTTCAAATGTACCAAAATCAACTTTAAACAATCCGAACTTTGGCCAGAATCCCTTATCCCATTCAAAATTATCTAAAAGCGACCAGTGGAAATATCCCCGAAGATCAACGTTGTTTTTTTTGGCGCGTGCAAGCGCCTCAAAAGTCTTTCTTATAAATTCCGGACGATTTTTATCCTGCCGGTCAGCTAGTCCATTTTCAGTAACGAATATCGGCAACTTATAACGAGAATAGGTCTCCTCTAAAACATTTTCAATTCCAAGCGGATAAAGTTCCCAGCCTAAATCCGAAACAGTCTCGTTCAAATTTTTATTAAGCCCTCCGGAAATTCGATTATGGAAATAGTAATTTACTCCGACAAAGTCGGAATATTTATTTGTCCGATCTAAGAAGTAAAAATTCCAAAAACTTTTGGCGAACATAGTGATTGCCGAGTTCCAAAACCCGCCGGCGGATTCAAAATAAGAAAGATTGCATACCGGACCAACCACAAAATCCGAACTTATATTTTTTAGCTTTTGGAAGGCAAAAATATGCGCTTTAATAAGATTCTTTCTGGCCTTGCGAAACTTAAATAAATTTTTGGTTGCCGGCGGCCACAGTCCACGGTAGTAGCTATTTAGCGAAAGTATCTCCGGCTCGTTAATTGTGCAGATGTATTTAATCTCTGTTCTGAATTCATTCCCGATACGCTCCGCGAATCTTTCAAAATATTCCGGGAATCCTTTATAAATTATTCCACCTTTTTCTTTGAGCCATAGGGGAATAGTGAAATGATGAAGAGTTAAAAACGGCTCGATGCCGGCGGCCCTCATCGCTAGTATCATTTCTCTATATTTTAAAATTGCTGACGAATTAAATTTTCCCTCTTCCGGTTCTATTCTCGACCATTCAATCGAGAAGCGATAAGCATTACATCCGAGCGATTCAATTAGTTTGATGTCCTCGTTAAATAGTTCATAACTATTGCAGGCTTTTCCAGATAAGTAGTTTTGCGGGCTCCCAGCAGCCGGATGTGCCTCTATGAATTCAGGTTTACCCTGAGCGAGCGAAGCGAGTCGAATGGCGTTTTTCTTTTCCCATTCGCTCCAGTCATTCAGGTTATTACCCTCGATTTGATGAGCCGAAGTTGAAGTGCCGAAATAGAATTTTTTTGATTCAAGTTTTTCCACTCATTTATTATAACCGATTGTCCGGTTGTGCAGTAGAGATAGGTTCTGTGGTTCCTTGATAAAAAATTGTCTTTCGGATACAATGCCAAAGTTTTTCGTCAGTGGCGAGGTCCATAAAGAAAATCGTTTCTTTGTGCGCCTCGCTGGATTTAACGCTCTTTAACAACCAAACCGAAAGGGGGAAGAGATGAAGCGACTCAGTCAGCTGACTCTGGTGGCTATGTTTTTTGTATTGTTTTGTATCACGACCATGTCGCATTTAAGTTTTGCGGCGGGAACATGGATGCGGTGGAATGACGCTGACGATACCTATTATCCCACAGGTTCCGTGTCTGCGGAGTTGCAATACTCATATGGATATTTGTATTTCCCGACTTCATACGTTTCGTCGTTGGACACATTTTACGACGGAGGCATGATGATGACGGGATACGCCGCGGGGAATAGGTATTTGAATTACGGCGAGTATGATACTGAATACACATGGGTATACAACAATGACGGTGGTGCCATAAACGGCTCATTGGGCGCATGGTCATATGCAAGTATTGGAGGCGGCAGCTGGGGAGGTTGCTCCTTCAACTGCCAATATCCTTACTTTCAGGGTACGTTTGGGATTTATCTTGCCAAGGGTAGCACTAATAGTGTCGTTCATGAGTATGTGGGTGATATGGTGTACTATTCTGATGCTCAGCTTTCATCCCTAGATAGCATGGGAACGCCACCGCCATTTTCCACGAATGCGCGTCGAGCCGTTGTGCTCACGGCGTTCTATGCTCTACGTCAAAGCCATGATGGCGGATGCGACAAAACCATTCCGTCAACCAACGGCAACTGCGTCAGTGGCTGGAACTTTTTGAATGATCAAACCAACCTTGGGCCACAGGCACTGAGCGACCTCGATGCCGCTTATGGCTATTCTAACTGTTATGCGTCGAATTGGGCCGTATCAAGCGACGCCTGCTATGTTAGCGGTTATACTTCGCCGAGTTTCTACTCGGATTTGGCATCGTACGGATATAGTACCGCAAGCGGAGATTATGGTTCGGTAGGAAGAGGCGGGCAATGTGTTTTTTTCGCCAATAATATTTTGTATAGATCACAGTCGGAGGATGCTGTTGCCCTTGCTTTCGCGAGCATGGAAAGCAATAGCGAGCCTGACCTGCAAGAAGTCGTTGAAGGAGATGTGCTTTTCCTGTATGGAGATACGGCTCAAGGTTTTACCACTAACCATGTTTCTATCGTCGTTCAGGTCTATAAGTCGGCCGGCACCGTTACAGCGGTTGACGTCATCGATTCCAATTACAAAACAGATCTTTACATTTCAGGAGTTCCGGTGTCTAACCGAGAGGTGATCACCAGACACGCGTTCTGTGCAGTCGATTTTGGCGGTGACAGTGGTTGCCCATTCTACGACAGCGTTCAGATGATCCAAGGTCATTACAAGATTTGGAAGGGGACGGACTACTATAACACGATATACGATCCGAACTAGTAACTTAATTATTTAGGGAGGAAGCCACGGCTTTCTCCCTTTTTTATTTTATGATATTATTTAAATAATCATATGAAATATTTTTATACTGTTCTAGCTACTGTGGTTGTAGTAGTGGGTGTTTGCGTGTATGTGTTTTGGTCAAGAGACACACAACCA